>CAVHGD010000022.1:0-26600 GCA_963635385.1 Dialister sp. CAG:486 | reverse complement strand
GGGGGCTCGTAAAATAATATATATCGTTTGGATTAAGGCTCTGTTTAGTGAGCCGTATCGGCGTCATCGGAATGCTGCTTGTGGGCTTTGCGCTTGTTGATACAGCTGACTACCACAAACGGCACTACGAAAATAGCTAAAAAAACAAGGGTTAAAATGACAATGGAAGTATCCATGGGTTTTTGTTTTTAGAAAATTCGTACTATGTAATGGGGCAACGAATCGAGATTCGTCGTCCTGTTGATAAGAGAATATCCGACCCAAGTCGGAGCCAAGTACCAATTACCAAAAACTATGGAAAGGAAACGCAATATCCTCCTTGGATAGGCCGACAACCAACGCCTTGCCAAAAGATATGTGCGTACCGAGAATATGATTTGCTGCCGTTTCGACTACGGCAAATAAAGCATGAGAAGGGACAATACGAGAAGGGGAATTGTCCTGAAGGGTGCGGGAGCTGTTCTCGCGCTGCGTACGGAACCAATTGGAGGACTGGCAGGGAGAGTAGCCCGACAAAGCAAACGACTGCACCGACTCGGCTTGGCCAATGGTTCGGTCGTCGTCCGAATCATCGCAGGTAAGGGTGCAGGCTGGGGTAGGCGCAACGACACACGCTAAGGGAGAGGATATCCCCCGAAAAACTACACTGCAAAGCAGGAATAGCAAAGCGAATACTATGTATCGATAGCGTTTCAAAATTGATGTACGATATATCTCTATTGTTAAGATAGAACGACTACAAGTAAGCTCGAACGATTACAACGGATGTTCGGCAAAATACTTCCACAACGGGGCGGCATGGAGCGCTTGGATAATCTCTCCGCCCGCAAGCAACTCATGCACCTCGGCCTTAGTCAGGATATGGACATGAATGTCTTCGGTGGGCTCTTGGTGCTGCTCGCGTACCTTCTCCACGCCTGTGGCAAGGAAGGTGTAGCTCAAGTTGTTATGGTTGGTCGGGTTGGGCGAAAGAGTCATATAGAGCTGCCACTCACCGCCCTCGTAGCCTGTCTCCTCGCTCAACTCGCGCTGTGCCGCATACAAAGGCGTCTCGCCCGGATCGACAACGCCTGCCACTAACTCGTAGTGGGTCTCGCCCAAAGCGTGGCGGTATTGGTCCTCCATAACCATCTCGCCGTCCTTGGTAATGGCAATGACATTGATCCAATCAGGGAACTCCAACACAAACCAAGTGGGGATTTGGGTGCCGTTGGGCAACTCGACCGTCTCTTGCCGGACATTGAGCCACGGCCCAAGATTGAGAACCGACTCACTCTTGAGCACTTTCCACTTACGATTTGCTAATTTCTCTATCATAGACACGATGCCAATGGGCGGTAAGATAGACTACACGAGCTATCAAATGGGCAAAAAAGCCGACATAGATGGCATGCAACCCCAAAAAATGGCAGGTGGCAACATAGCCAAGCACGAAAGAAAGGGCCGCAAAAATCATACCATTTCGCATCTCTCGGCCGGCCGTGGCACCCGCATAAATACCATCCCACATATAAGCGGCTGCGGAAAAGAGCGGCATGGCAATCAGCCAACCCGCAAAATGGCGGGACAGGTCGATGACAGACGACTCGTTGGTCATCAGTCGGAAGCAGGGCGTAGCGGCCACGGCATAGAGTACGGAAAAGACCACGCCCAAGCCGACGGACCACAGAAACAGCAGGCGCACCGCCTGCCGTAGCTCTGCGCTCTGCCGCTCGCCGATATACCGCCCGACAAGCGCTTCGCCGGCGTAGGCAAATCCGTCGGTGAAGTAGGAGAAAAGAAGGAACAGCTTCATCATAATGGCGGACATGGCCAACTCGGTGTCGCCGTAGCGTGACGCCAACGAAGTGAAACCGACATTGATGACCATGACGCACAGATAGCGCACAAAAATGTTGCCGTTGAGCGCCAACAAGTGGCGCATGCCTTGTCCGATATGGCGAAAAGCCTCTACGGTGGCGGATTGGAAAATACGATAGCGCACGGCTAAGATAAGCAGCGCCAAGAGCAGCCCCGAATACTGCGCCAAGAGCGTGCCGTAGGCAACGCCGACGGGACCAACGGAGGTATAGACCACCAACGTATAGCTGGCAACGATGTTGACCAAATTGACCATAAGGTCGGTCGCCATGGGGCTGACGGTGTCTTGCATACCGATGAACCACCCTTTGAGCGCTAACAGCGACAGGGTGGCCGGAGCGGCCCATATACGCACATAAAAGTAGTGCTTGGCAAAATCGGCTACCGCCGGCGAACACGGAATACAGGCGAAAGCGACGGTGATAAAGAGCCACTGAATAGCCCAAATCACCAGCGCTCCGAGTACGGCAATGCCCGTGCTCTGGATAAGGATGCGCCGACACTCGGCCAAGTCCTTACGGCCAAAAGCTTGGGCGGTAAGACCCGAAGTGCCGACACGGAGGAAACCGAAGTTCCAATACAACAAGTCGAACAACATCGTGCCGATGGCGATGCCGCCAATGGCACTGACATCGGCAAAATGGCCGACAATGGCCGTATCGACCAAGCCTACAAGAGGAATGGTGATGTTGGCCAAAATGCTGGGAACGGCTAATTGTAGGATACGGCGGTTCATATTCGGTGCGAAAAAACGCCGCAAAGGTACGAAAATAGTTGCGTTTGGGCAATAGGATAGGGGCGTTTTCGAAATGGGAAAGCTACAAGACAGGGGGAATTGAGGAGAGAGATTTTTTTATGGGCATGGGGCTGATTGCAGGTTAGACAGACTTTTGAGCCGATGAACAGATACAGATTAGGTATTCATTAGCCATTCATCATATAGATTTTCGTCGCCTTCAAATGCTTCTAATGGAGAAATGTAATCGGGGTCTTTATACCGGCTATTATCTCGATAGTATGAGTCATTATCATCGTCCTCTTTATTGTACTTTATGTGCGTAAAGGTACCATCATCGTTAAGAATGAATGAAGGGGATTGTTTGGTTGGGAATTTCTTCTGCATATACGTTTCGTAATCTAGAAAATCTTCCACATTCGTGGTTATTTTGCCTGTTTCCCGTAGTTCCTCTTGGCATTTGCGCAATACTGCAAAGGGAATCTTGTAACGAACTCCTTTGCGCTCTACAACTATGGTATCATAGTCCTCATATATATTCCATATCCTGAACAGACCTCCCGGAATAATGATATTTCCTTGCATATCAAATATGCACCAACCATTATCAACATCCATAGCACGAGCAAAATCGAAAGCATAACTATAGACTTTTTGAATTTTCCCCAGTGGAAGTATTTCGTTACCTTTGGAATCGATCAGCGCACATCTACGTCTTTCTGTATAAGCAAGAAATCGGTCTCGGTGATTGGTAAGTTCTATGCATCTGTATTTCTCGCAAGGGACCAATTCTTTTCCTGTAGCATCTATAATTCCTACATGCATGTAGTTGCTAAGTCTTGGTTTTTCCTCAGTGCCTTTATTCATAGTGAAAATCTTACCAACACGAACAAAATCATCCTTTGAGTAAAAATCATCATAAATACGATCGTATTGGGCGGGGATTACAATCTCTCCATCTTTAGTAGCGAATCCCAATTTAATTGGCTTAATATAATGGTCTATGAAAGCGCTAGTATTATGTTCTAAAGCAGCAAATGGAATAAGCAATCGGCTGTCGCTTTTCATATCATACCTGTCCGGACTGACAATGAGCCGAACATCGTTTAATTCATTGATATTTTTCATGAGAGTGAGTTATTTTAGCTTTTCTTTTATGGCGTTTGAGAAGTTGGATAGGAAATGGGCTACTTCGTCGAAGTCTTTTCGCTGGAACCACAAGGCAAAACAATAATTCTTGTACTCGGGCATGTCTTTCAGTCGGTTCCAACACGCCATTTTGGTAGGATTGTCCTTTATGGCCCACGTGTTTACCTCCCCTTTTGCAGTCAATGGCAAGCCTTGTTTTTCTATTGATTTTCTATAATCCAATAAGTCTTGTTCGATTTTTTTCTCCGGCGCACGATGGCTCAAATCGTTTCGCATACTACGAACATTATTGAGCACGTTCATATCAAAATCCGTGTTGCTGAAATTATGTTCCGTGCGGAATGCCCATACCTTGATATTGAATGGTATAGCCGCTAAGGAAGTATAAGATTCAATCTTTGCGTACGTATTATTGGTCGCGATATCTTCCTTAATCTCAAATATTTTCCCATTATGCTTGGTCTCGTAATAGTAGTTGAGCAACATCTCGGCTTGCAACATGGCATAATGGCAGAACTCCGGAAAATCGATGGCGTGGCTCCTCGTGCCATACCGAAAGCGCATCATCTCTCGGTTATCGGAAATGAGTTGTTTCTCTACGGATTCGGACTCGATATAGGAATAATCTATGATAGAATCGGCCGAATCCAACGAATAGTCCAATCCTAAGTATTGTTCTATTCGGTTGGCTTTGTCATCTACGGCTACCGCTTGGGATATATCGGGCAAGGCAGAACCGGAGAGGGGGATTCTCAACCATTTGACCAATTCGTTACGGAACTCGAGGTTTTGGTTGCACAAGAGTTCCACCCGTTGCAGTACTTGTTTGAGTTTTTCATCCATGGCGTTATGTTATTTACGGTTCGCGGTGTATGCTATTTACGATTCACGGTGTGTAGGCTATTTACGGTTCAAAACATGATTTTTCTTACGCAATATCTCCTCCTGCTCTGTCCTATATTGTGTGGCGATGGGGCTTTCTACAATATGGCGATTAAGGTTCCATCCTCGTTGGGATCAAAATTTCTTCGGGCGTCGGTGAGGTCGTCCTCTATGGAAGAGAGGTCAGGGATTCCGGCACGAGGGTCGGCCGTATTCGATTTGGAAACCGCCTTATGGGCTGGGGCTGTGCTTCCTTTCGACGGCACTGCGCCCGTGCTTCCTTCCGCCGGCATAGCGCCTCCCGTCAGTGCGTCTAAGTCTGCCAACAGGCTATCCACATCGACCGCATCCTGAATATGCACCGACTTGTAGGGGACATGCAGCAGCCAAAAAGATTGGCTTTGCTCTTTGTTTTGGCAATACGAGATAACCAATTGAGGCAAGGTATATTTTGTCCAATCGATATCCTTTTTTACTTGGATATGCACCGTTTCGCCTTCGATCTCGCAGGTGGCGCTTCGGTAGTGGTGGTGCTTGTCCTCCTGCACCGCAATCCGAGTATGGTATTTGGCCTCGAAGTCCGGCACACGAAGGGTCTCCTTGTACGCAACCGTAGCATTGCGGGGCTGGCGCTTGTCGTTGCCGAGCAACTTCTCGAATCGCTGAGCCAATTTGAGGAACGTGGGGTCGTTCTTCCCCTTCACCATCTGCAAAAACAGCAGTTTGCCCTCAACCACGCACACCAAAGAAGTTCCCTTCTTGCGGGTGGCTTCCTGCTTGGCATGGTGGGCAAGCATACGTGACTCGGCCGTGGCGTAGCCGTATTTCTCCCATATATAGAGCAGCCCCCGCAAGTCACGGATGTACTTGCGTGCCACATTCACCTTGTCTTTGCTCACGGTCAGCCCCGTCACCTCTTGGCGGGCACCTATCTTATCAAGACGGGTCTTCTTGGGGTTGATGGTGAAGCCCTGTTCGGCGATGATACGCTCCAACTCCTTGCGGAAGTCGCTGCCCTCCTGATAGACATTGTGCATGGAGCTGAAGGTGATGTCGTCGGCATAGCGGGTATAGGTAAGCCCGAAACGCTTTGCCACCTTTGCCAACAGGAAGTCTAACTTATCGCACATCAGGTTGGTGATGACCGGCGAGGCCGGTGACCCTTGCGGCAGGACATACCGATATTTCTTGTCTACGCCCTCGTCGTTCGCCACCCGCATGGTGCAGAGCCCCGCTATGGTCAAAGCCACCTCCGGCGTGAAGCAGAAGGGGCGCACCTGCAAGCGAGACACAATGCGGCAACGCTCAATGCTCGGGAAAAAGTCCTTCAAGTCGATATTGAACACATAGTTTTGCCCGATATGCGCTTTGGCATTGTCGACGATACTGCGTTCCGGCACAAAGCCCATGGCGTTCGCCGAGGGAGTATATACGGATTGCAGAATGGCGCCTACATAGCGCAGCAGGTGCATATAGCTATGGGAGCCCGGAGCCGAAATAAGGCGTTTGCCGCCCGACTTCTTGGGTATCTCAAAATCACGATAGCGGTGGAAAACATGGTTCGGGTTGCAGAACCACCCCAATTGGCGCATCGTGTAGGGATGATAGGACTCTTTCAACTCCTCACGCTTGAGCGCATTGATTACGCGCAGCAGGTCCTGACGGGTCTGCATACGGAGAATCATATTTCGGGTACGAGTATTCATAGATGTTTGTAAGGTTGTAGGTTGGTACGGATGAGTATAGCTTGTATAAAAAACTTTGACATGCTGATTCCACTTCCTTTTCTTTTCATATTGTTACCGTGTCGTATCCTATTAACTTAATAAAATTAAGTTGCGGTCGTAAGTCGCGACGTGCGCAGCAGGGCGCAACTTACGGTAAACAGTATAGACGAAACAAACCGGACATTGGTTTTCCGACCCGAAAGTCGGACATCCGACGAATACATCGGACGTGCCCCTCCGAAGAGGAGCGTTCAAAATTTCATGGAATCAGCATGTCAAAGAGCAGTTCTTTTGTTTTCGGTGCAAAGGTACGGCTATTCTGTGCAAGGGTTCTGCATAGGTAGGTATTGTTGCATCATTTTTTCGATTTCCGCCTGCATGTTCGCTCGGACGGACTCCGGCTCGAGTACGCGCACATCCGCTCCGAACGATAGCAGGCACTGGTAGAGTTCTTTGGTCGGCTTGACGGCAATACTAACCTGTCCTGCCTCCTTACTCACTATCCTTTGTGACGGGTGCAGCGGCTTGGACACTATGTATGGAAAGCGGTTGGGCGTAAATTGCAGCACAACGGTTTCGACCGCCTCTTCGCTTTGAGTGACGCCCATCAGGTCGGCAAAGTAGTCCTCAAAATCGGTCTGCGGCTCGACATACTTCTCGGCGGCGGGAACGATGTCCGTTATGCGGTCGAGCGCCAAATTGGAGAGACCCGCATTCTCTTGCGTCTGCCCCAACAGGAACCAACGGCGGTTGTATTGTTTGAGGTAATAGGGACTGACGGTCAGCGACTGGGGCGCTTTGCCGAAGGGTTGATACCGAATCCGAAGTACCCGCTTGCTCACGATAGCCGAGAACAGCACGCCGATATACTGCATGGCCTCCCAATTGTCATTGGCCTCAAAAGACAGCACCCCTTGGGTATCGCCCAACGAAAATCGGTATTTCTCCTCCAACTGCGCCACGATATCCTCTATCGCTTCGTATTGCGGGAAGTTCCGAAACTGGCGCAACATAAGCAGTATGGATTGGAGCTGCGTCAGCTGGGCTTCGGTCAAGTCGGTTCGCCATATCGAATAGTGCGGGTCGGCATAGCGGTAGTAGCGCCGTTTGCCATAGCGGGATTGCTCGATAGGCAGCAGGTCGACTCGCCACTCGCGGTTGCTCTCCATCTCGGCAATGTCGTTGAGTATAGTGCGTCTCGACACGTCGGGATGTTCCATACCCGCTGCCTCCAATGCCCTGCGGCACGCTTGCTGCAAGTCCTCCACAAAATACAGATTATTCCGATCGGCAAAGCAATGGTCCAAGACCTGAAAGCGTTGTATTTTATTCTTATCCAATGGCATAAGGAGTAGGGATGTGCGGGTTTCAAAGGTCGTTGCAAAGGTACGAAAATAGTTGCATATAGGCAAATGGAAACGCGATAGGCTATAGCGACAACCGCATCAAAAGTTCTCCGGCATGCCCGTTAATAGACCGTTAATACCATTGCCATATTACCACGAATAAAAGTTCTCCGGCATGGCCGTTAATAAACCGTTAATACGGTGTAGCCGTCCGTTCACGGAGAATGTATTGTCTTGTGCCGGGATGACGGTCTGTGGGGACGGGCGCTTATAGGCAGTCCCAAAAACTCTTGGGCAGGTAGACATTCTCGAGCGTGGTGGCGGGGCGGAAGAGTGGCGCAATGTCGGCGGGTTGGTAGCCGGCTATGCCACAGCCGATGGGGGTGACCATAAATCGCAACTCTCGATGCCGGCGCGCGAACTCGATAAAGCGCTCGACGGCCGCTTGCGTCTCCTCTAAAGTACCCATGGTCGGGATGGCGTAACTCGTGCCTTGCAGGCCTTCGCCCTGCCCGTAGATAGCGCCGAAGTTGTGCATGGCAACGGCTGCCGCTCCACCGCCGTGGTGCCCTTCGGCATTGCTGCCAAAGACAAAGATTTCGTTCTCACGAAGGTGGCGAATCCATTGGGGAGTAATGCGGCGCTCCTCTTCGAAGTAAGACGATGCCTCATTGGCCTGAAAATAGTAGGCCTCACGCTCCTCGCAAGACATCTTGCGGGTTTCTTGACGAGCATGGCGCATACGCTCGTAGTAACGCTCCTTGGCCTCACGGTCACGGCGCCACGAATCGCGCATACCCGCATCGTCGTAGGAGAAAGAGACGGCGTTTTGGATATTGATATTCAGGTCGATACATACCTTGTCGACATCCTGATTGGCCCCCATGAAAGCGAAGTTCCATCCTTTACGCTTGAGCCGCTCGATAAGGGCGTGTATCTGCTTTTGGTTATACTCTCGGGATGCATTCTCGTAACCGTCGGTGATGATGGTGACCATAGCTACGGCATCGTCGTAGCGGGTAACTTCGTGCTCCAACTCGGTGAGCGATTGACCAATCGCGTCATAAAGCGGCGTGCTGGCACAGGGCACGTACTGCTCTCGGGTGAGATTGACGGCTTGGGCAGCGGGTGTACAACGGTAGATGTAGGGCATGGATTGGGTGTCGAAAAGCAGCAAGGACACGAACTGCTCCTGCTCGGCTTGGTTCTGCTCGGCAGCGGCTCGAATACCGCCCAAGACCTCGTTGCAACCTTGGTAAGCGGCGGTGCGGATTTCGTCCATACTGCCACTCTTGTCGAGGACAATCAAGTTGTAGATACGAGTCTTGTCCGTGTGAATGGGAGTGGCATTGGAATCGGTGTTTTCGTCCGGTTGGTCGATTTTCGGCAGTTCGGGCTCGTTGGATTTGGCGGTTGCGCCGGTTTCGTTGGTCGGTCGGGTTTCTTTTACTTTGTTAGGTTCCATAGTGTTTTGTGAATTTGTGTTTTGTGAATGAATGGGTTGAACTTCGTTGGTTTCGGCGGTTGCGGTGGTTTCGCAGGTCGGTTGTACGCTGTCAGAGCGTTTGAAACGATGAAAGAATGACATAGTGGTTGGTTATTTAGTTAGGTGAATAATATAGTCAGGTAGGTTGAATGGCAATTAGAATTCGAGGCGGAAGGAGCGATTTTCCTTGAAGCGGTCGTAGGCGGCCTTGTCGAAACGGTAGTAGTTGCCGCCACGGTGGCCGGAGACTTGCTCGGTCTCGCCCGTCTCGACCAAGATACCCGACTTGAGTATCTTCTTGGAGAAATTGGCTCGGTCCATCGGTGTGGTCAGCCCCAAAATGCACTCGTAGAGACGCTGCAACTGCGGGAGCGTGAATCGGTCGGGCAACAACTCGTAGCCGACCGGGCGGAAAACGATGTCCTCACGAAGACGGCGGATGGCACGCTCTACGATACGATTGTGGTCAAACGCCAACTCGGGCAGCTCCGTCAATGGTACCCATACGGCTCGGCGTGCGTCCGAACCACCGACGACATCGCAGGTAGGCACCAAGGCATAGAAGGCAATGCTGACTACCCGCTGCTCCGGGTCACGGTCGGGGTCGGAGAAAACGCCAAACGCCTCGGAATAGGCGTTGGTAATGCCCGTCTCCTCCCTAAGCTCGCGCGCTGCACACGCCTCGACCGTCTCCTCCATACGCAGGAAACCGCCCGGCAACGCCATACGGCCAATCTCGGTGCGCTCGTTACGCTCGACAAGCAAGACATTCAGTCGGCTCCCGTCGAAACCGAAAACGACATTGTCGGTGGCAATCGCTGCCCGCTTATAGGGGTAAGCAAAAAGTCCGTCCGTGGTCTCAATCCAATCGATTTGCATAGAATTTTAGTTTGTTTAGTGTGGGTTATTTACTTGCTTTAGGTAATTTCGACTGCAAAGGTACGGACTATTTTTGATATGACCAAATTTTAATAGGTAAAAAATACAAATTAGTGCGTTTTTTTTGCTTTTTGGGGGTGGATTGGGGTGTTCTCGGAGTGTTTTTGGGGTGGGGGCAGGGTCCCTTTGCCGCTACCGACACCCCACCGCGCAAGGCTTGCGGGGACCCCGTTTTCGCGGCAAGAAAAATGGAAGAAAATAAACAAAAGCGGGTGTGGGGGCAGGTGAATTATGGCAGGGCAAACGCATCGAAACTTTGGAACGGATGCCTTGGCGTATGGACACGAATTGACATTAATTGTTCTCCAAATACACGAAAAATTATCCAAATATATATATACTTTACTTTGGAACGGAGGCTGATGGCGTATTGCCGTCAATTAGCATAAAAAATCGAGGGAAGGGAGTTCTTTGCTACTATAAATAGGAGTAGGTCAATATGGTTGGGTTGCGGGTAAGTAGGGTTTTTCAGAGTGTAAATTGGTTTTGGTAGGGTGTATATTGGAGTTGGAAGGGGTAGGTTAGCGAGAGGCGGAGTCGATGAGAATGGTTACGGGGCCATCGTTGATGAAATCGACTTTCATGTCCGCGCCGAAACGGCCGGTCTCAACCGTCAAACCATATTCGGTGCGAAGACGGTTATTAAAGTACTGATAGAGCGGTTCGGCGAGCTCGGGGCGTGCCGCTTGGATAAACGAGGGGCGGTTGCCGTGGCGCACATCGCCATAGAGCGTGAACTGCGAAATGGACAAAACGGCACCGCCAATATCAAGAATGGAGCGGTTCATCTTGCCCGCCTCGTCCTCGAAAACACGCAACTGAGCCACCTTCTTGGCCACATAGTCGGCATCCGACTCGGTATCGGTGTGGGTAATGCCGACCAAAAGCATATAGCCTTGACCGATTTGGCCGACCGACTCGCCATCGATTCGGACCGTGGCACGGAGAGTTCGTTGTACGATTACACGCATACAGAAGAGGAATTGAGTTGGGGCGGGTGAAAAGAACGGTGCAAAAGTACACCTTTTATGGCAAATAAACAAGGCCGAGGAGCAGATTGTGTGATTTTAATGTTTGTTGCATAGTTTGGGGCTCGGAAAAGCGGGGTTTGGATAGGGTTTGGCTATACGCTGCCTACACTCAGCTTCGCTTAATACTTCGGCTATGCTTCGGTTATGCTTCGGTAATGCTTCGGTTAAACTTCATGGTTGTCTCGGTAAAGTACTGAAAAAGTATGGATACGAATTCGGGGAGAGTGGGGAAGGGTAAGGGGTGCTGAAAGATAAAAATAAGATAAGAAATGGGGGAAGGTGGTGCGTTGTCTTGGGGTGGTGTGCGTGGGGGTCGTGCGTTTTCTCTGTGTGGTTTGGGCATTGTTGTGGGGTGGGATGGGTGTAGTTTGTATGGTGGTGGGGGATGTTTAGTATGGTGGTGGGGAATGGGGGTTGTGGGGAATGGGGGTTGTGAGATTGGGGATTTTGTTGTATCTTTGCAGGGTTTTTCTGAGAAATGGATAGGATTGTAATGGGAAGGGGAGTGGATGTGGATTGCTCCATAATGGGAGGGGGAGTGGATGTGGATTAGATGTGGATTGGAATTTGATTAGATTTGGATTTGAAATGGATTTGAAATAGTTGGATTGGTATGATGATGTACTTATGCTCGATATTGCTTAGTGCCTATTTTGTGACCTTTGCCGACAAGGCGGGGAGTCAGCCGATACCCCTGTCGGACAGGGCACAAGAACAGCGAAAACAATGGAATATACCCACGGACTCGTTGGACTACGCCGTGTCGACGGTCTATTTAGACAGCCTTCGGAAATTGGGCTGCTCGGTGTATCATGTGTCACGGTGGTTCAACGGTGCGACCGTGGAAATGACAACGGAACAGGCACGAAAGGTGGAGGCCTGCGATTTTGTCTGCTCCGTGGAGATGACCCGAAAGACCGGCTCGCCAAAGGCCTCGCTGCGGCAAAAGAATAAGGCGGAGGCCGTGCAAGAAATAGACTATGGGTACACCCAAGAACAAATCGCTCTCTACAACTTGGCGCCCCTGCACAATGCGGGCTTCGAAGGGCAAGGCATCGTGATGGCGGTATGCGACGGCGGGTTTCAGAACGCTCAGACGCTCGAGTGCTTTGACGCCTCGCACCGATTGGGCGTGTATGACCTGACGGATGACACGGTGGGCTTTTTCGGCTCGACCGGCCGGCACGGCACGCAGTGTTTGAGCCTAATTGCGGGGAAAACGGCCGACTATTACGGCAGCGCCGTGGAGGCGGACTACTACCTGATGCGCTCGGAGGAGAGCGACACCGAAAGCCCTAAAGAAATGGACAATCTGGTGGCCGCATTGGAGATAGCGGACAGCCTTGGGGTGAATGTGTTCTCCGCCTCGTTGGGCTACTCGGAGTTTGACAACAGCGAGTGGAACCTGTCGTATTCGGACATGGACGGACGGACGACACGCTGCTCGCGGGCGGCCACGATTGCGGCACGGAAAGGGATGTTAGTGTGCATTGCCGCCGGCAACGAAGGCGCCAAGACATGGCGATACATAACGGCACCTGCGGATGCGGACAGTATTCTGACGGTGGGGGCCGTGAGTTGGAACGGGAATATATCGGATTTCTCTTCACGCGGGCCTTCGGCCGACGGGCGTACGAAACCGGAGGTGTGCGCTGTGGGGGTGAATACGGTGTTGATACACCCGGAAAACGGTAGGATAGGTAGCGGCAACGGCACGAGCTTTGCCTGCCCGCTGCTGGCCGGATTGGCCGCCTCGCTATGGTCGGCACTGCCGGAGGAGAACGCCATGCAGATACGAGAGCGCATCATTCAATCCGCCAACCAATATACGGCGCCTGACAACGACTACGGGTTCGGCATACCGAATGCGTGGGCGGCCTACACGGGGACTACGGCAACGGAAACGAACGAAGTGCAGGCTACCCACCGCAAAGTGCTGGTGGAGGGACAACTCTATATTATATCCAATCGGACTACCTACGATTTGTTAGGGCGGGCAATTCGGTAGGAAATGGTCGGCTAAATAGGTAAAATGGCGGAAAATAGGGCGTAAGTATTGCAAGAACGATAATTTTTGCGTACTTTTGCACCGTATTTGGCGGAGGTTCTCTCCTGTCCATTGAATTTCGATATACTTTTTACTTATTTATGCAATACGATTTGAATAAACTCGAGCGTATGACGCTCGACGAGGTGCGTGAGATTGCTGTGTCCATGGGGCTGAATCCAAAACGCTCCCAGTCTGTGCGGGAGATTAGCTACAGCATTTTAGACGCACAAGCCGACAACCGTGCCAAAGAGGTACAGGCACGCGAAGACGCGCGTACGGAACGACGCAAACAACCGAAAACGGCTTCGGCGACTGACGCAGAGAGTGCGACAGAGACAAAGGCCCCTGCACGAGTTCGTACTCGTGGCGTGAAGGCCGTAAAAAAGGTGTCCACGACGGGCATGAAAAGCGAAACGGCTACCGCTGTGGTCGGCACAGAGCATGAGCAGCTGAGCGAAATGCAACAACTTCTGCAAGAGAATAATCATCGTAAGAACCGGACGGTGCGGGCCATTGAGGCGCGCAGACCCCTGTCCGGCGACCCTACGTTGTTGCCTAAGGTGACGGAAAAACCGACTGAGGAGGAGAATCAGAGCCCGTTGAATATAGAGCTCGAACTGCCTATTGAGCCGGAAGCATTGCCGACGGATGAAACCGTTGAGGCAGAGGCACCGGCAACGGAACCGATAGCGGAGACCCCGGCTGCGACAACGAATGAACCCGCTGCGGCAGAAAAGGAAACACACGAATCGGAAAAGAGCAAGAAGCGTGGGCGTAAGACAAAAGCCGAGATTGCCGAATTGGCGGCCAAGAAGGCGGCTGAGTATGCACGTCTGCACCCTGAGCTGCAAGCGGAGAATCTGCAAGAAGAGAATACTGTGGATTTTGTGGCGGCTGAACGAGGCGAATCGGCAACGGATGAGGAGCCGCAAGCACCGCAAGAGCAGCATGCAGCGCAACCCCAATCGCGCCCGCAGATTGACCTCGGCGAGCATGTCATTGCGATGGGGACACTGGAATGTACTCCCGACGGGTACGGTTTTCTGCGCTCAGCGGATTACAACTATTTGCCTTCGCCTGACGATGTGTATGTCAGCAAGGAACAGATACGCACATACAGCTTGAAGCCCGGTGATACGGTGGAATGTACCATCCGAATCAATCGAGACCCCGATAAGTATTTCCCGATGGACCGAGTCATTCGGATTAACGGATTGGCGCCCGAGAAGGCGAAAATGCGCGTGGCGTTCGAGAACTTGACGCCGCTGTTCCCGAATGAGAAATTTCATCTGTGCAAAGGGAAAGGCGACCCGTTGTCGGTGCGTATTATCGACCTGTTTGCGCCGATAGGCAAGGGACAGCGTGGCCTTATCGTGGCGCAACCGAAGACCGGTAAAACCGTGCTGCTCAAGGAGATAGCCAATGCGATAGCGGCTAACCACCCCGAAGTGTATATGATTGTGTTGCTGATAGACGAGCGCCCCGAGGAGGTGACCGATATGGCACGCTCGGTGAATGCCGAAGTGGTGGCTTCGACCTTTGACGAACCGGCTGAGAATCATGTGAAGGTGGCAAACATCGTGCATGAGAAGGCGAAACGATTAGTGGAAAGCGGACACGATGTGGTGATTCTGCTGGACTCGATTACGCGTCTTGCGCGTGCATATAATACGGTGGCTCCGTCGAGCGGTAAGGTGCTGTCGGGCGGTGTGGAGGCACAAGCCCTGCACAAACCCAAGCGGTTCTTCGGTGCGGCTCGTAACATAGAGAACGGCGGTAGTCTGACTATTATTGCCACGGCGCTGACGGATACGGGCAGCAAGATGGATGACCTTATCTTTGAGGAATTCAAGGGTACGGGCAATATGGAGCTGCAACTCGACCGTAAGTTGGCGAACAAACGTATATTCCCTGCGGTGGATATACCCGCTTCGGGAACGCGTCGTGACGACTTGCTGTTGCCAGCTGATGTGCTTAGCCGTATGTGGCAGATACGCAATCAACTGAGCGATATGAACGGCTCGGAGGCCATGGAGAAACTTAAGACCTACATGGAACGTACCGATGATAACGATGAGTTCTTGTTGGCGGTCAATGGAGCGAGGTAAGCAATTAACAATTAAAAATTAACAATTAACATGCTGCGAGGCTGACCTTGTTCTGCGGAAAAACGAACAAAGCATAGGCGAAGCATAATTCCTAACTCCTAATTCCTAATTCCTAATTTGAAAAGGCTTATTTATATATTGAACGGACCGAATCTGAATATGCTGGGGAGGCGAGAGCCTTCGATTTACGGCACAGAGTCGATGGAGCAAGTGCTTCTTGCGCTGCAACGCCGATTTCCTGATATCCACTTCCAATACTACCAATCGAACCACGAGGGAGACTTGATAGACCGCATACATGAGTGGACTATGGGGCAGAACGAGGCGTTACAGGAGCCTGCGGGTCTGGTGCTGAATGCCGGTGGCTATACGCATACGAGCGTTGCTCTTCGGGATGCCGTGGCGATGGCACAAATACCGGTGGTGGAGGTGCATATATCGGATATTACGAAGCGGGAGCCTTTTCGACAAGCCAGTCTGCTGACAGAGGTTTGCGCCCATACGATAATGGGAATCGGTACACGCTGCTACCAAGCCGCCACCGAGTGGCTCTTACAAAACGCAGGATTATGCAATTCCTAATTCCTAATTTCTAATTCTTAATTCTTAATTTGTCGTTGTACTGTATTCGTAAAATATCGCTATTGCTGGGCGTGCTACTCGTATCTGTATCGCTTGGCGCGGAGAATGTGCTGTCGGGAAAAGTGCTTGACCAAGCTACACGTGAGGCCATTGACTTTGCCAATGTCAGTGTAACTCGTGCGGGGGAAAATGTGCCTGCTGCGGGAGCCACCACCGATACGGATGGGGCTTTTCGCATTTCGGGGCTGCGTAACGGGGAATATGTGGTAGTGGTGAGTTTTATGGGGTATGGAGAGCAGAAACGCACTATCACGATGACGGGTAAGCCATTGAATATAGGCAAAATCTATCTGTCGGAGGATACGCAGAATCTGCAAGAGGTGGAAGTGGTCGGGCAAGGAAGTTCGATGCGGTTTGAGTTGGACAAGAAAGTGTTCACCGTGGACCAAAACATTGCCTCGGCAGGCGCTTCGGTGACGGATGTGCTGGAGAATATACCATCGGTGGATGTGGACCAAGAGGGTACGATTTCGCTTCGTAACTCCGAAGATGTTGAGATATGGATTAATGGTAAGCCTGCCGGGCTGAACAGCGACAATCGAGCGCAAGTGCTGCAACAATTGCCCGCTGAGAGTATCAAACAGATAGAGGTGATAACCAATCCGAGTGCGAAGTATTCGCCGGAAGGAACGGCCGGAATCATCAATCTGGTGATGAAAGAAGACCGCAAGGCGGGCTACTATGGCAGCGTGAATGCGGGAATAGAATATGCGTTGGCAAAACCGTGGACTACTCCTCCGGGAGCGAATGTGGGATTCAATATCAATTTCTCAAAAGGAGTGGTGGATGGCTATTTCAATGCGGGATACCGCTATTGCACATCGAATGGTACTTCTTCGACAGACCGATACAATCTGTTAGGAACGGGCGCAAAGAAACAAAGCGATATTCCGGAGGATAGCATATTGTCACATCTCGTACAGGACGGACAGAGCGACCGCCGAGGCGGAGGACTTTTCTTGCGAGGTGGGCTTAACTTTCGGCTGAGCGACCACTCTACGCTTGGCGTTTCCGGATTCGGAATGGTGGAGGATAAACAATACCTGCGAATGCATGATAAGGATGTAAATACCTACTTGCTGACCGATTATGCATCGGGAGATACGCTGCGCCAATATTCGCGTACGCAGACAGGCGGCGGTTGGCATCCGGGCGGTGAGGCAACGGTGGATTATACATTCAAGATGCAGAAACATCAGCTAATGCTTACGGCCTCGTATATGCATTTTGCTTTCCGTCAAGACAATTTCTATACACAGACGGAATGGGGGCGTGATACCACTCGGCAAGAGCAACTGAATAACAGCCTGATGCAGACGATGGAGGTGAAGGCGGACTATGAATGGAAACCGACACAGCAATCTCGATTGGAGGCCGGTTACCAAGCAACGGTGAGTTGGAGCTCGTCCGATGGCGCAGCCTACAATGGGCACAACCGAGAGCAGGAATTGTATAATTACTATACGGTTTTTGACAGCCAAGAGCAGAATCATGCACTTTACATTACGTACGGCAATCGTTTTTGGGAACATTTGTCGGTGCAGGTAGGGCTGCGAGGGGAGTATTTTAAGCGGCATTTGGAATCTTCGTATAAGGATGACAACGGCGATATACAGGACTCCTACGAACAAAAACGCAATAAGCAAGATACGGCCTATTTTCAAGTATTTCCGAGTGTGTACATCAGTTATGACTTTGGGAAAGGGCATGAGTTGCAGCTGAACTATACGCGCCGTGTGGATCGTCCGCGCGGCCATCAGCTCAATCCGCGTATGGACTTTTCGGACTCGACCAACATTAGCTATGGGAATCCCGAATTGTTGCCCGCTTATTCATCATCGTTGGAACTGAATTATCTCAAGAACTGGGAACGACACACGCTTTCGGCGGGACTGTTCTGGCGATACAAGGATGGTGAGGTGCAGAATGTACGCTATATGGATGGCGATGTGATGAAAAACACCTATCTCAATGTGGCTAAACGACAAGAATTAGGCGTTGAATTGGTGGCGAAGAACCGGCTATTCAAAGAATTGCTGCAACTGACCACTAATGTGAATTTCTATTGGAATGGTATTTCTTCGGCACATTATGAGAACTACCTGAACGGAGCGTTTGTAGAAGTGGATTTGCCCAAACAGAATATATTGGCTTGGTCGGCACGAATCAATGCGCAGTTTATGTTCACAAAGACCTTCTCCGGTCAGTTGAGCGCTCGCTATCGAAGTCCACGTGTGGTAGCACAAGGACAGACCGACCACAGATATGCCATCGATTTGGGTTTGCGTAAGACCTTCCTTAATAAGCAACTCGCCTTGGCACTGAATTTGCGGGACATTCTCAACTCTCGTGCTCGGCGTAATACCACATGGGGCGATGGGTTCTGGCAATATCAGGAAAAACAATGGCATTCTCGTACCATTAGTTTGACACTGACTTATAATTTCGGTAATTCGAATTCGAAGAATGGCGGAAAAGACGCTATCCGAACCGATACAACGAATGGATTTGAGGATACGGGAACGGATGAGTAATTAGTAGATTAAATCAAGAAAGGGAGAGAGCATGAAAGAAAAGACGATTCGATATATAGTGGTAGCGGCTGTTCTATTGGGCAGTTCGATGTTGCATGCTCAAAATAATCCATATATAGATGACCGAATTGTTCATTTTGGTTTCTCATTGGGTATTAACTTTATGAGTTTTGGCGTTACCGACTCACAAACCGAGATTGACGGAGAACTATATCATGCTCGTGTGAGTTCGATGATGCCCGGATTCTCGGTGGGTTTTATCACGGATGTACGCTTGTCGAGACACCTGAATTTGCGATTTACGCCCGGTCTGCAATTTGCCTCACGAACCATATCTTACACCAATGAGTCGGGGCATGAGATTAAGGGCGCTTCTGGACACGGAAGCACAACTGATGTGCTGGCGATACCGATTACACTTCCGCTGTATCTGAAGTGGTCCGCCGAACGAGAAGGCAACTATCGTCCCTATCTGATAGGCGGGGGCGGCGTAAGCTATAATTTCAATTTGGACAAAGAAAAGCCTGTCCTGCTGAAAGGTTGGGACTATTTTGTGGAAGTCGGATTCGGATGCGACCTCTATTTTCGGTGGTTCAAATGGTGTCCTGAGCTGACGTATCGTATCGGGTTTGCCAATCAGTTGGCACCTGCGGACGGGCGTAATGAATTGCCTATTCAAGATGAATTCTATACACGAGCGATAGACAAACTGCTGAATCGTGCGATTGTGCTGACCTTCAATTTTGAGTAACCCAATGAAACGCCTCTTTCCCTTACTATGCTTGTGTTTGCTCATGGTCGGCTGCCGTGAGTCAGTGGTCTCTACGGACCCTTCGTTGGCACTCACTTTCTCAAAAGATACCATCCTTTTTGATACAATATTCACCGAAGTGGGCAGTTCTACGCTCCGATTTATGGTGCGTAATCCGAACAAAAATGCACTGCGTATCAATAAGATAGCTTTTAAGGAAGGAAAGTATTTTCGAGTAAATGTGGATGGCGAGAGCAATGCAGAGCAATTGAGTACGAATAGTTTCGACCTGCGAGGCGGCGACAGTCTCTATGTTTTTGTCCGAGCCTACATAGACCCATTGGATAAAAACTCGCCTGTGTTTATCGAGGATGAACTGCTATTCTCGCTCTCGAACGAACGGGTTCAACAGGTTGTGTTAGAGGCGTACGGACAGAATGTGAAACGCATACAAACTTCCTCGAAACGAACAGATTATCAAGGAGACAAGCTGTTCTCCGCCGATAAGCCGTACCTAATCTATGATACCATTGTCGTAGGCGGGAAACTGACCATAGAAGCCGGTGCGCAACTCTATTTTCATAGCGGTGCATCGATTTGGGCATTGGGCGATGTGGAGGCGCTCGGCACGCGGGAGAAGCCGATTGTTTTCCGTGGGGACCGAATGGACCGCTTGTTTGATAGCGTACCATATCGATATGCGGCAGGACTGTGGGACGGGTTGTATTTAATACAATATAAGGATGTTGCCACGGCGAGCTATCTGTTTGACAATGTGGATATATCGAGTGCAAATGTGGGACTATATTGTCAAAGTGAACATACAGAGCAGTTGCCTGTTTTTCGTATGACAAATAGTCGCATTCACAACCAAGTGCTATATGGGCTTGTGCTGCAACACGTTGATGCCGAGGTGGCAAATGTAGAAATTAGCAATTGCGGGGCCTATTGTGTCTATCTATCGGGCGGGACACAACGATTTGTGCATACGACGGTTGCCTCTTATTTTAATTCCACCAATATCAATATTCAGTCGGCGTCGCGCCAAGATGTGGCGGCGGTTTATATTGATAACCTAAGCAAGCAGTGTCCGACGACAACGTCCTTCTACAATAGTATCATTACGGGAGTGAGGGATAATCAGTTGGTGGTAGCGACACCGTTAGACCGTTATTACGAAGGGAAATTTGTGTCTAACTATTTGAAGACGGATACCTTGACTATTCCGTTTGCTGAGTGCAATGTATATTGGCAGAAGGCGGATAGCGTGCCTGTTTTCCGCAATACGTACTATAAATATAAAGAATACAAATACTACGACTTTCGTTTGGATTCTCTCTCGCCTGCTATTGGAATAGCTGATTCTTTGACGGCGTTGGAATATCCGGAGGATAGAGTGGGGACACAGCGGATAGGCGGTACCGAAACAATCCGTCCGGATGCAGGATGCTATCAGCATACCGATTACAAATAAGTTTACAAAATAGAGTTAGGAAGTGACAACTTTTGCATTGTTAGCGTTGGTGGCGACCTTTACGGTTGAAAGTAAATCTAAGATTGAACAGAGTGGCGTGGTGCCTGCCGGAACGGTCTCACAATACTCGTGTAGCTATCAAAAAGGAGATATACGGCAAGGAGATTCGGCTGTTTTTGAGTTATCCGGTTGGCAGAATGTGGAGATTGAGAAGGTGACGCTATCCATGCGGTCGAATAAAAATTCGGGGAGCGGTTGGATGACAATGACGGCTGACGGGAAAATGGTATGGAGTATAGCTAATAGTACATTCAAAGATTGGAGCGGGCAATATACTACCTCGGCCACTCCGATTGAGCATACTTTTTCGCCGGCGAAGTCCCTTGCGAAGGGAGAAATTCGTATTGTTATAGCTGGTACGGTTAATTCGTTGCACATAGAATCGTATAGTTTTACCTATCATTATGCAGAAGTAAGACCCTACGAGGTGGAATTGTATTCGGGGGAGGAAAAACAACAGACCGTAAAGGAAAGTGCTGTGGGGAGTGGGGTAGTATTACCCGCGTTAGACAACCGAAACGGGTGGTATTTTATGGGATGGTCGGAAATTCCGATTGCTTCTGTAACAAAGAAGCCCACTTTATATTTGGCGGGCTCCACCTATTACCCAAGTTCGGATACGGAACTTTGGGCGGTGTATGTCGATACAGAGGAGGCGCCGGTGAGCAGAGTGCAACAAGTGAGTTGTCAGTCGGGTTATTATGCAATGGCTTTTTCCATTCTAAAAATGGTATATGCCGGTGGAGTGGGGAGCGATGGGTATATAGCGACAAAAGATATCAAATTGACGACCAAAGATAGTATATGGTACGAGCGGCAATTTGATATCACGGACAATATGATATACTATATTCGGTTTGCAGCGGATAGTACGGCCACTATACAGCATGTCGCTACGGGGACTTTTGTCGGGTATCGGTCCGGGACTAAGTATGCGGATGTAGATACGCCTTGGAGTTATCGGGTAATGCGAGATTCTACGGTTGCCTTCTATTTAGACCAAGAGGAGCCGGGAAAAGTGATTGTATTTGGTGCAAATTATGATAAAAGTACAGAGACCTTCATTGGAGCACCATGGAAGAACATGGATAAGGAAAAGTTGGTCAGCTCGCAAGTTTTGCTATACGAAGTGCCTGTAAATGAGAAGGAGATACACTATACGACGCAGATTGACAAAGTGGATAATCCGTTGATTTATTCAGTTGAGAAGGATTTTGTAGTGCCTATTGGAATATATCAGTTGCATATCCGCGATGGGCGGAAAACGCTTATCCTACGATAGTGCTCTTTGTAAGATACAAAAACGAAAGGTCGTCCGACAATGGGCGACCTTTTGTTATGTATTGCACTTTGTGGAGTATGTAGTTGCGTGTTATAGGATGATGGATTAGTTTAGCTGCTTGGACCAAGCAGTGATGTAATCGAAAAACTCGTGTGCGGAAGCCGCAGGCGGATTATCCTCTTTCATCGAGACGCAAGTAAGATAGAAACGCAAATAGGTATTCGGACGGAATAGCACTAAGTTGTTGCGGCCATCGTGCATGGGCCGAGCGGCGTACTCAGAAGGCACATACACACCCAAACCGAGCGTCTCTTTGGCATACTTGACGGTATCATTCACGGGCCAATCTGTCCCCCATTCTCCAACGATGATTCCATTCTGCATATCGATAAACTCATGTGCATCCTCGTAGGTGGTTGCCCCCTCTGCCAATACGGGGTATGGCGGCTGAATACCCTTGTTGGGGATGAGTTGTACGCCGGTGCAAAGACTATCTAACGGCTCGGATAGAAAGACTTCGCAGAGCATATCACGATGGTGGGCTTGGAGGGTATAGCGCACCGTCATATCGACGGTTTTGCCCTCGGTCTGCCATCCTGCAACGGATATTTCCATGACACCTTTGTCTTGGGTAACTTCCACAAGGCGTTGTGTGCGGCTTACGACGGGTTCGATGTGTCGTTGTTTGCCATCTCGCCACGGTTTGACACTACCGACCCCCACCGTGCCGCTCACCCGCAGAATATCATCGCCGTAGTGTCGGGCAAGTTGGGCATCTGACGGGTACCAATAAGAGGTAGGCAACTCCAATCGAGGTGTTTTCTTGGCATAGACATCGATAGTCTGTTTCTTGTCGAAATAGATACGGTACGCCATTAAGTCCGACTCCAAGGCAACGCCATGGTGGTGCAGTTGATGATAGGTATCTACCTCTGGCGAGGCGGTCCATTCGGTGATTGGTACGATATAGCGAGTTTGCCCCTCTGCCTCAATTTGGCGAAATTCCTCTTGCAACGAGTCGGCAGGCGTAACACGTAACCACATAGAGCCTGCTATCTGTTGCTTTGCGCAAGAACACAACAGCAGACCCGCCAAGAGGACAAAGGCAATGAGTAAGTTCGTAAGTTTATAAGTTTGTAAACGGGGCATTTTCTGTTGCGTTAGAAAGACAATGATAGATTGAATCGAAGCCTATAACAACTATAACCTGCGATAGCCGTATGGTAGGATCAGTGAGTCTGTGTGTTAATTATTGTTTGTATTTCCGTATAGCAAGATATCGGTAAGAACAAGGTAAAACCATGGCAAAACCAAGGAAAACCTAATCAACTAATAATTAACAATTAATTAATATGCAAGGTATGTCATTGTGCATTGGCCAGTCCAATGCAGATTAATTGTTAATCGTTGAAGTGTACATTTTCCACCGATGAGGCTACCGAAAAGGCTTCGCCTGTCTTCGGCGAGAGATGCACATTCTTTACTTGCAATCCGTTGGTTTGACGAATGATAGCGCCCTCTTCGCTTGTCATAGTAATATCGGAGAGTTGCACATTTTCAATCTTCATTTCGGGGAGTCCGTTGAAGTACATCGCACGGCGAACATCTTTGGCCACGACGTGCTCGATATAGATATTCTTAAATTGCGGCGTTTCCTCGCTGACGGCCGCACCGACTGTCATACGGGCTGCAATCTCTTCTTCTGTCTCTTCGCCTGCGCCCTTGCCGCCATAGAACAAGTCAAACAGCAGCGCCTCATTCGGGATATTACACATATTGACATCACGGATATAGATGTTCTCCACAACGCCGCCACGCCCGCGAGTGGACTTGAAGCGCAGGCCTACATCCGTACCTATATAGAGGTTGCGGCTGACTTGTATATTGCGAATACCACCGGACATCTCGGAGCCTACCACAAAGCCACCATGCCCGTGATACACCACGCAATCATCCACCACTACATTCTCGGTAGGTATTCCTCTGTCACGCCCGGGTTTGTTCTTGCCGGATTTCATACAGATAGCATCATCACCAACATCGAACGAGCAACGGGAGATAACGACATTGCTGCACGACTCCACATCCACACCGTCACCGTTCTGGCTATACCATGGGTTGCGCACCGTCAAGTCGCGCAGGATGACATTCTCGCAGAGCATAGGGTGGAGATTCCAAGCCGGTGAGTTCTCGAAGCAAACGCCCTCCAATAGTACATTGCGGCAGCCCACAAAATGCAGCATCACGGGGCGTAAGAACGAGTGAATCTGTGCCCAAACCGAATCGTCTTTCACAACGGGCACATTCTGGTCCTCGCAGAGTGTGGCTGCATAGCGCGACCCCGCATCGGGATACCATGTCTTGCCGTCCTCGGACAAAACGCCCCCTTTCTTGAGTTGGTTTTTCCATTGTGTTTCGCTCACTTTGCTACGCTTAAGCGGACGCCAATAGTCGCCGTTACCATTGAATATACCATGTCCCGTGATGGCGATATTCTCTGCATTGAACGCCGAAATAGGCGACTGGCAACGCATAGTCGGGAGGCCTTCGAACCAAGTGGTATAACGAGGATAGAGCGAAAAATCGTTGGAAAAAAGGATAAACGAATTGGGCTCGGTGTAGAGCCGTACATTCGATTTGAGCGAGATAGGACCGGTATGGAACACGCCGGCAGGAACGATAACCGTACCTCCTCCAGCAGCCGTACAAGCGTCAATGGCCTGTTGGAAAGCTGATGTGGAAAGAGTAGCGCCCGTACTGTCGGCACCATAGTCGAGAATCGAAAAAGTCCTGTTCGGGAACTCGGGAACAAGCACTTGCGGCATTTTGAACGAAGCCGTCTTGGTCAATGCATCAATGTCCTTTTGCGTTGTGTTTTGGAATTGCGGGGCTGACGAACATGCGGTGAACAGCCCAAGTAGTAGAAATAAGGGTGTATGTTTCATATTTTTGATGTATATTCTTTTCTTGCGGAAAGACTACGACAATAGGAATTTATCTAATTTGTGCAAAAGTAGTTATTTTCACTCATTTTTATGTGTAATATTCGACATTAAGGGTGGAATATTACATCGTTAGAGCATTTCTTCGCCAAAAGTAGAGTAAATAGGACTATCCTGTTTGCCTTTTAGAATATGCTAAGTATTTGGAATGCATTGAGTGGAGTTCGATGGCGTAAAATCCGTGTGGGGTATATAGGGGAAAGTGAATTGGCTTGAATACTCGCAAAACACGAAAAAGGACACCTTAGCGCGGTGCTAAGATGTCCCAAAATAAATCAACTTATTTTTCCAGTTTATTATAGTTCCATACCGATTAGATTTAATACTTTCTCTCCGTTTTGTATCAGTATCTGCCCATCGCGAAGTACTTTTTGAATGGTACTGCCATTATCATTTCGGATTTCGTTAATCGCCGTTTGTCCTTCTTTTGTCTTGAAGGTACCTTCATAACTATCCAATATTTCATCATTAATGTCTTTAGTGGTAATGCTGTATGCGTAATCTGTTCCCGAGTCAAGACCCGTGACGGTGAAACGATAGCCCTCTGTTGTCAGTTCTGCTTGGGGGCTATTGGCATTTTCTACTCGGGCGGGAGCTGCAAAAGTGATATTAGCTAATTGCCCATCGCTATTGAAAAGGAGTGTACAGAAAGAAACATTTTCTTTTTTGATTACAATAGTGTAATTCTCTGCATTGCTATTGACCGGCCATGTAATAATAGCCTCAGTATCAGTAGTACGAACATTCAGAGTTCCGTTTTCTGTTTCCTCAGCCTGAATCGGTAAAATAGTGAACTTATTCCAGTATTCATCCACCTTGTATTTCTTGAGCACATTGGCAGGCACATAGAGTTCTGCATTGCTGCTTACTCCGTCAAATGTACTTTTGTAGATGGTGGGTGTTACTTTAGCATAACAGGTTACCGAATAGATTCGCTTATCTCCTTCAAATGCTGAATAACCTATCTCTTTTATTCCTGTACCGAGTGTAACTTCCTCCAAATACTCGCAACCCTCAAATGCGCTCGCGCCTATTTGTTTCACATTATTAGGAATCTCGATAGAAGTGAGATTGGTCATATATCGACACAGTGAATAGGGTATATTTTCTACCTCATTGCCAAAAGTAAAAGAAGTAATATTATTATCTAAATCAAAACAATGCTCTCCTACTTGGCAATCTACTGCATTCCATCTTATAGAAGTTAGTTTGCTACATTTAATAAAAGCAGAATCACCGATACTTGATACACTATTCGGAATACTAATGGATGTCAATTCGTCACATTTCTTAAAAGCAGAAATAGCAATTCTTTTTACAGTATATGTTTTATTATTATGTACTACAAAAGAAGGAATTGTAACGGATGTTGGATCGGCTTTATAATATCTTGCCATACCCACTACGTAAACCTCTCCCGTTTCTTTACCAAGTTCTCTGATGTGTCTATAATACAAATCATCAACACAAAAGTCGTAGTCGTAGAAGTAGTCTTGTGCAAATAGCATAGAAGTTGCCAAAAGCAACAGAACAGAAAAAAT
>CAVHGD010000021.1:0-26862 GCA_963635385.1 Dialister sp. CAG:486 | reverse complement strand
AATTATGAAAAAAATTAACATGCGTCCCAGAGAGCGGTTGGGCTTCCGAACGCCACACGAGTGCTACTACCAACCATCTAACTAAAAGTTGCACTTGCTTGTTGAATTCACCTATGCCGCAGGGCGGCAAGAGAAATTAAAGAAATTAAAGAAATGGGATTGGGGGGAAATTTCTTATTTCTTGGGAGTTGATGAGATGCACAAAAGCTCCTACGCTACAAGCAGCAAGAAAAATGGAAGACAATGGAACAAAAGCTCATACGCTGCAAAAATGCGAAATGTCCATTGAGCTCCTACGCTGCAAGCAGCGAGAGAAATAAAGGAAATTAAAGGAAGAAGCTCTCATAAAAAAACAAAGGGCCAAAATAATTACGATAGCCAACACAATAAATCATGAATATCGCACTCATAACCGCTGCAGGTAGCGGGACACGTATGGGACAGGACATCCCAAAGCAGTTTATGAATATCGACGACTGCCCTGTCATTGTCTACACAATGCTTCCTTTTCAGCAACACCCCGACATTGACGCCATTGCCGTTGTGTGTTTGCGAGGATGGGAGACCTTTCTCCAAGCGTATGCCAATCAGTTTGGTATCACCAAACTCAAATACATTTTCCCCGGCGGCGAAAGCAATCAAGACTCTATCCACAACGGCATTGTCGGACTGCAAGCCGCAGGCGTTGATGGCGATGCCATTGTCCTGATACAAGACGGTGTGCGCCCGTTGGTGTCGCAAGAAATCATATCAAACAATATCACCACCTGCCGCCAATATGGCTACGCTGTAACCGGTTTGTTGTGCAAAGAGGTCATCCTACACTACGATTCCGCCGCCGAAACGGTGGACTATCTCCCTATCCCACGCGAGCAATTGGTGCGCACACAGACGCCGCACACCTTCCGATTGGGCATACTGCTCGACCTGCACCAAAAAGCAGGAAAAGAGGGACTCAACATGGCGGCTTCTTGTGAGCTGGCGGCTCGATTGGGTATCAACGACCAACATTTGGTGCTCGGCACCGAGAAAAATGGGCTCAAACTGACCAATACCGAAGATATTGAGTTGTTCAAAGCCCTGAAACATGTATCAAAAGATAGTTGGATAAAATGAAACCATCCATCCTGTCCGCTCTGCCGTTGGAGCAACTGAGCGACAAAAACATACTGATTACCGGTGCGTCCGGATTGATAGGCGGTGCCATAGCGGATATGCTGCTGAACTATGCAGCCCAAGCGCATGTATATGCGATGGTGCGCAGCAAAGCGAAGGCGACACAACGCTTTGCCCAACACCTATCCAACCCCCATTTCCACATTGTCCTAAACGATGTGAATACTCCGATGACTACCGACACGCACTTTCATTATATTATCCACGCAGCGAGCAATGCCAACCCGAATGCCTACGCATTAGACCCGGTCGGAACACTTTGGACTAACATCAACGGAACACGCAATCTGTTGGAATACGGTCGCACGCACGGGTTGGAGCGATTTCTCTATGTCTCTTCGGGCGAGGTATATGGCAACGGGGACAATGCCGTGTGGAAAGAGAGCGACAGCGGCTACATCGATCCGATGTCGGTGCGCTCCTGCTACCCCACCTCTAAACGGGCTGCCGAGACATTGTGTGTCGCCTACGCCGAACAGTACGGAATTGACGCTGTAGTCGCTCGCCCCTGCCACACCTACGGACCGCATTTCACCGACAGCGACAACCGTGCGTATGCGCAGTTTGCACGCAAAGCACGCGCTCACGAAGACATCGTACTCAAGAGCCGAGGCGAACAATATCGTTCGTGGATATATGTAGCCGACTGCGCAAGCGCTATACTAACGGTCTTGCTGAAAGGCGAAAACAAACAGGCGTACAATGTAGCCGACCGAAACAGCAATATAACGATTCGCGAAATGGCGGAAAAGATTGCCCGCATAGCAGGCACGCAAGTCGTATTCGATATTCCCGATGCCATCGAGCAGAAAGGCTACTCCGAGATACGCCGTGCCATATTCGACACCGCCAAAATAGAGGCATTAGGCTGGCAACCGCAATACACCCTCGACGAAGGACTACGCAACACCATAAACGATGAATTATGAATATCACGCAATTACTTATACAATCGCACGCTCCCATCAAAGAGTTGTCGGAGGAAGAATTGAATGCTCTTAAAGGGGTCTTCTTGGAAATGTTCAAAGATATATACAAAGCCTGCCAAAAACATAATTTAGGCGTTATGTTAAGTGGAGGCAGTTGTTTAGGAGCCATTCGACATAATGGATTCATACCATGGGATGATGATATGGATATTATGCTTATACGAAAAGATTACAACAGGTTGCCCTCTGTACTTCAAGAAGAATACGGACAAAAATACCAATGTGTAGGTCCTAATATTTCTACTCACACTGATATGAGTTTTATGCGTATCGAGAAACCGGGCACTACACTTCGTTGTGTATATGATACTCCTGAAGAACAAAAACCTATCTTTATTGATGTCTTTCCATTGGATAATCTACCAGATAATCATTGTGTACGATATTTTAATGCTATCATTGCCGACGGATTGCAATATATCGGACTATGTATGAAATACTACGATCACAGGACATGTCCTGCCGTACAAGTATTGCGGTCATTTCCTTCAGGAAGGCGTGAAATTAATTTTAGATTAGGCATTGGTCGACTATGTTCATCTTTTACAACATATACAGCCATCTTTGGGAAATTAGATCGTTTTATCTCTAGATATTCGAATAAAAAAACCAAAGAAATGGGGGCATTAAGTAGTCGTCGATATTTGAACGAGGCATATCCTCGTGAAAGCATCCTACCTATTCGTAAACATATATTTGAGGATATACAAGAGGCTCCTATTCCAAACGATTATGACCGATATTTGCGCACCATTTATGGTGATTATATGCAATTGCCTCCTCTCGAACAGCGGAAACACGCATTCTGGACAGAACTAAAGTTTTAAGATTGTCCATATACAGCAAGCAAAGAATAGCACAACAATAAGAAACGAAAAAAACTAACTAACAATATCCCAAATAAGCAATCTTGATATGTGCAACATTTGCACATACAAAAAAAACTGCAACACAGATATTGAGCCCCCAACCTGTGCAAAAAATGTACTAGTTTAGTAAAAAAAATTAGAGATTATACCATCAAAAAGCAATGTGTATTTTTTGCATGTTCCTTTGTTACACGAAGAGCCAATAGTAAAAATCATACACATACAATTGTACTCTCCAAGCGAGAGAAGCACTCCATCGTCAAACTGAAATTCTAACGGCACAGCAAGCAATTAGTAACAATGCAGGAACTATCCAACATCCCAAATTCGGAGATAGTACTCTATACCAATCCCGACAATAGTATTCAATTCGAAGTAAAGTTGGATAAGGATACCGTATGGCTAACCCAACAGCAGATGACAGACTTGTTTGCTACAGATAGAACCTCTATATTGCGACATATCAAAAACATCTACAATAGCGGTGAACTAACAGAAAGTTCAACCTGTGCAAAAAATGCACAGGTTCGATATGAAGGTACGAGAAAAGTTTCTCGTGTCATACCCTATTACAATCTGGATATGATACTCTCAGTTGGTTATCGAGTAAATAGCAAGAATGCCATTGCCTTTCGTCAGTGGGCTTCTAAGATACTCAAAGACTATCTTATCAAAGGTTATGCAATCAATCAAAATATCCAACTCCAACACTATCAAGAGTTGAAGAATGTGGTTGCACTGATGTCTCGGACGCTCTCTTTGCAGGAGAAACCCACACAAGACGAGTACTCCGGTTTGTTCTGTGTCATAAGCGATTATGTTTATGCATTGGACACCCTCGACCACTACGATTATCAAGCCTTGACTGTAGAAAAAACGACTGATAAAGAGCCATTCCACGCTACCTACGAAAATGCAATGGATGCAATAGCAGTTCTCAAAGAGAAATTTGGCGGTAGTGCTTTGTTTGCTAACGAAAAAGACGATTCGTTTAAGTCCAGTATCGGGCAAATATACCAAACTTTCGGTGGAGAGGAATTATATCCGTCGGTAGAGGAAAAGGCAGCCATGTTGCTCTATTTGGTTACCAAAAATCACTCTTTCAGCGATGGCAACAAGCGCATTGCAGCCATGCTGTTTTTGTGGTTTCTCAGCAATAACGGCATACTCTATGGTGCAGACGGCAATAAACGCATCGGGGACAATACATTAGTCGCCCTCACCCTATTGATTGCCGAAAGTCGTACCGAAGAGAAAGACATTATGGTAAAAGTAGTTGTCAATCTAATTAACCAAAACAATCAATAATTTACCAATTATCATATCCCCTTTCTCAAGCACTCCATCGTCAAACTGAAATTCTAACGGCATAATGAAGCGACTCGTACTGCATATTATCAATCTGCTCCACCAACCTTATTGGCGTCTGCGACACAATCATGTCTCGACCAAAAGCCGTGTGGAGAAACGCACTTTTCTTCGTGATTGCGTCATCAGCCCCTATTCTTACATAGGGCTGAACTGCGTCATCAACAGTGCGCACATCGGTGCATACTCCTCTATCGCTTCGGGGGTACAAATCGGAGGCATGGAGCATGCCTATTGGGATATCTCCACCTCTTGCCACTTGTCCGACAAACATATCGCAGGACACACGACGCATATCGGTCACGATGTCTGGATTGGGGCAGACAGCATTATCAAACAAGGCATTACCATTGGCGACGGAGCCGTTGTCGGAGCCAACTCGTTTGTCAATAAGGATGTCCCGCCCTACGCCATCGTAGTGGGCAGCCCTGCAAAAATATACAAGTATCGCTTCGATTCTTCTACCATCCGACAACTGCAAGAATCAGCCTATTGGAATTACCCCCCCCCTATTGCGAAGCAGATATTATGCTCTATCCAACCCCGCTTCGCAGACGCAGCGCATAGCACATCTATTATAGAACCCAATAATACGCCAACAGCAAACTGAAAATATAAGCACAGCAAAAAAATAGCATAACAATAATATCAAATAGAAAGCAGTTCATCGAAAAAAATATGTACAAGGTAGCAGTTATTATCCCCACTCTTAACGAAGAGAAGTTTATTGCCAAATGCTTAGACTCTGTACTTGCACAGACATACCCGCTCCAAGAGTTGGATATTATGGTAATAGACGGAGGAAGCAAAGACAGGACTTGCGACATTGTCAATACTTATCACACAAAATACGCTAACATCCGACTATTACACAACGCCAAGCGAATACAATCTGCGGCATTCAATATAGGTGTTCGGCACTCAACAGCCCCTTACATCATCCGTCTCGATGCACATGCCATTTATAATAAGACATATATCGAGAATTGTATAAAAATTTACTCGGCTGATGCAGAGAGATTAGGCTTCGCCCCTGAATTATTAGGGAATGTTGGGGGCGTATGGAACATACGCCCCCAACATTCGGGCATAATTCCCGAAGCAGCGGCTCTTTTGAATAGTTCTAAATTCGGCATAGGCGGTGCTGCATTTCGCATCGGGGCAAAAGCCGGTGCAGTTGATACAGTTCCTTTTGGTTGCTTTCCTCGAAAAGTGATTGAACAGATAGGGAATATGCGTGAAGATTTACCACGTGGCGAAGATAATGAATATAACTCGAGAATCCGCAAAGCAGGATACAAAATCTATCTTGACCCGGAAATTGTCTGCACATATTATGCTCGTGATACTGTCAAAAGCAATATGAAACAAATGTACTCTAACGGACTTTCCATCGGACACCTCTTATATATAGACAGAGAGGCTGTAGGAGTACGCCATTTAGTACCACTTGTGTTTGTCATAGGATTGGTATTGGGGGCTATTTTGTCTATTGTATGGCACTTTTTCGGTTGGATATATCTTGCAGGCATAAGTATTTATATCCTCTGTGCTTTGGTTGCTGCGATAAATGCGAGCAAAGGTAAATCAGCCAAATACATACTTCCTCTTCTATTTCTATTCCCTTGTGTACATATCTCTTATGGAATAGGCACTATAGTGGGGATTATTCAAGGAAACCCCAAAACGCACAAATAATAGACATCTAACAATAATCGTATGACCATTAGACAAGCCACACCAAATGACCTGCACAATGTGTTTCTCATGCAGCAAATATGCTTCACTGCCACGGAAGCAATATATACTACTGCGCAGGAATAGGAATATCAATATAGAATAAATGACATAAGAAAAACATATAAAAACACTGACAAAATGAATATGAAATTACGGAATATTCCCTTCTCTCCACCGGATATGACAGAAGAGGAAGTAAAAGAAGTTGCCAATGCTATTTTAAGCGGATGGATTACTACCGGTCCTCGCACCAAAGAATTTGAACGCCAAATTGCCGAGTACATCGGTGTGCCGAAAGCCGTTTGCCTTAATTCACAGACGGCATGCGGTGAAATGGCACTCCGTCTATTGGGTATCGGCGAAGGCGACGAAGTAATTGTTCCCGCCTACACCTACACCGCATCGGCCTCGGTTGTCTGCCATGTGGGGGCAAAATTAGTCTTTGTGGATATTCAGAAAGATTGTCTTGAGATGGACTATGACGCTCTCGAAGCCGCTATTACAGAGCGTACTAAGGTCATTATTCCCGTTGATTTAGGTGGTATCCCCTGCGACTACGACCGTATATTCCAAATCGTAGAGAAAAAGAAGTCCCTCTTTCACCCTGCCAATCAAATACAAGCCGCTATCGGACGTATTGCGGTCTGTGCCGATGGGGCACACGCTTTTGGTGCAGTATGGAAAGGGAAGAAGATAGGTGCAGTTGCTGATTTCACTGCCTTCTCTTTCCACGCTGTTAAGAACTTGACAACAGCCGAGGGAGGAGCACTGACTTGGCGTCCGATAGAGGGTATTGACAACGAGGAACTCTATCATCAAGCACAACTCTACTCGCTACACGGGCAATCCAAAGACGCTTTGGCTAAAACAAAGTTAGGCGCATGGGAATACGATATTGTCGGACCGTGGTACAAATGCAATATGACGGACATTATGGCGGCTATCGGATTGGTACAACTCAAACGCTACCCTACTCTGCTGGCACGCCGCAAGGAAATCATTGAGCGATACAATGCCGCTTTTAAGCCCCATGGTATCGAGATTCTTGACCACTATACTTCCACACATCAATCCTCGGGACACCTTTATATTACTCGCATTCCGGGTGCAGACGCTGCTCGACGACAAGAAATCATCGTCCAGATGGCAGAACGAGGCATTGCCACCAATGTACATTATAAACCGCTGCCTATGATGACGGCATACAAGAATCTTGGGTTCGATATTGCAAACTACCCAAATGCGTATACCCATTTCGTCAACGAGATAACCCTGCCACTCCATACTTGCTTGACAGACGAGGATGTACAGTATATCATTGATAATTATATCGAAATCGTAACCGGCAAATGCTAAAACGAGCGTGCGACATTCTGCTCTCGGGCATTGGGTTACTATGCCTGAGTCCGTTGCTGTTGGCTGTAGCGATATGGGTAAAATTAGATTCTAAAGGTCCTGTTTTCTACCGCCAAGTGCGTGTTGGGCGTGGAGGAAAGGACTTTCGTATCTATAAATTTCGTTCCATGTACACCGATAGCGACAAGAGGGGGTTGATTACAGTAGGCGGGCATGACCCACGTGTTACACGAGCAGGCTATTATATCCGCAAACTAAAATTAGACGAACTGCCTCAACTCATAAATGTCTTTGTGGGGGATATGTCTTTCGTAGGACCTCGTCCCGAGGTGCGCAAATATGTGGATATGTATACTCCCGAGCAGTTGCATGTCTTGGATGTTCGTCCCGGCATTACCGATGCCGCCTCTATCAAGTATCGCAACGAGAATGAACTTTTAGCCGCACAAGCAGCACCTGAACAGTACTATATTGATGTAATCATGCCGGATAAGTTGCGTATCAATCTCGATTATGTGCGCCACCATACTCTCTTTGGGGACTTACAACTGATATTCCGTACATTCGTTGCCATTGTGCGGTAGATGAACATTCGGAGAATACCTAGTAAGCAATGCACTATCGGCGTAAATTTTGGAGCACTATTCCAAATAATGGCGTAAAATTTGGAATTCAATTCCAAAAAGTGGCGTAAAATTTGGAATTATACCCCAAAAATGTTGCACATACAGAATAAAAGGCGTACCTTTGTCGGCGAAATCGTAAAGTATACTTATCGGTTTACACAAAATATCGTAAAGTATAGTTTACGATTCAGCGAAGTATAGGTTCAAAAGCAGCAGACTATGGGCAAGCGCAGACAAATAGAAGACAAAATCCTAACGCTCAAAGACAAACCGTATGGGCGCATATTGGTTTTTACCGGCGCACGACAGGTGGGCAAGACTACTTTGGTACGCCAAATCTTGTCCGACTACACCTATCTCAGTATCGAAGACCCTACCAAACGGAAATCCTTCCTTTCCCTTACCGCCCAACAATGGAAAGCGCTCTACCCAAAAGCCATTTTGGACGAAGTGCAAAAAGAGCCTCAACTCGTTGAGAGTGTAAAAGCCACATACGACACATACAATGATGTGCGCTATGTGCTATTAGGTTCCAGCCAATTGTTGCTGTTGGAGAAAGTGAAAGAATCGTTAGCCGGGCGGTGTATTATCTACGAACTGTATCCGCTCACACTTCCCGAGATAGAGACGCACGATTGGACAGACGAAATACACTTGTCAATATGGCAAAAAATGCTGTCTTCTCCGCAGACAGATATTGCTTTGTTTCCATCTTTCTTGTTGGACGAGCGTATGGTTGAGAAACAAGCCGCTTGGCAATACTACATTCAGTACGGCGGCTATCCTGCTTTGGTGGCAGAAGATATGTCCGACGAAGACAAGTATCTATGGCTGACCAACTATGTGCATACCTATTTGGAACGAGATGTGCGCGACTTAGCTTCTTTCCGTGACTTAGACCCATTCGTCAAATTGCAGCATGCAACGGCTCTCTATACCGGGTGTGTACTGAATGCGTCCAATTTTGCACGGGACTTGGGGGTTAGCTCCAAAACCATACAGCGTTATTTAGAGTACTTGCGCTTGAGTTACCAAGTCTTGCTTTTGCCCGCATGGGAACGCAATGCCACCAAACGCCTTGTAAAAGCCCCGAAAATCCACTTTATGGACTATGGTGTATTACAAGCCGTCCTACAAAAGCGAGGCGGTATGACCGGTGCGGAGTTTGAAAGTCTACTGGTTACGGAACTTTACAAACAGGCAAAAAATATCTTTGCCAATGTATCGTTTTATCATTTGCGGACACAAGACGGAAAAGAAATAGACCTATTAGTTGAGACACAAGGCGGCTACTACGCTTTTGAAATAAAGTTAGCCGAGCGTGTTACACAATCCGATGCCCGACATCTATTGAGTGTTGCCACACTATTGGATAAGCCCCTACTCAAAGGGTTTGTCCTGTCGAACGACACAGAGACACACCAATTTGCCGACAACATCTACGCCGTTCATGCGGCTATGTTTTTAGGATAATTATACAGCGGACAGACGTCACCGGAAAGATTTTCCATTTACATAGCGCCAAACATCAAGAAAAAGACTATTCGGTATATCGGATGTGACCAAATTGAGTCGGACCTTTTTGCAAGACAGTATGCTACGCCGGCAGGAATATGCAAAAAAAATTATGTCGATGTGTCTGCCGTCGGGGCCTATGGTCAGCGATGAGGATGTGGCCTACATCATCGATACGATAAAAAAAGCAATACGATATTAACAACAAAAACGCATTATGGCATTTTTTGGATTATTCAATAAAGAAAAGAAAGAGACGTTAAACAAAGGCCTCGAGAAGTCGAAAGAATCCGTTCTCAGCAAGATCGGTCGTGCCATTGCCGGCAAGACCAGCGTCGATGATGACGTGTTGGACCATCTCGAGGAGGCACTCATCACCTCCGATGTCGGTGTCGATACCACGCTCCGAATCATCGAGCGCATTCAAGCTCGTGTCAAGCGGGACAAATATATGAACACCGCTGAGCTCAACCGGATTTTGGTGGAAGAGATTTCCGCTCTGCTCGCCGAGAACAACACCGGCGATGTGCTCGATTTCTCGGCTGAGCTGCCGCACAAGCCCTACGTCATTATGGTTGTCGGAGTGAATGGTGTGGGCAAGACGACCACTATCGGGAAACTTGCCTACCAATACAAGCAAGCGGGCAAAAAGGTCTATCTCGGGGCCGCTGACACGTTTCGTGCAGCCGCTGTCGAGCAGCTCTCTATCTGGGGCGAGCGTATCGGCGTGCCTGTTGTCAAGCAGCAACAAGGCTCCGACCCCGCCAGCGTTGCCTACGACACCCTTGCCAGCGCCAAAGCCAATGATGCCGATGTCGTGCTGATAGACACCGCCGGCCGTTTGCACAACAAAATCAATCTTATGAACGAGCTGACCAAGATCAAAAGCGTCATGCAAAAAGTGGTGCCCGATGCACCGCACGATGTGATGCTCGTGCTCGATGGCAGCACGGGGCAAAACGCTTTCGAGCAAGCTCGCCAGTTCACGGCCGCCACCCAAGTAAGCTCACTCGCCATCACCAAATTAGACGGAACGGCCAAGGGCGGCGTGGTAATCGGCATCAGCGACCAATTCAAGATTCCCGTTCGCTACATCGGGCTCGGCGAGAAGCCGGAGGACCTGCAGGTCTTCAACCGCGAAGAATTTGTCAAAGCCCTGCTGTAGAACGAACCGCCCCTTTTCGGCGCAACAGCCGAATACCAAAACAAAAAAACGGACACGCCTTTGCATGTCCGTTTTTTTGTATTCATCCGACTGATTTGCCCGCTTAGGCTTTGTCTTTGATCGAATCGAAGCCTTGCCCGAAGACACCGCGCACCTGACTTTGGCTCACAAACGCATCGGGGTCGATGGAACGCACCAGACGGAAAATCTTGGCCGACTCGTGCTGACGGGCGATACACGTAATCACCTTGGTAGGCTCTTTCGAGTATCCGCCCTGCGCCTCGAGGAAGGTCACCCCACGCGGCACTTGCGTCATAATGGCTTCGGCTATCTCGTTGTATTTCTTCGAAAAAATGAAGAACTGCACCGACTGGCGCATACGGTTCATTACCCAATCGACTGCCGTAGAGGACATAAAAGTGTAGCACAAACCGAACAGTACTTTCTCGATACTGCGCACATCGGGCAGGAAATAGGCGCAAAGGATAATCACAATGTCGCAAGTCATCAGCACGCGTCCGATAGGCAAGTGGTGGTACTTATTGACAATCATCGCAATAATATCCGTACCACCCGTAGAGCCGTTGTTAAGGAACACCATCCCGAGGAAGGAGCCGACGAACAATCCGCCCAGCACAACTCCCATGAATGGATCGGTGATAATAGGCGCGGGCGCAATGGGGACTAACTTCAGCCACACCGTGAGCCAAAACACGCCATAGACCGTTCGCACGCAGTAGCGCCAGCCGATAGTGAATGCAGCGGCGGCAAGCAGCGCCAAGTTGATAACCAGCGAACTCAGCCAGATGGGCACCGCCGTCCCCGTGGCGAAATAGATTATCTCACAGAAACCCGTCAGTCCGCCTCCGACTACCGTATGCGGCACCAATATCTGATTGACCGCAAAGGCATACGGAATCGTACAAATTGCTATCATGAAATACTCCTTGATAGCAATCAGCGGCTTCATGCGCTGATATTGTTGCAAATGCTCTTTGAGTTGTTCACTCGGTTTCATCTAAACAATTAACAGTTAACAATTAACATGCAAGGCAGGTTCCTAATTAACAATTAAGAATTAACAATTCACATGTAAGGTTATTTCTAATTAATAGTTAGCAGTTAATGATTAACATACTAAGCACAGACTATCCTCTCGGTAACCACTCGGTATCCACAAGGAAAACACTCGGAAACTTTCCCTTACATCCGCCTAACATTCTCCCCTAATTTTTAACTTATAATTAGAAGGAAATTCCTAATTCCTAACTCCTAATTCCTAATTAGCAATTAGGAGTACCGTGCCACGAGATTCCGGTCGCCGAAGCCGTTATCCACACGGCTGACGGGTATCCAGAACTTATTCTCTGCCACCCAAGTTGTCGGATAGATGGCCTTCCGGCGCGAATAGGGGTGGTGCCACTCGTCTGCCACGGCCTCGTATTCGGGATGCGGCGCATTGGTCAGCACATTGTCTTTGGCGTCGGCCTTCCCCTCCTCTATCTCGGCAATCTCGGCCCGGATGGTCAGCAGGGCATCGATAAACCGATCCAACTCCGCCAACGACTCCGACTCGGTCGGCTCTATCATCAGCGTGCCGTGCACAGGGAACGACAGCGTCGGGGCATGGTAACCAAAATCCATCAGTCGCTTAGCGATATCCGTCTCGGTGATTCCGATGGCGTGGAACTGACGGCAATCGAGTATCAACTCATGCCCGACACGCCCTTGCGCACCCGTATAGACTACGCCGTACGCCTCACGCAGTTTGGCCGCCATATAGTTGGCGCTCAGTATAGCCGCAGCCGTTGCCGCACGCAGCCCCTCGCTGCCCATCATCGTGATGTAGGCGTAACTGATCAGCGCCATATTCGCATTTCCGTAGAGTGCTGACGACACACGGTTGTGGTCCTCGCTCGGCATCGATGCCACCAGATGTTCCGCACAGCAGATAGCTCCCACGCCGGGTCCGCCGCCTCCGTGCGGACTTGCGAACGACTTGTGCAGATTGAGGTGACACACATCCGCTCCGATAAAGGCAGGATGGGTATAGCCTATCTGCGCATTCATGTTGGCGCCGTCCATATAGACTTGTCCGCCGTTGTCGTGAACGATTTGGCACATCTCACGGATGGCAGTCTCAAAAATACCGTGCGTGGACGGATACGTAATCATACAGCCCGCCAGCGTCTCGCGGTATTCCTCAGCCTTTGCCCGCCAGTCTTGCAAGTCGGTGTTTCCTTTCTCGTCACAGCGGATAACCACCGGTGTAAATCCGGCTTGCACACACGAGGCAGGGTTCGTTCCGTGCGCCGATGCGGGGATGAGCAGCACCTTGCGTTGCGGTTGCCCTGTCTTTTGCAGGTAGTCGCGTATGGTTATCAGCCCCGTGTACTCGCCCGCTGCGCCCGAAGTCGGTTGCAGGTTGCATGCCGCAAAACCCGTAATAGCACAGAGCTGCGCTTTGAGCTCTTCCAGCACCGTCAGGAATCCCTCCGTCTGCTCTTTGGGCGCCATCGGATGCACATTGCAGAATCCCGCAAAGGTAATCGGCGTCATGGCGGCGGCCGGGTTCAGTTTCATGGTGCAAGAGCCGAGCGGAATCATCGAGTGCGTCAAGCTAATGTCCTTTCTATCAAGGCGTTTGATATAGCGCATCATCTCCGTTTCGGTATGGTAGCGGCGGAACACATCGGCTTGCAGGTAGTCCACGGGTCGCACCTGCTCCTCCTCTATCGCCCACAGCCCTTCGAATGCCTCCTCGCTTTCCTCGTACTGCGGCAGGTTGCCACTCGCCTCGGCAAAGAGCGAAATCAAGTCGTTCATATCATCCACCGTCACCGTCTCGTCGAGCGAGATGCCTATCCAGCCCGCCTCGTCGTAATAGAGGTTGATGCCCAGCGCCTCGGCCTTCTCACGCACCGCCTTCTGCCAATCCTCCTTCTCCGCGCCCGTAATCTTCAGCGTATCGAAGAACGAAGCGTTGTCTTGTTGGTAGCCGTACGCCTGCAGCATCTCGTTGAGGTACACCGCTTTGCCATGCACACCCTCGGCTATCTCCCGTATGCCCTCGGCACCGTGATACACGCCGTAGAATCCCACCATCATAGCACACAGCGCCTCCGCCGTGCAGATATTCGAGGTGGCTTTCTCACGCTTGATATGTTGCTCGCGCGTCTGCAATGCGAGGCGGTAAGCGGGACGCTCGTTCGTGTCTTTGCTCAGTCCGATGATACGCCCCGGCAGCTCACGCTTGTAGGCATCGCGCGTGGCCATATAGCCGGCCGTCGGTCCGCCAAATCCCATAGGAAGTCCGAAGCGTTGCGCCGTACCGCACACAATATCAGCGTCTAACGGGCGCAGCAGTGCCAGCGCCAGCAGGTCGGCTATGATGGTTACTTTCAGCCCGGCCTTGTGGCAGTCCTCTATCCAGCCCGCATAATCCTCTATGGCGCCATCAGCGTTCGGCAGTTGCGCTATCGCCCCAAAATACTCTGCCGTCGGCTCAAAATCCGCATAGCGGCCCACTACCAATTCTATGTCTTGCCCCGCCGCACGCGTCTGCATCACGCTCAGCGTGTTGGGGAATATCTTTTCATCCACAAACACTTTGCGCACGCCCGCTTTGACTTGCTCGCGCGAACGCAGGTTGTGCATCATCGTTACGGCCTCAGCCGCAGCCGTTGCCTCGTCAAGCAGCGAGCAGTTGGCTAACGGCAGTCCCGTCAGGTCGGACACCAGCGTTTGGAAGTTGAACAGCGCCTCCAAGCGTCCTTGGCTCACCTCTGCCTGATAGGGCGTGTAGGAAGTGTACCAAACGGGGTTCTCCAGCACATTGCGGCGGATAACGGCAGGCGTAATGGTGCCGTACCAACCCCGACCGATGTAGCTCCGAGCGGGCGTGTTCTGCTCCGCTGCCTCTTGGAGCGAATTCAGCAGCTCCTGTTCTGTGAGCGGCTCGGGCAGGTCAATCGGCTCCGGCAGCAAAATGTCACGAGGCATCACTTGCTCAATGAGTTGTTCCATCGACTCTGCTCCAATGGTTTGAAGCATGGTTTGTTGGTCGGTTTCGCTTAGACCAATGTGTCGTTGTTTGAGGTAATTTACTTTCACGATGAAGTATATTTGATGGTTTGTATTTCGAGGTGCTTTTCGAGCCTTTCGGTCGACTCGTTTTCCTTTTCATAAAACACGCAAAGGTACTACTTTTCGCCGAAAACACAAAGAAAAGCTGCTGAAAAACATAAAAATCGCCTACAAAAACAAAAAAATGCTTGCATAATCCGCACAAAAGCCGTATCTTTGCGGGAAAGATAAATAATACCGACCTAAATACAATAAAACAAGGCTCTTACTTATATGAAAAAGAAAGAAGAATCGTATGCAAAAATGTGGGAACTCAACCCGCTATGGGATGTGCTCACAGCAGAGGAAAAGCTCTGGCTTAACGATCGGGTAGAGGTTATCCGCTACAAGAAGAACGAACTGATTCATAACGAGGGAGACAAGGCGGTTGATGTTTGGATGTTGGTGGACGGAAAGGTTCGTATCTACAAGGAGGGCATTGGGCAGCGTGCGCAGATTATCCGCTTGCTGAAGCCTTACGATTGTTTCGGCTATCGTGCGTGTATTGCAGGCGATTGCTACACTTCGTGCGCCAGTGCTTTCGAGGCGAGTGCCGCCTATCGGATTCCCGCAGAGATTTTCCTGCAGTTGCTTCGCCAGAACAGTGAGTTTTGCTATCAGGTGATGCTTGCCATGGCCAAGGACCTCGCTCTCTCGGAGCTGCAGACGCTCAACCTTACCCAGAAGCACATTCGCGGGCGTCTTGCCGAATCGTTGTTAATGCTAAAGAAGAACTATGGTCTCGATGAGGATGGCTGCACGTTGGCCATGTATATGAGTCGTGAGGACCTTGCCAATATGAGTAATATGACCACAAGCAACGCCATACGTACTTTGAGCCAATTCGCCCAAGAGGGTCTGCTTAGCGTAGATGGGCGCAAGATTAAGCTACTCAACGAAGAAGAAATCAAACGCATATCCCGTCTGGGCTAACCGTTTGCAATCCTGTTTCCCCCACAGGAAACAACAAAACTTTCCCAAAGAAAAAAATATTTTCCCAAAGGAAAAAATCCCCGCAAGGAAAACAACAATTTTCCCCAAGGAAACACAAAAATCCCCGCTCGGCCCTTCGCCCGGCGAGGATTTGTCGTTTTAGAAAGCCGTCCTAAGCCAAGCGGCCAAAAAATAATCATACACCCGATACACGCCGTCGTCTTGCGTGAGCAGGTCAGCGGCAAGCAGAGCCTTCGCCGCTGACTGCACCGAGCTCGGCGAGGTAAGGCGATGGCGACGAACAAACGCTGCCGATGTGATATTCTGCGGCTCTTTGTCTTTTGCTATGGCCAGCAGCACTTCTTTTTGCTTGGTCGGAATGGTATTCATCAGCGTTCGAAAAGCCATCTCTTGGCTATCAATCACGTTTGCTTGCGCTGTGGGGAGCATATCCATGATGCACGAACCACCTGCGGGCGTGAGTGCAAATAGCTCGTTCATCATCATTTGTACGAACCACGACACGCCCGAATAGGCCGTGTAGACACTCTCCACCACCTCGGGCAGAACGCTTTTCCCGTAGACGGAGAACTGATGCAGCGCAAACTCCAAGTAGGCAGGCAGCGGAATTGGATTCAGCCCCATCGTAACAACGCTTTGATAAAAAGGCTTCGCCGGCGACAGAAACATTTGCGACATTAGGTGTCGGCGACTGCCGGCAAAAATAAATTGCGCATTGCGGCAATGCTGAATCTTGCTGCGCAGCACCGCCTCTATTTCCACCTCGTCGGTGTAGTTGGCTATCTGCTGAAACTCATCAAATGCAATAATGCAAGGACCGTCTGCACTGTCGATGTACTCAAATATCTCATCTAAAGTGGTCTTTGGGTTCGTGATATCTCCAATGCTCACATCCCACGTAGGCGAAGCCGTTACGGGGTCAAACTTCATACCCACCTGCAACGAGCGAACCACCTGCACAAAGCGTTCACGCCATTGTGTCGATAGCGGTTTGAGTTGTTGAAAAATGCTTTTGCCGAAAAGGTAAATAAACTCCGCAAACGAGCGCGTACCGTATATGTCTATAAAAAAAGTGTGATAGGCACGCAAATCCGATTTTCCGAAGCAATGCTCTATCAACCCCGATTTCCCCATACGACGCGGCGAGATAAGTGCCACGTTGCGCCCATTGGTCAGATGTTTAATGAGCGTGGCAGTTTCTTCCTCTCGGTCGCAGAAGTAAACCGGCGAAACATATTTCCCCACCACAAAAGGATTTTCTAATTCGTTCATAGTCAGTTATTTATAACAAAATCTGCATAATTATTGTACTTTCAATAATTGCACTTTCAATAATTTGCTACAAAAGTACTATAATTTATTGATTTACACAAATATAGTCAATAAAAAAGATCTGTCCAACCAAAGTTAGACAGACCCAACATACACATTCTGTGTCTTTTTAAGAAAAACAAGCACTTGCGGCTACGTTACTCACTTCACCAACAAATACCATTAATTTTTTCTTATCACTTCATAAAGTCTTATATGACAATTTTCCCCATCTCCTTCATTTTGTTTCCGCTTCATGCTATTACTCGGACACACTATATCTTTAGTACCTCTCATAACAAGAGTGGGTACATCCAAAACTTTTAGGTCTTTGTTCTTGGATGATTCGATAGCATTGTGAAAGAAAACTTTTGGGATCCCTTCTTTTTCAAATGAGCAGTTTAACGTTTCTCTCTCTTTAAGGCCATAAAACTTAGCCAATGAAAGTCTATATTCTCTATTAAGGGAAGGTGCAGCAGATAGATATCTATGCATTTCATCATCCGTGACGTAAAGAAAGAAGTAACGCGTAGGCTTATTATCAATAGAAGAAACTCTCCATGACGGCAACCTGCAGATATCATCAAAAATCTCTCCAGCGGACTGCGTTACAGCAAACGTTTGGCTCTTTTCACCTTTTTGAGGGTTCCGATGAAATTTTATCTCAATACACCAACGCTCAGAGTTATTCTCATACATCAAGTCGAGTTCCGTATGACCTTTGCTTGATAGGTTGTCTTCTGTATAGGGTTCCTCTAGAGAAAAATGATTCAATTTTTTATCTTGCTTATACATAGAGGCAAACCAATAGAAACGGACGTTGTCTTCAGAAAGGAAACCACTGCGCACTTTCAGTTTTTTAACAAAATCACCAAATACCGTGTCTAAGTCCATAGTATCGTTACTCATAAAATCGTTTTTTCAATGAAGTTTTATTAGGAATTTTGTTACATAAGCATTTAGTAATGTACTTCCCATATTTACTCTATCTCTTTGAGGAAAGTAAAAGAATTAGGAATATAGTATCTCATTTTTTGCCCATTTCTATATAGTGGGGTAAAGTTCTCATCAAAGTCTATACAAACATCTGTTAGAAATTTGCGTCCTTTTTTAGTAGTTAGCACATAATACAATTTTAGTCGGAGATGTTCAGACTTATCAACATTTCCCAAGAGTGACTTAAAAGGTACAATATCGTAGTTAATAGAATCACATGCGGTTATATTGGTGATTTTTTTCAAATCCACCCAAGACTGCAAATCCCAATCCGAAGGAACACTACCTCTAAACTTATTTAGGCTGAGCCATTCTGCAATTGTCTGTTTCGAAAGATAGGAACCAACAAAAGATTCAAAACAATAATCTCCAAGTTCTTGATAGTTATCCCGTACATAATTAAGAATCGGAATCTCAAAATTCAACCCATAACAACTACGGTCTAAATAAGTAAGTGAATTTTTACTTAATAAATCCCAGGGGGTCTTCCCCTTTATTCCACTATCTTCCAAAGTATACCATTGATCATAATAATATATCACCACGCCATCCGTATACCCCAAGATTTTTCTATCTATGAAAGGATATAAATCTCTATTATAGGGATCTTCCAATTTGTATTGCATATCTTCTTTAGCCCATTTCACATTTTGATTGTATTTTAAGTCAATTTTTACCCACTGTTTTTCTGTCATAGTCGGAGTCTTTGGATTATCACTATCATCCATCGAGGTTCGTATCTGTTTGAATTTTACTGTCGGACAGGGCAAACGCTTGACTAAAAGATGATTATCCTTGATTGACCATTCTATTTTGTATGTAACTAACGCATCTATGACAAAAGTATAGCCACCGGTTAACCCGCCCGTTTGACCATAGTTCTTGGACTTAGTTTGATATTGATTCGAACCTCTTGCATTTCCACTCGCTACTTGAGGAGCATAATCTTTTTTACTTTGTATACAGGAACACGTACCTGTTCCATTCGCTCCAAATAATATATCATAGTCATTGTCACCACCCCAATACGGTACTCGCCACTTACGACCTGTCATAAAATCCGCCTCGGTCAGTGGTCTTAGTTGGCTCGACCTAATTCCATAAAAAATTTTTTCTTGAAATGCACCTAAACTATCATGCACCTCACCAATTATGATTTTTTTTTGAAGAGGACATACTGTATCCGTACTTAATTTTAGTTTTTCAATCGTTATCGTGCTATCTGGATCAAGCATTGCGCCTATCATGTATGTCTTATCAGGATTCTGTATAGTTACAACCTTTTGACCGGTCTCCTCATCAACTACTATATTATATACTATAGTACTGTCAGGATACACATACAATGGTTCTCGAATGAAAATCATCTGCTGATTCGCAGCTATTTCAGCTACCATCAAGATAGCAAATAAGATTAGAAGAGAAAATCTTTTCATAAGGTATTAATTTTGAATGTTATTAGTTTGCCTACTTTTTCCGTTGGCAAAGGTACAGCTATACAACGAGATCGGCAAAGTCCTTTTTGGTCCTTTTCCAGTCAGAGAACCCATCCAAGCTCCCCGCAACCACCGTTCCTCTTACCCTCCCACTCATGTTTTTTCGGTCAAAACCTGCTCAACAACATAAGTGCCGTGTTATTTGCATAACACGGCACAAAGGTAAAAAAAAAAAAATGCCTTGCAAGTTTTTGCTATTTTTTCTTTCAAAAATCCACTCCCCTCTATCCCAAAAACCAACCTCCCCACCCCACCAAAATTAACTAGATCCAACCATATCCAACTAGACCCAACTATCTCCAACTATCTCCAACTATCTCAACTATCCCCCCCAAAAAAACTCCCCACACATCACTTCTCAAACGACAGATACGGCTCAATCCTAATCAAATCCGAGTCGGAGAAGCAGCTCAGCGTCTTCAGTTCCGCCATCTCGGTCAGCCGAAAGCGGTTGCGTCGCAGCGTGTAGAGCGCCTGCGCCTGCTCAAACCGCAGGTAGGGGTGCCTCGACAGCCGCTGCACGGAGGCATGATTCACCGCTATCGGCCGTATCGAATCGGCCTCAGCCCGCAGATACGGCAGCACCGAGTCGAATCGAAACACCATCAACGAATCCGCATCGCACTGTTGCAGCAGGGCTATCTCCCGCAGCTGCTCCGGCGAGTGGTATCCGCCAAGCTGTTGCCGATAGCGCACTATCTGTTTCGCTATCCCCGCCCCGATGCCCCGCAGGCACTGCAGCGAGGTCGTGTCAGCGCTGTTCAGCTCTATTATCGTGTCTCGTTTGTGCGAAATGTATTGCGGCACGTAGCGAGCGCTGTCCGGCCGGGCAAAACGGCTCGTGTCGATACAGATGTACGGCTCCAAAGCTCGATACATGCTGTCCGTCATGCCGTAGAGCCGCCGCAGGTCCTCTTTGTGGCGATACTGCCCGCCCGCCGCTCTGTATTTGTATAGGTTCCGCACCTGCCACCGCTTGAAACCCAATTGCCACAGCGACAGCGAGTCCGCCGTGTTGGGGTCGAACGGATGCAGATAGATCGCTATCGTGTCGTACACATAGCGGCTGTGCGGGCGCAGCGAGTCCGCCATCTGCACCGACAGACTGTCCGCCGACGCCGTCTCCCGCGGTCGTTGCGGCACGACATGCACAAACACCACCACGATGGCCACCAGCACGAACAGCACCACCGCTCCGATGCGCTGTTCTTTGGCGAGCAGATGCGTATCTTTTTCCTTTTTCATTGGGCTATCGATTCCGCCGTTCCGTCTATCCAATAGGTCGTCATCCGGTCCCCCGCTTTCACCTCCGCCGCCGAGCGCACCGCTTTTCCGTTCACTTTGGTCATGCTATACCCCATCCGGAAAATCCGTTCGGGCGAGCAGGACTCGAGCCGTTGTTGCAGCCCCGCTATTCGGTTCTGCTGCGCCATTCCGAACAGCTGCCGTGCCTGTTGCAGTCGTTGAGCGAGTCGGTCCAATCGGTGTTGCCGCAGCAGGGCTTGTTGCTGCCGAGCCAGCTGCAGCCGATAGGCCAAGTCGTTGAGCCGTTCCACTTGTCGGTCCAGTCGGTCTATCAGGTATTCCGCCACGGCCGTCGGCGTGTTCAGCGCCGCAAAGGCTACCATATCCACTATGCTCACATCTTTTGTGTGCCCTATGCCCGACAGAATGGGCAGCGGGTATTGCGCACAGGTAGCGCAGAGTTTGTAGCGGTCAAAACAGCTAAGGTCGGTCGTCGCCCCGCCGCCTCGTATCAGCACCACCGCATCATATTCCGCCTCGTGTTCGGCTATCTCGTCGAGCGCCTTGCATATCGACTCTTCGGCATTGTCGCCTTGCATGATGGCGCCGTATAGCGTCGGGCGGAAGGCATAGCCCGAGGTGGCTAATTGCGCACAGAAGTCGCCATAGCCCGCCGCCGAAGCCGATGATATCACCGCCAATCGTAGCGGCAGCGTCGGCAGCACGAGCGACCGTTGCATATCGAATACCCCTTCCTCGTGCAGCTGTTCTATTGTCTTCTGCCGTTGCCGTGCCATATCGCCCAAGGTGTAGCTCGGGTCTATTCCCACGATGTTCAGGCTCAGTCCGTAAACCGAGTGGAACGACACCTCCGCTTCTAACAGCACTTGCATCCCCGCTTGCAGTCGGCAGCCGGTCTCTTGCTCAAAATAGGCTTGCAGCATGCGTTGCACCCCGCTCCAGCAGGTGGCACGCTGTTTGGCGACAATCGCCTCTCGCTTACCTTTCTCCACAAGGTCCAGATACAGATGTCCTCCCCGTTCGCTCATAGAGGCTATCTCGGCGCTCACCCAGTAGGTGCCCGCCAAGGCGTCTTCCAATGCCTGCCCGATGCAGCTCGACAATTCCAATAGCGATAAATGTGTCATAGTTTTTTATACAATCGTGTAGAGATAACAGAATCCTGCCAAGCACCCCGCCGTCACCGTCAGCCACCACCATCTGTGCCGCACCGCTCCGTAGCCGGCAAGCATGGCGCCGTAGAGCAGTACCACCATCGGCAGCGATATGCGCAGCACCGAGGCCGAGCCGGGCAGGGATTCCACCCACCCCACGCTGTGGTTCAGCAGCCATACGAGCCCCGATACACCTTTTGCCACCCAACCGCCCACCACGGGAATCGCCCCCGTCGGCAGCAGCACCACCGCACCGACCACCACTAACCACGCTAACGGAATGACTAACAGGTTGGTCAGCAAAAAATAGTTCGAGCATTGCCCGAAATAGTACATCGTCAGCGGCAGTGTGCCTAACTGTGCCGCAAGCGACACCGCCAGTATGCCCGCCACGTATCGGGCCATGCGGCGCAGCACTCGATTCGGTATCCATGCCATGGGGAACAGGCGGGAGAACAGCGGATAGAACAGCAATATCGCTGCCACCGCCGCAAAGCTCAGCTGAAAACTCACCGAGAACAGGTCGGTCGGCCGCACCACCAATACGATGAAAGCCGTTGCCGCCAGCAGGTTCGAGGCTATTGTCTCCCGATGCGCCACTTGCCCTATCTCCAGTAGCGTCAGCATCACCACGCTCCGCACCACCGAGGGCGTCATTCCCGTCAGCAGGGCGTACCCCCATAGCGCAGTCAGCACCAGTGCCGAATAGACGCCTTGCCACACTCGTTGCCGATAGCGGGGGCGCATCCGCCCGCCGACCGACAGCAGCCAACACAGCACGGCGTAGATGATGCCCGTATGCAGTCCGCTCACCGCCAGCACGTGCGCCGCACCCGATTTCTGAAAGCTGCGCAGCACGTCGGGGTCGAGGTCTTCTTTGTAGCCTAAGGTGATGGCGCTCAGCGTGCCCAATTCCGCCCCCTGTATGCCCCATGCCTTGTAGTGTTCATAGACGCTGTGTTGCCATCGTTTCGGGCAGAACCAACTCGGTTTCGCCTCATGCGCCACGAGCCTCCATTGCCCCGTGCGGCAATACGCGCCCCCCACCACGCCTTGCAGCCGCAGGTATCGCCCGTAGTCGAATTCGCCTATCTGCCCGCCTCGCCGCACCCGTGTCCGCACCATCAGCGTGTCGCCGAGGGTCGGATAGACCGCCGTGCTGTCGGCTTGCAGATAGAGATATACCGTTCCCCGCTCCGCATGCGCCGAGCTGTCTATTCGGCTCAGCACCTCGGCGGTGAGTTGCACCGACCGTTTGCGCGGCGACGGGTAGTCCGTCACCACCATTTTATACACCTGCAGCGTGTCGAGATACCCCACCTCCGTGGGTCGCAGCAGGTCGGCCGGAAAACGGAACCAATAGCATGACAGTATCACCGCCACGAGCGGCACAAGCAGCACGACCATCGGCCGCACTCGTATCCATTCTCGCCCGCTTGGAGTAGGCTGTTCCACCATGGCCATCCGTACCGCTGCGCCTCAGCCGACTCCTCAGTCCGCCAAACCTTTCATCCGTCGTATCGCCTGCTCGGGGTCTTTGGCGTGGAACACGGCGCTCCCCGCCACTAATACATCCGCTCCGGCGGCAAACACCTCCGCCGCATTGCCCGTGTTGATTCCCCCGTCCACCTCAATGAGGGTCGGCAGTCCTCGCCGGTCTATTTCTTGGCGCACGTAGCGTATCTTGTCTATCGTTTCGGGAATAAATTTCTGCCCGCCGAATCCCGCAAACACCGACATGAGCAGCACCATATCCACTTCGCCGAGATAGGGGTCGAGTCGGTGCACGTCGATGTCGGGATTGATGGTCAGGCAGGTGCGCACGCCTTTGTTGCGTATCTGTTGCACGATGGGCATCGGGTCCGACACGGCCTCCAAATGGAAGCCCACGCTGTACGCTCCCGCATCGCAGAATCGCTCCACATACTTCTCGGGATGCACTATCATCAGATGTACGTCCAACGGCTTGGTGCAGTACTTGTGCATCGGCACCATCAGCGGAAATCCGAACGAGATGTTCGGCACAAACGAGCCGTCCATCACATCCACGTGCAGCCAGTCGGCGTCGCTTCGGTTTATCATCTCAAGGTCTTGCCGCAGGTTTCCGAAGTCGGCGGACAAGACCGAAGGAGCTATATAATTCATATTCGTGCGTATTTTTCTTTCATTTGTCGGTTGCCGCCCCGCCGCCTCCATTCCGTGGCCCGAGGTCGCAGCAAAGCCCACTATTCTATCAGTGCATTATCTTGTATATCAGTTCTTTCCATAGGTCGGCATCTTTGGCGGACGGATTGTCTATACCCTTCGAGCGAGCGTCTATGTCCCGTATGTATCCGATGATTCGGAATACTTTTCCCGCCGAGTAGCGCTGTGCCGCTTTGGCATAGTTCTGCACAAAAAAAGGATTGATGCCCAGTGCACTTGCCGCCGTATCTTTCGATTTGTCGGGCAAGTAGTGATACATCAGCAGGTTGAGGAAGAAACTGTATATTGCCGCCATTTCTTTCACCATCGGATGGTCTTTCGAGGTGGCAAAATACTGTGTTATGCGGTTAGCTTTCAGCACATCGCCGTCTATCATCGCTTTCTGCAGCTCAAACACATTGTAGTCTTTGCTGATGCCCACATTGCGTTCCACAAGGGCGGTGTCTATCGTATGTACGCCGGCGGGTCGGCCGTCTATCAGCTTGTTCAGAGCACCCACTATGGCGGAAATGTCCGTGCCTATCGACTCGCTGAGCAGTCGGTTCACGCTCGGCGATATCTGCACATCGTTGCCGGAGGCTTTCAGCTCTCGGTTGCGGGCGGCGATATAGTCCGTTATCCATCGTTCCACCTCATAGTCGCGCAGCGGATTGCTTGTGTAGAGCACGCCCGCTTTGGACGCTTTTTTCCATACCGACGTGCGCCCGTCCACCTTGCCTTTGTAGCATATCACGAGCACCGAGTCGGGCTGCGGATTGTCAAGATACAGCTCCAATGCGTCCCAGTTGTCCACCGCTTGTGCCTCTTTCACTATCACCACTTTCTTTCCGCCGAACATCGAGAATCCGCGGGCCAAGCTGACGGCGGGCGCAATACTCGGTGCGCTGGCGGGCTCCAAGTCCCGCCCGTAGAGGACCGATTGGTCAAACTCTCGTGCCGCCTCGTCTAATAGGTTCTTTTCCATCCAGTTGGCTATCTTGTCTATGTAGTACGGTTCTTCCCCGCACAGCACATACACCGTCGCCAGCTTCCCTGCTTGCAGCGACTGCATCAGATTCTCGTAGGCCTTCACTTGTGCCAATGGTTGCGCCTGATATGCCATAGTCTTTACTTTGTTTCCGTGGTTTTTCTCGGTTTATTTGTCTTGCCAGTACGCCATTTGGTTGGGGTCTTGTCGGTCGCGTTCCAAGTTTTTCTCAATGCTCTTGCGCCCGCTCTTCAGCATTTTCCAGCAGAATACGTAGAATACCAGCACCAGCAGCCCGCTTGCTATCGTGCCGAGGTTGGCCATAAAGAGCAGTCCGTCGTACGTGCCGTGCAGCAGTACGGGCACCCAGAATATACGGCTTCGCTTCCGCCAACTCATATCGCCGAAATGGACCATCGCATAGAAGTAGCCCATCGCCACGGCAAAGAGGAAATGCCCGGGCACGGCAAATATGGCACGCTGCACGGCCACCGCCTCCCATTGGTCTATATTGCCAAGCAGGTAGATAATATTCTCCGTGCCGGCAAAGCCCATGCCCACGCAGCAGGCATACACGATGCCGTCAAACCGCTCGTCGAAATAGCGGTTGTTCCGCACTAACAGCCATAGCATCAGCAGTTTGGCGCCCTCTTCGGGTATGGCAGCGCCCACAAAGGCTTTCCATATCGCTTGCAGAAATCCTATGGGCTCATCGGGCGCAAGGCCGAATAGCTGCACGCCGAGTTCGAGCACGGAGGCGATGCCGGCGGATATCACACCGTATAGAACGCCCTTTGCTATTTGCGAGAAGGGTTCTCGTTGATACTTATCTTTCCACCAGATATAGAGCACCAGCGCAAACGCGGGCAATATCCCCGCAAAAATTATGGTCCAAATACTCGTCATATTCCCTTAAAATCCGTGTCTTCTTCCTTTACATTATAGTCCAACCACTCACCATCTTCCTTTACATTTTATCCTAATCTCTCAACAACCTCTCATCATCTTTCATTAAATTACAGTGCAAACACTCATAATCTTTCGTCACATTATAGTATAAATCCTTGTCATCTTCCTTTATACTTATCTTACACGACACCTTTCTCGTACCCCCGCACTTCACTTCTCGTACCCCCGCACTTTCCCATTTTAATTTCAAGCAGCAAAGATACAACAAAATTCCGAACTATACAAGCCCCCCTCCATTCTAAACAGCTTTTAACATTCCGTTCCTATTCCAATTCTACCTTTTACCCCATCATTTCACAATTTTCTCTCTAAAGCCCCCCATTTTTGTCCTATTTTCTTCCTAATTTCATCCATATTTTTCCCTAATTTATCCCCAAATTCTTCCTTTTTTATTCCCAATTTTTTCCCTCTCGACTCGAGACCACCTTGAACCATAACCGAACCATAACCGAAGCATAACCGAAGCATAACCGAAGCATAGCCGAACCATTACCGAATTATTACCGAATTATTTAGCTACTCTGAGTATAGGCAACGTATTGCTTATTTCGAAAAAAAGCAGTACCTTTGCGCTGCAGAATGGCGCCCTCCCCCAAACCATTCCCCAACCCCTCC
>CAVHGD010000020.1:9392-27613 GCA_963635385.1 Dialister sp. CAG:486 | reverse complement strand
TTTCTATCAGTGCATGCGACTGGCGAGAACCCATCAATAGATCTACATTTTGCGCAAGTACATACTATTCATACTGCTGACTATCAGCCTATTCACCCGAGCGGAAGAAGAGCCTTTAGTGCCTATCGAACGCTCCGATTACAGCCGCCCGACCGGGATTGCTCCCTACTACTTTGGGCCGAATGCATTCCCAATACCCGATATGCTCGATGGTCGTACGGAAAGCCGTCTCCGCCTTGAATTGGCGGGGGACGGCTATTTCGGTTTTCAAAAAGACCGTACCGCCGATGTATTTATTCGTGCCTACATACCCCTATTCACCGACCGCGTGAACCTAACGCTGTGGATGCCCGTCATGGAGTGGTACAAGATGACTACGGAGCGGCAACGCACCTGTCGACTGCAGGACACTATTGCCATGAGCGGACACGAGGCCGGCGATGTGTACATTTCAACTGATATTCAACTGCTTAAAGCCCGTAAGTATGCACCGGATATTGTTCTGCGTGCGGCTATGAAGACCGCCAGCGGAGGCGGATTTGAGAAGGCACGCCAATACGATGACCCGGGCTACTTTTTTGATTTGGCTATCGGCAAATCGCTCTACTTCGGACAAGGCAAGACCTTCCCCTATGCAGACCCGACCGATGCGGCAGTGGAACTGCGTTTTGCGGGCAGTGCAGGCTTCTTATGTTGGCAGACGGACAACGGGCGGCAGAACGATGCCGTGCTGTACGGGCTGCAAATGCTTGTCAAGACCGAGTACATCTCACTCCGCACCACTTGGAGCGGCTATGTCGGGTGGGAGAAGTACGGCGACCGCCCGATGAGCATCAAGGCAACCCTATCGTGGCATGTACACGACTTTGAACCCTACCTTACCTATCAATACGGCATCAAAGACTATCCGTTCCACCAAGTGCGCATCGGATTGGCCTATCGAATTGACATCCTGAAATATAAGAAAGCAAGACAATGAGAAAACAGATAGGGAGAATAGTACTTTGCCTGTGGTTTGCGTGGGGGATATGCTTGACGGCGCGGGCGAACGATATACCCTACACCAACATGGAGGGAACGGATTCGGTAAGCGCCGAATTCTTCCGCAAGTGGTATCACCGAAGCGACTTGCCGTACTACTTGGAGGCACTGAGCGACCATACTATCTACGAAACGATGACTATCGGGCAATGGTGGCTGCCGGAGCGTATCACCTTTGCAATTGACGGGCTGCCATGTACTGCCAACCGATACTACATTGACGGCATGCGCACGGACGACCGCTTCCAACCCGGTAGCACGCACTATATGCCGAACATGCAACGGTACAATCTATGTTCGGACATCCATCGGGCGAAGATGTATTTTGAGCGGGATACGACGGCACGCAACTATGTGCAAGCAACCTACAATTTTGGGCAAGTAGGCAATGGGGCTCCCGCTGCAGGAACAACCGAGATAATCAACATCACGCACCGCTCCGCTGTGCAGAGCGCCGATGCATACAAACACATAACGGAGCGTCGGCATCAGATAGGCGCGGGAACGATTGATGCAGGATACACCTTTCACGACCGCAAAGGCAATCCCTACTACCAACATCTCTACGCTGCCTATGGGCAACGACTCATCACCAAAGAAAACGAACAGGGAATCATGGTGGATGACCCGCTCTACACCGCTCCGTACTACAAAGTGCAAGCGGACGGGTACTTCCCCATCCCGTCGAATAATAAGGCACGGCAGATTGGCTATCGGCTCAACTTCTCGGGACGGTCGGATGCGGGCAGCGAATATCTATACAACTACAACGAAGTGTATGACCTAAAATCGTATGTTGGTTCGGTGTTCCTTCGGGAAAAGTACCTCACAACGGGGCTGACTTGGGAGACAAATGTGACACATCACAACGACCGCTCGTTTAGCAAAAACATCATCGACCAAGACGGGGAAAGTTTCTCGCCATGGGTCGCTGACGGGCAGACTCATATTCTGAGTTGGGCGGTGAATTACGAACAGCCCGTGCTGCCGTGGCTGTCGGTGTTTGTGGATGCTTACAACTCGCTCGTACATTTCAACCCCGAAGCCACACAATTCAGCAACTCCGTCTATCTGCAATCGCCCGTGGACAGCGTGGCGACCGACCTATACCGCTACGAATGGACCAGCAATGCCTACACGGGCGGGCTGCTGGAAAACACGGTCGGGCTGAAAGCACGCTATGCGCCCACCTCGTGGTTCACACTCACGGGGCACGCTGACTTCACCTTAGACGCCATACTGCTCCACCAAAAGAGCAAAGTCAGCCCCAATGTGCAAGCGGGGGCGGCATTAGATTTCCATCCGTGTAAGTGGTTCGAAGCAGGACTGTCGGCGGACTACAACCGACTGCCCTACACGATGGACTATCTCCGCTATTTCTCGAACGACTACATGAATGCCAACATCTACTATGCCGGCACGAATAACCTGTTTGCCACCACAGGCGGGCAATACCACGCCTACAAAAAGAACTTGCGACAGACCTCGTACATCGAAGTAAATATCCCCATCCGTTTCCATTTCGAAGACAAGCGGGGCGGGCGACACGAGATAGTTTTGCAAAACAACTACAAGAAGTTTTTCGATGTGTGGCACACCTACTACGCAGGCGCAACCGAGCAATACGGCGAATATCGACAGGAGAAAGACCCGAACATAGAAGGCGATCTCAATGTATTCTATCCGTACGCCGGGGAGAAAAACTACGAAGTGGGCTACACGCCCTCGTTCGGGAAAAACGGACTGCTCAATTCGCCCTATTTCTTCTCGCAACTGACACGCTACACCTACACCGGGCGCAAAGTGATGGTCAGCCTCAGCTGGCAATCGATGCAGGCTGCCGGCTACACCGGGCTTGGCAACGGAGCCAACAGCAACACGCTGGGCGTACTCTCGGAGACGACCGCCAACCCGAACACGACCAATGTAGTGAAAAACCAAGACGGCAAATACCCCGGCGTGGGGCGGCTCGATTTGGACAAAGGCTATGTGGCACGATTCTACCTATCGTACAACATCTGCAAGTGGGTGCAAGCGGGGCTGACCATCAAATGGACTGACGGCAAACCCTTCACCGCCTATCGCTACTACCAACACGACGGGCAAGTGGCGATACTGCCCTACGAGTCGCGTGGCACCAACCCGACCGACGGCAATTTCGGTTCGCGCCACGGCGCTTGGTATATGTGCGACCTGCACGCACAAGCGCAATGGACGGTCAAAGATATGGGTATGCGGCTCAACATCGAATGCTATAATATCTGGGATTTCTGCAACGATATGGCAGAGTTTGCCTTTGTGCAAGACATTCCGCAAGCCAACCGTTCGTCTATCATTCTCAATGTTCCGACCGGCATACTCGCCACCTATACCATTGATTTTTAATATGAAAGAGCGTCTTATATCTTTTTGCAAGTATTATCTCTTTTGGGTTCTGTTCTTCGCCGTGCAGAAACCCTTGTTTATGCTTTGGCAACATAGTCTGTTGGGCGATGTCTCGTGGAAGGATTGGTTCCTCGTGCCTTGGCACGGACTGCCGCTCGACCTGAGCGTGGCGGGATATATCACGCTGCTGTTCGGTCTGTTGCTCTGCGTCAGCTGTTGGGCGCCTCACAAGGTTGTACGCACCATTGCGCACATCTACACAGGGCTAATTCTCACCATTGCGCTGATAACCGTTATCGGAGACAACGGCTGTTTCCCGAGCTGGGGCTACCATATCGACAAAGATATTTTCGACTATCTGCAATCGCCCAACGAGGTGCTTGCCTGCGCTCCGTGGTGGCTGTGGTGCTTGGGCGCCGTTCTGTTCGGCGTGCTTTATGCCTTTTGGTGGATAGTCTATAGTCGGCTGTTCCGTGCGCCCCTGCCGCCTATTGAGGATGCGTGGCGAAAAGCAGGTTACACGGGCGTACTCTTTCTTTTGACCGCGCTGCTATTCTTGCCCATTCGCGGCAGCGTGACGGTATCGACCATGAACACGGGGCGGGTCTATTATTCCGAGAACCGTGTGCTCAACTTGGCTGCCGTAAATCCTGTGTTCAATGTGGTAGAGTCGCTGAGCGAAAACACACTCAACACGGAGCGATATCACTATATGACGGCAGAAGAGAGCCACGCCTACATGGCACAACTGTTACCCTCGCAGGACTCGATTCCACAATACGATGAACCGCTTTTCACGACCCGCCGCCCGCATATCGTGCTTTGCATATTGGAGAGTTTTTCGGCGAATGCGCTGCCTGCCATGACAAACATGCAACGCTTCACGCAAGAGGGGGTCTATTTTAATCGTATCTACGCCAACAGTTACCGCACCGACCGAGGCGTGATGGCCGTACTCGGGGCGTTCCCCGGCTGCGCCACAACCTCGGTGATGACCATTCCGTCTGCCTCGCAACGCCTGCCGCAGATAGGGCAAGTGCTGAAAGCGAACGGCTACGACCTGAAGTTCTACTACGGCGGCGACGAGGATTTCACGAATATGCGCTCCTATTTGGTGAACGGCGGATTCGAGCAGCGGGTGTCCGACCATTCATTCCCTATTGCCGACCGACTCAGCAAGTGGGGCGTGCCCGACCATATTCTGTTTGACTATGCCGCCAAGGATATCCGCCAACGGCAAAACGGCTCGGCACCGTGCTTTGATGTGATTCTCAGCCTATCCAGCCACGAGCCGTTTGAGGTAAATTATCATCATCTGGAGCATCCGTACCTCAACGCCATTGCGTACAGCGACAGTTGTTTGGGGGCTTTTGTGGATTCGCTGCGTACCGCCCCATCGTGGGACAGCACCGTGGTGGTGATGGTAGCCGACCATGGGTTCCCCTATCCCGAGGGCATGCAGAACTACGACACTCTCCGCTATCGGATTCCGCTAGTAATGGTAGGTGGCGCCATCAGCAAGCCGCGTACCGTCTCAACCCTCGCCTCGCAAATCGATTGGGTGCCGACCCTGTTGCACCAGTTGGGCATAGACGCATCGCAATTTGTCTTTGCGAAAGACATCCTCGACCCAAACAGCGTTCCGTACGCCTATTATAATTTTGTGGACGGCTTTGCGCTGATGGACACGACGGGCGTAACGATTATCGATGCGGCTGTAAATCAGCCGATTGAAGAGGTGAATCCCAATGCCGAGCGTACCCGAAAGGCGCAAGCCATTACGCAAACCATTATGCAAACGCTCACGGCCAAATAATCGTGTCGTTGTGTAAATCAATTCGTATGTTTCGAAAACTGCTACATACTATCTATTTTCTGCTCGCCGTACATCTCTTGTGCTTGCTCGCATTGGGGGTGTGCCGCATGGGGTTGCTATTCTACAACGCCCCCGCTGCCGGCATTGATTGGGCGTTGGCAGGACACGCTATGGCGGTCGGGCTCAAGTTTGACAACCTGATTGCCTGCTACGTGACCGCATTGCCGCTGCTGCTCCTTACGATAGGAACGCTCTGCACCGCCCACAAGGAGCAGTATGCCCAATGGAACCGCAAGGCACTGCACGCTGCGGGTTGGTACTACGGCGTGGTGTATGCCATCGGACTCGTGATAGAGATTGCCAATGTGCGCTATTTCCGATTCTTTGACAATCACCTGAATATCTCCGTTGTGGAGTGGTTCGGGTTTGTAAAGGACACCGCAGGGATGGTATTCGGCGATGCCGCCAATCTCGTGGCCATTGTGGTTGCCCTCGTGCTGATAGGGCTCTTCGAATGGGCATTAGTGGCCATCGTGCGCTACGCAAGTCGACGGATAGACACAAATAGTGCGCCCGCTTCGTGGCAGGACTATGCCGGCGGTATCGTGCTTTCGGTGCTGTTCTATGGGGCTTGCTTCTGCGGGATGCGCGGCAGTTTCCAACGCTATCCGTTGGATGTCAGCTTTGCCTATTTCTGCAACAATGCATTCTACAATAAATTAGGCGTCAATCCGATATTCAATATCATCAAGAGTGCCGAATATACGGCGCAACCTCTCCCGCCCCTACTCGCCGAAGCCGATGAGGCAGAAGCTCTTGCTGCCGTACAACACGAATTGGGCGTGCAAAATGCCGACCCGCAGCACCCGCTTATGCGCCCCGTCCCCGCCACAGACGGATTGGGCAAGCGTAATGTGGTGGTGATCCTTATGGAGTCGATGAGCGCCGCCCACTTGGACGAGATGTACCAAGGGCAGCCCATCACGCCGTACCTTTCTTCGCTGCGTGATAAGTCGCTCTATTTCAGCAATTTCTATTCCGCGGGCGTACATACCAACAACGGCATTACCGCCACGCTGTACGGCTATGGACCGAATTTCGCCAAAGCCACTATGCGTGTGCCCTCGGACAACTATATGGGGCTGCCGTACGTCCTGCGCCAAAACGGATATAGCACGTTTGCTTTTGTGACGGGCAACCCGCAATACGACAATATGAACTCGTTCTTCTACGATAATAGCATCGAGCGGGTGTATTCGCTCTACGACTATCCGTCGAGCCGAGTGGTGAATAATTTCGGTGTGCCCGACGACTACATGTTCTCGTACGGATTAGAGCAGTTGCAGCAGCGTGCCGACACCACGGAGCGCCCATTCTTTGCGCTATTCTTGACGGTCAGCAACCATACGCCGTTTGTCATCCCCGAAGCGTATCGCTCCCAAGGCGGCGACGAGCAACAGCAGATTATTGCGTATGCCGATGATGCATTGCGGACATTCATGGAGCAGGCGCAGCAAACTGCTTGGGGGCCAAATACGGTGTTTGTGTTGCTGGGCGACCACGGCAATCCCGTCTCCACCGACTACGACTATAACCTGCAATACAACACGATTCCCTGTTTTATGGTCGGCAAAGGCATAGCGGATACCACGCTCACCGCTCCCGCTCAACAGCAAGACATAGCGCCTACCCTGCTCGGTCTGTTAGGGCTGTCCTACACAGAAAACACCATGGGTATCAATCAGTTGCAGCACTCGCGCGACTATGCTTATTTTGTCAACAACGACCACCTCGGCTGCACCGACGGAGAGTGGCTCTACTCGTATAGTATCAACACCCGTCAGGAATATCTCTATCGTATCGGCTCGGACGCCAAAGACTACAGCACCGAAGAGCCGCAACGAATGGAGCAGATGCGCCGCTATGCCGTGCAGCACCAACTTGTCAACCTGCTAAGCGTACAGAACCAATGGATAACACCAAACGAATAGCCTTCGACGCCAAACGCGCCTTCCATAACTCCCGCGGATTGGGGAACTACAGCCGTGATACCATTCGGCTGCTGACCCGGTATGCGCCCGAAAACGAGTATTTCTATTTCGGGCAGCCCACGGAACTATTCCGCCCCACTTGCGGAACGGTCGTTTCGCCGACCGGCGTATGGAAAGCCGTTCCGTCGCTTTGGCGCAGTTTCGGGTGCCTACGGGATATTGAAGGCCAACATATCGACCTCTATCACGGCCTTTCGGGGGAGTTGCCTTTCGGTATTCACCGCACGGCAACCCAGACGCTCGTAACGATGCACGACACCATATTTTTGCGTTATCCCGAACTCTACAGCCCCACCTACCGCCGGCTGTTCTCGCGGAAAGTGCAGTACGCCTGCGACCACGCCACGCGTATCATTGCCATTTCCGAGCAGACCAAGCAAGACCTCATCCGCTTTTTCCATGCCGATGAAACAAAAATCAGTGTGGTCTATCAGGGATGCAGCAATCGCTTTCGGCAGCCAGTATCAAGCGAGCAAGTTGCAGCCGCCAAAGCCAAGTACGGACTCCCAGACAACTATATCATCGATGTCGGTGCTATAGAGCCGCGCAAGAACCTGCGCAACCTGCTCTACGCCATGGCGGAGACGCACATCGATCTGCCATTGGTGGCAGTGGGCGGACGGAGCAAGTATGCAGAGCAGATGCGTGCCTTAGCGGCTCGCTTAGGCGTATCGCTCACGCTGCTCCACAGTGTACCCTTTGCGGATTTCCCCGCCTTATACAAGGGGGCTATTTGCTTGGTCTATCCGTCTCTGTTCGAGGGCTTTGGCATTCCTATCTTGGAAGCGATGTGCGTCGGAACGCCCGTGCTGACCTCGAAGGGTTCCTGTTTCGAGGAAACGGGAGGCGATGCGGCTCTCTATGCCGACCCGAACGACCCTATCGCCATCGGCCTGCAACTGCAACGCCTGCTGAATGATACGAACCTCCGCCAACAAATGGTCGCACGAGGAACGACCCAGAGCCTGCGCTTCACCGACGACGAGGTGGCACACCATCTATTGGACGTTTATCATAGTCTATAACCACGATTTATGAAGATACTGATCGATTTATCCATACTGAAGAATGTGAACTGCGGGTTGGGGCAAGTGGCGCTCAACTACGGGTACTATTTCCGCGACACCTACACGCCCATTGAGGGCGAGACCATCTATCTGCTTGTCCCGAAGGCTTTTATCGGGGCGTTCGGCGATAAGGTGCGCTATATTCAGGCCCGCAAAATCATCCGCCGTCTGCCGTTCTTGATGGGTATTCGCTTCGATGTGTGGCACGCCATTCATCAGTTGTCCCGCTATCGTCCGTTTGCCCGCCACTATGTGCTGACCATTCACGACTTCAATTTTGTCTACGAGAAGCACGGCGGCAAGGTGGCAAAGTATATACTCATGATACAAAATAAGGTGAATCATGCGGACCGTATCGTGTGTATCTCGCGTTTTGCGGCTATCGAAACCGAGCGGTATATGCGCCTGCACGGCAAGGAAGTGCAGGTGGTCTATAACGGCATCGAGCGCATCGACCAACAGCCGGAGCAGCAGCCCGCCGCCGTGGCGCAAGACAAGCCGTTTCTATTCACAATCGGCGAGTGCAAGGAGAAAAAGAATTTCCATGTCCTGCTCGATATGATGCGCTATCTGCCTCAGTATCAGCTTTATATAGCCGGCAAGGACAACACCGACTATGCGCAGTTCATACGCCACAAGATAGCCGAAGAGGGGATAGAGAATGTACATTTGTTGGGTATCGTTACGCCCGCCGAGCGGGTATGGCTCTATCGCCATTGCGCAGCCTTTGTGTTCCCATCGCTGTTCGAGGGATTCGGGCTGCCCGTGTTGGAGGGCATGCTATTCCGCAAGCCCGTCATCTGTTCGCACGAAACGAGTTTGGTGGAGATTGGCAACCAACATGTCTCATTCTTCCCCGTGGACTACCCCGCCGAAGAATCCGCCCGGTTGATTACTTCAGCCATAGAGAATGCTACGCCCGCTCGTTTGGAGGCGGCATTCCGCTATGCCACCTCCTACTCTTGGAAACGCCATTTGGAGTCCTATCTCCATATCTATCGCACCATATACTAACGAATGTTCCATATCGGCCAAATGGCAAAAAGTGTCGATTTTTATGATTTTAGGTATTTAACATCGCCATAAGTTCCCCACAAGGTTTCCTTGGTTTTTCCATGGTTTTACCCTGTTCTTACCTTGTTTTTAGAACGTGTCGTTTTTTACGATTTTGTACCTTTTCATCTACTACCCCATCCACTGATTCACCTCAAAATATGTTCTCCTTTTCCACTCTATATACACGCCCCAATCGGGAAGTACTCCGCACCATAGTGGCCTACCTGCCCGTAGTCGGACTGCTATGCGTCGTCTGCTTGATGCCATTCTACTATGGACCGCTACAAAGGTGGAGCCTATATGTTACAGCCGGCTTGTATATTCTCGATTATATTATCAATAAACGCTGGCAATCAATCGGTTGGAACCGGCAAAGATGGGTATATGTCGCCTTTATTGTATTTTTTCTGTGCTTCCCCATTCGCCAAGCGTTTGACCCGTACTATTCCGACCAATTTGTTTCCGTTATAGAACGCAATCTTCCCTTTCTTATATTTGGCGCCATCGGACTGATAGGTATTACGAATAAAATTCGTATAGAACAGTTTTCTTGGGCTATGTGGGCTGTGAGTTGCGGCATAGCCATCTATATTGCCATACAGACGGCAGCGCTCCATATTGAGAATTGGACAGATTGGATAATGGCCTATAACCGACAGCGAATCACCCATATAAACACACACATGGTGGTGAATATGTATTGGAACATGACCATTGTATTGTGCTTATATACGCTCATACAGCAGCGGGAGCCTCTGTGGGCACGCATCAGTATGGGCATAGGGCTATTGCCCGTAGTTGCTGGGCTACTAATCACGGAAGGTCGCACCGGACTGCTTACATTTGTAGGCATTCTCCTCATTACACTTCTCTACTATACGCTACACAACAAGAAGTGGATTTTGATACCATTTATTATCCTATTAGCGTTAGGCGGGGGAGTGGGTCTTTCGCATAGAGATCGCTTTCAAGAGGCAACGACACAGAAAAATCCGCGGCTGTACATTTGGTCTGTTGTCGTGGATATGATAGAGGAACATCCTATCGTAGGCTACGGAGTATGTTCTGCACGAAAAGAATTTGTAGAACGAGGATTACAAGATTCCGAATTCAACGCACATTATGCATCGGGCTACATTGCACAAGAGCGTGGATTGGGACATACAGAGCCCGACCTAAACCGTATGCACCCGCACAATGCATTCTTAGACACATGGATTCAGGTGGGGATATTGGGCGTTGTGGTTCTGGCGCTTTGCTTGCTGTTGCCGCTTACTATGCGTTTAGGGACACGCCAACTCTACATGGATTTGTGTATATTCACATTCTTTATGCAGATGTTGTTCGAGAGTATCGGCACGCAGTTGAATGCACTCTTTCTATGTACCATGTTGATTATCATTCACTACCACGGCGGAGCAGAATCTGCTTCAGTGCCTTGCAGTACGGGCGATACGGTCGGGAGCAAATAAGTTCCTTCGCTGCATGTATCACGGTATGCAGCATTGAGATGAACCATGTCCTGCCGTGCAGGTAGCGGTAATTGATAAATACCCGATTACGGATAAACACTTCTTGCACGCTTTCGGGAGAGAATAGACTGCCGATAGTGGCGGCATGTTGGTGCAGGCACGAGGTTCGAGTCGTATAGAGTGACACCCACCCTCGTGCTTTTGCTCGTAGCGACAAGTCCATATCCTCAAAATAGAACGGACTAAAGAGTTCGTCGTATCCTCCTAAGGCGAGCAGCTTGTCCCGCCATATTAAGGCATTGCCTCCGCATATATACATCGACTCTCCTTCTTCCAGCTCTCCACAAAGGTCGATATAGGACAACTTGTGGTGATGTATCCGCATTTGCTTTCTACCTTCGGTGATGGTTCGGGATTTCGGGTCTCGTATGGCGCAATAGACACCAAAAACTTCCGTCTTTGCAACACCGACATTCATTGAAACCGCTGCCTCTACTGCACCGGCACCCTGCGAATTCTCTGCATTTGTATTCTCCTGTGTGTTCTGTTCCAATAGCGGGAGCAATACCGTGAAATAGTCTTCTGCCACCTGCATATCGGTATTGAGCAGGCAGACCGCTTCAAAGCGGGCTGCCGCAATACCTCTATTGACGCTTTTCCCAAAGCCGCTGTTTTGCTCATTTTCAATCAATCGTATCTGTCCCCATTCAGCAGAAAGGTACGCCGAGGAGCCGTCCGTCGAGGCGTCATCCACCACGATAACCTCACTTTCGGTTATCTGCGGACAGGCGACTATGGCACGAAACAGGTACGGCAGGTATTGACGGAGCAATTCCTTGCCGTTATAGTTCGGTATAACAACACTAACGCTATTTATTTTCGGTGCTTCCAAAACTGTTTCCAATAGTGTAAAATCAGTCTACGGGTAGTGGCTTTGTCCCATCCGCGTGCGGTGGCATATTCGTCGGCCAGCAACTCGAAGAAGTCTTGATTGCCCCATAGACGGCAGAAGTTCTTGCATGCCGCATGCAGCCCTATCGGGCGCTTGCAGAAACGCATACGGTTAATATCCACCAACAGGAACTGCGCCTGCCCCGCCGCATCGATATCGAACAGAATGTTTCCGGGCGAATAGTCCAAATGCAGCACCCCGTGTTGGTGTACCGAGGCCGTGAAACAAGCAAACTGCCGGACTATCGATTCGTAACCCTGCAACGGATGGTGACGAAACTCATAAAAGTTACGAGATAGAGGCGACTGTACGGTTACGAGATAACTCTCGGACAACAATCCTCGCCCACAAAGGATGTAGGCAATGGGTGTGGGGGTTGGTATGCCCATCTGCTGCAAGCGCAGTGCATTCCGATAGGCCCGCTCTGCTTTGGGCGCACGAAAGAACGAATATATCACCCGATTGAACGGGCGAGGCACGCAATAGCGCTTGGCATTCACTATCAGCCCGCCATTCGAAAGAGTTGCTTCGGCGTTGGTTCGGGAAACGGCAGGAATGGTTTTCTCTTGGGCAAGGTCTATCACCCGAATTTGATTGCGGGCGTTGTAGATGACCTTGCCTTGCTGCTCAAAGGTGGCAGGCAGAGCGTCTATCCACTCGTTGAGATAGGTATATTCGGGGTTGAGTACTACTCGCATAGGGCTTTGCGTATTCGTTCGACAATGTCGGCAGGAGCGATGTCAAGACAGTGATAGTCCCCAAACTGGCACGGTTTGCTGCCATAAATGGAGCAAGGGCGACAGGGTAAATCGCGCTGAATGCAATCGGTCAGCCGTTGCCCGTAGCCGAGGAAGCCCGCCGCCGGGTGGGTAGCCCCCCACACGGACAAGACGCGTGTGCCGGCAATCGAGGCGAGGTGCATATTGGCGGAGTCCATCGTGAGCATGAGCCGCAGCCCCCGCATAATTTGTATTTCTTCCGCCATTCGCTGCTTGCCCGCCAACGAGACGACATGTGGATAACGGCTTTCCCATTGTTCCAGCACCGCCGTTTCTTTGGCTCCTGCGCCAAAAAGATAGATGGTCTCCGTGCCTTGTGACAGCAGACGCACCACCTCTTCCATTTTCTCCAACGGATATATTTTTCCCGCATGGGCGGCAAAAGGAGCAATACCGATGCCGCTCTTTGGGGTGTTCGATACGATAGGCGTGGGCTGCACCGCATACCCGAGTCGGGCAAGGACTGCAAGATATCGCTCTATCGTCGTCGGCAGCGGGCGTTGCGTATGATGCGTGCGCACCAATTGCCGCTTAGCGATTCGCCCTTTGCGAATAATGGCAACTCGCTTGCCTGCCAGCAGAAAGCGGGTGCAAAGATATTTCGTGCGCAGCACATCGTGCATATCCGCCACCTGCGTAAAGCGGTGATAATCGATATCATTCAGCAAGCGCCGTAGACCTGCTATGCCCTTGTGTCGTCCCCGCAAGTCCGCCCCGAAGAAATGGACATTCTCCGACAGGCCTTCGAACAGCGAGGCGGTCTGCTTGCGAGACAGCACCGTAACCTCCACATCAGGGTACGATTCGGCAAACGCCCGCACCACCGGTACGAGCATCGCCACATCGCCAAGGGCGGAAAAACGAATGATAAGCAGTTGTTTTCGAGGCATGGGCAGTTATTTCGAATTCGTCAAGCGAAAATACTTCTGCATGGTGCCATACGCAATGAGTTTCTCGCGGTGTTCATCCCTAAATTGCTCGACATATTGATGTGCGTGATCGATAATCGCCTGTGCCTCAGCGGGATGCGCATTGTAGTACGCAAGTCGCTCGGCAAGGTCGGAGAAATCGGCACGGCACTCAATATAATGATAATCGGGCTGCAGCGTACCCTCCATAAACCACGTCTCGCAAGTCGGGCGCGGCATAACGGCAATCGAATTGGACGACATCACCCATTTCAGGTTGCTCGCCACATCATTGCCTTCGAGCGCCATGATATAACGATAGCGCAAATGTTCCGAGATAGTCAGTTTGCGAGTCTGCCACTCGGCGGGCAGGTCGCTCGACTTGCTGACATCGCCACAGTCGCACACCGCACTGCCAAAATATTGCTCCATGAAATGGATACGACTCGCCTTGCCCGCCACTTTCCCGCGAAAGACCGCCGTGGGGAGTTTGTCCGCCCACGCCGTCGTGTCGTTGACAAAAATGAAGTGGCGCACCTTATCCATCTTGAGCAGCACGCTGTTCTCGTTATGGGCAACGAGCGGACGGCTCTTGACGATAGTAGGGCTGGCGGGCACATGCACGATGTCGCCCGGCAGGATTTGCCACTGCAGGTCGGCCGGGAAAAAGCGGATTATCTCCGCACTGTCGAAATAATAGACTTTCTGTTTCTTTGGGATTCGCCACTCGCTCAGGCGGGGTGCTTCTGCGGGCAACGGTGTCGGCACGGACAGACGACAATAGTAGTCGATACGAGAACGGATGTATTCGGCATCGGGCCGACTATTCAGTTCTTCCTGCAGGCGCTTGCCCTCTCTGAGCGACAGGCATGACGGCACGCACTCCCGCAAATAGCCGCGCAGGTAGTAGGCCGCCTTCGAGTTCTTGCCACTATGGAGTTTGTAGAGAAGTCCGTCCCGCATAAGGATTCCGAGGGTTATGCCGTGCGCTTACGCCGATTACTTTTTGGCGTACAGAACCGGGTTGAGGGTCGGGTCGTTGTACATCTTCATTTGGCGATACACTTTCATGATGCGTTCACCCGATGCATAGTCTGCCAGCAGTTGCGAGATAGAGGTCGTCATATCTTGCAGTTGCTCACGCAGCACCGCCAACTTGGCGGCGCACTTCTCGTGCTGCTCGGCACTGACATCCGTACGGTTCACCTGCTCCTGCATGTGGTAAATCTTCACATGCAGAATACTCAGGCGGTCAATCGCCCAAGCGGGACTCTCAGTATTGATTTTCGCTCCTGCCTTCGGCGTAACCAAATGGTACTGTTCCCAGAAATAGGAATCAATACGCTCCACAAGGTCGGTACGCTCTTGGTTGCTATGGTCAATACGACGTTTGAGCGCCAAAGCGGCTACAGGGTCAATCTCGGGGTCACGGATGATGTCCTCCAAGTGCCATTGCACGGTATCAATCCAGTTCTTGAGATAGAGGTCGTGCTCTATTGTCCCCTCGGCGTACGGATTGCGAATCGGCGCATCCACATTGTCGGTTGTATGGTAGTCCTGCACCGCAGTACTAAAAATTTGATTGCTAAGTTCTACGAAATTCATATCGTTATTCGCGTTCGTAAATATCGTTGATAGATAGTAAAAATTATCGCAGTTTTGCCCCGAACTTATCCTCGAAGGTCTTCTGCAGGCGCTGCATGATGTTCTCTATCTGCTTGTCTTTCAGCGTGTTCTCCGGGTCTTGAAGGATGAACGACAGGGCATACGATTTCTTCCCCGCCTCGAGGTTCTTGCCCTCATAGACATCGAACAGATAGACATGCTTGAGCAGTTTGCGCTCTGTCTCGAAGGCCGCACGAGCGAGGTCGGCGAACTCCACTTGCTTGTCCACGAGCAGGGCAAAATCGCGCTTCACTTCGGGGAACTTCGGCAAGTCGTTGATGACGGGCTTGTACTGTTTGTTCTGGCGGAGCAGTTGTTTCCAATCGAGGTCGGCAAAGAACACAGCGTCGTCGATGTCGAACTGCTTGAGCAGTTTCGGACTGACTATCGCCATGAATCCCAGCACTTTACCGCCCTGTGCCGTGATGGTCAGCCCGTCGGCAAAGAGTTCGTTATGGAATGGTTCGAGCGCACAGCGGGTTGGCTCTACCCCCATGCGTGTCAGCACGGCATCGATGTAGGCGTGCAGGAGGTAGAATGTGGTCTTTTCGTCCTTATGAATCCACGATTGGCGGGTCTTGTTACCCGTAATCCACAACGCCAAATGCGGCTCCTCGCTGTACTCCACGAGGGAGTTCTCGGGGTTATGCTCACGAGCGGCGGGATTCTTGTGGTAGTGGTAGCAGTTGCCGAACTCGTAGAACTTAAGGTCGGCGTTCTTGCGGTTGGCGTTACGCTGAATCGACTCCAAGCCACCGAAAAGCAGCGTCTGGCGCATCACACCCAAGTCCTGACTGAGCGGGTTCTTTATCTTTCTTTATCTTGACGCACTCCGCCAACGGATAAGTCTCCAACGGCTCGTAGTACGCCACCTTGGTCAGCGAGTTGTTCAGTATTTCATTGAATCCCTGCGCAGTAAGTTGCTCCGAGATACGCGTCTGCAGTTTCTGCGAGTTGGGCTTCGGGCTGTAACTGAGGTTCGTATTCACCTTCTCGGGGAACTCCACATTGTTGTACCCATAGATACGCAGAATGTCCTCCACCACATCGCACTCACGCTGCACATCCACACGGTAACGAGGTACCGCCAAGTGCCAATCGTTGCCCTCCTTGCTTAGTATCTCAATCTCCAAACCACGGAGAATGGTTTCGATGGTCTGCTCGCCTATCTCCTTGCCTATCAGCGCATTCACGCGCGGGATGTTTATCGTGACGGGGAACGGCTCGAACACGGTCTGCCCTTGGTCGCTCACCTCCATACTCACCTCGCCGCCTGCCACTTCTTGAATGAGCAATGCGCAGCGTTTCAGCACATAGAGGGTGTTGTTCGGGTCGCAGCCACGCTCGTAACGGAACGAGGCATCGGTCTGCAACTGGTGACGGCGGGCGGTCTTACGGATGCACACGGGGTTGAAATAGGCACTCTCAAGGAATACGTTGCGGGTTTGTTCGGTAATGCCCGAATGAAGACCGCCAAATACCCCGGCGATGGTCATCGGCTCACGGGCGTTGCATATCATCAAGTCATCAGCGGACAGTGTGCGCTCCACCTCATCGAGCGTGATGAACTTGTCGCCCTCGTGGGCTTTGCGGATTATCACATGGTGGCCTTCTATCTTGTCGGCGTCGAACGAGTGCAGTGCCTGACCCGTCTCGTGCAGCACGAAGTTGGTGACATCCACCACATTGTTAATCGGGCGTAAGCCTATGGTAGTCAGTGCCTTTTGCAGCCACTCCGGAGACTCCTTAATGGTTACGCCTTGTATGCTGACACCCGTATAGCGGGGACAGTCGGTAGTATCTTCTATCGTAATCTCAATGGGCAGATTGTGGTTCTGCACGCGGAACGCATCCACACTCGGTTTGGTCAGCGTCAGTTGCGTGCCGTGCGCGAGATAGTAGGCGTAGAGGTCGCGTGCCACGCCGTAGTGGCTGATAGCGTCCGCGCGGTTCGGTGTGATGTCCACCTCGATGAGCGTGTCGTCTTCCACATGGTAGTACTCCTTGGCGGGCATTCCGACGGGCGTATCAGCGGGCAAAACGATAATCCCCGCATGGTCTGTACCCACGCCTATCTCATCTTCCGCGCAAAGCATACCGAGCGACTCCTCGCCGCGAATCTTACCGCGCTTGATGGTAAAATGTTCATCGCCGTCGTAGAGAACGGTACCGATAGTCGCCACGATAACTTTCTCGCCCGCAGCCACATTGGGCGCACCGCAGACGATGTGCAGCGTGTGCCGTCCTTGCTCATCCATGACAGCACCTTGTGCCTCAGCCGCACCGATATTGACTTCCGTGATATGCAAGTGGTCGGAGTTGGGGTGTGCCGCACAGGTCAGCACCTCGCCCACCACAAGGCCTTCCAAGCCTCCTTTGATAGTCTGTACTTTCTCAACAGTCCCGACCTCCAAACCGATAGAGGTAAGGATTTTGGCTACGGTATCTGCGTCATCCGTCAGATTGATGTAGCGTTTCAACCAATTATAGGATATATTCATAGCGATTGTATTACTTTGCTAATGGTTAACATAAGCAGTGTGCCTGCAGCGCAAGCTAAAGCTATCCACAAGGTAAAACCAAGGAAAAACCAAGGAAACCACAAGGAAAACGAAGGGCGAATCCAAGAGTGTGACCAAGGGCACTACTGCATTTAGCGCACAAAGTTACGCTTTTTTTTCGGGTTATGCAAAGCAAGAGCCTATTTCGAGCACTTTTCATTGCATTCGAGTACTTTTTGACGTGGGAAGTCCCTACTCCGTAACATCGGGAGTTGGACTATTCGCATTAGGAAGTAGTCTATTCTCTTTGGGAGTTTGGGGAGAGCGTTAGAGATAGAAGTCGCGAGTAAGGGCAGCGTACTCGTCGCTACGGGGAGATGACTCGGATTCGATATAGAATATGGAACGAGTTGGTTCGGGAGTGGTAAGGGATTTTGCCGGAGTTGGTTCGGGAGTGGTTCGGGAATTAGGGCATTTAATGGAATAAATGGAGGCCGACTCAGCGGCTGAGAAATTGGTGAATTCGAG
>CAVHGD010000020.1:0-9205 GCA_963635385.1 Dialister sp. CAG:486 | reverse complement strand
ATTTCCGGCTCGGCCTCAGCGGGGAGAATATACGCCCCCACTCCACCCGGCGCAAGCAAGCGGGCGGTATGCGACACAAGGTCGGAATAGGACAGGCTATCGGTATGGCGAGCCAACTCTCTCAATTTGTCCGGATTCTTCAGACTGTTTTGAAAATAGGGCGGATTGCTGACAATGAGGCGGAAAAGTGCCGGTGAATCGGGTGCGGGATTTGTGGAGTCTGTCGTTTGGCGAAAAGACTGCAAAGAGGACTGTACCGCTGTAAGGCGTTCGGGCCACGGACTATGCGCAAAGTTGTACTGTGCCTGCTCCACCGCCGACGGCTCTATATCCAACGCTGTGATACGAGCTTGGGGAAACCGCTGCGCCAACATCAACGCCACTAATCCGCTCCCTGTGCCGATATCGAGCACCGGAAAGGCTTTGTCAGTAGGCGAGAGCGTCTGCCCCGCCCACGCACCGAGCAGAACGCCATCGGTGCCCACCTTCATGGCACAGCGGTCGTGAAAAACCTCAAATTGGCGGAAACGGAACGACGGGGAAGACATATTTATATAATAAGAGATAATTGACTACTAAGAGAGCGGAAAATAAGCAGCTGCCAAGAGAGAAATGAATGGCGGCTGAGAGAGCAAAATCGGTTCAGAGAGAAAGCTCGGTGGGTTCTTCAACGGAAGGCTCGTGGCCATGGCCCACAAAGGCATGAATGGCAAGATAGACGCCCGTGGCGAGGAATAGCACGGCACAGATATAACGGAACCACTTCTCGAAATGCGCCATACGGTGCGTCAGGTTGCCTATACTGACTGCGCTATAGCTGATAGCCCAAGCCAAGAGCATGATAGGAAGCCCAGTGCCCAAGCCGAACACGACGGGCATCAGCCACGACCAAACACTCGGCAACGTGATGGCCATATCAATCATGGTCACAAAATAGATCAGACGGTGCGGGCAGAACGCAATGGCAAAGAATATACCGAGCAGGAACGACCATAACCAACTGGAACGGCTGTCGGCATTCTCGAGCCAACGGCTCAAGCCGTGGTCGTGGGTGTGGTGATGACGCCCCACCACCAAGAGCAACACTCCGCAGAGCAACATACAGACCGCCAAAACAGGCTCGCCCCATTGCTCGATGAGGCGCTGCATACCCGTGGTCTGCGCCCCCATGAGGAACGGAATACTGAGCAGAATATAGGTAGTGAGTTTGCCCAAGACAAACATGGCGCCGTTGGTCAGTACTTTCTTCTTGTTGCTTACCTCACGGTCGATATAACCGATGGCGGTAATGCTCGTGAAAAGCGTACAGGGATCGAGTATGGTGAGCAGCCCTAAGAGAAAGGCAGTGAGAATTTGCATAAAAAACACCTCTTGTTTTACCGAAATCGCTTGCAAAGGTACAAATTTTGTCGTATCTTTGCAAGCAGATATGAAAAAAGCCTTTGTCCGATACGGTCTTTTGATGGTATTCCTACTCGTGGGAATGACCTCGTGCCATAGTTTTCGACACGAGGGGAAGCGCCTGCAAAGGCAGCTGCTCTGTCAGCAACAGTCCGCCGAACGCAAGACCGATGCGCTGGCCCAATACCTGCAGCGGGGCGTGGATTTCGACTCGGTACGCACGCTGACCCACAGCAAGACGCCGATTCAGTTCTACATATTCGACAGCCGACAATTAGTCTATTGGTCAGACAACACGATTGCCGCCAACGATGTGCTGCTGCAAAACTACGACATCTGGCAATACTACCGATTCCAAAATGCGCATGCCGTGGGACGGTGGAGCAAGGCGGGAGAATATAATATACTGACGCTCATTCCGATTAAGTACGCCTACTCGGTGGAGAGCCGACAGCTGCGCAATGAGTTTGCCAAGCCGTTCCGCTGCTCATCCGAACGAGATATCACCCGCCGACACGACGACACCTACATCGAGATAAAAGACGCCAACGGGCAGTTCCTATTCTCGCTCACGCCCGAGATGCTGACGCAGACCTCCAAATTGGCGCAATCGCCATTAGCGGAATCGTTTTCGTTTCGGCAGTTAGTAACGACCGACAACGCCACCTCCGAATGGATGTCGAGCAACCGAATGCGCACCTATTTCAGCGCCATCATTCTGCTGTTTGCCGTCCTGATTTTGGCCGGAATCGCTGTGCTGATACGCTATCGGGGATTTGCCGACATGCCGCTGCGCGTGCGTATTATGTATGTGATTATGGCGTGCGTGCTGCTCTGTTTTGTGTATGTGTTTATGCTCTCGGTGCGCTATGTGCGGACCAACTACGAGGAGCGGCAGCGCACGACCCTGCAATCGAAATGCACCTATATACAGATGTATCTGCAGAGCCTCTACTACTGGGATATGTCGCTCACACCCGCCAACACGCAAGGACTGAATATCGACCTGCGCGATATTGCCTTCACCTCCGGCACGGATATTCATGTGTATGACATCCACGGGCAGGCGGTCGGCTCCTCCACGCCCGCACTATTCACGGAAGGGCTGCTCTCGTCGCGCATTGCCTCCACGCCATTCTTCTCGCAAGACCATAGTCTTGTGCAATACGAGAATTTCGGCAAGGCACGGTACCTATGCGCCTACGCCCCATTCTACAACGGCTCGTTTGTACAGATAGGCTATATAGCGGTGCCGAGTTTCGTATCGGAGATAGAGCGGGCGCAAGAAGTGGATAACCTGCTGGCTCGGCTGCTGCCACCGTACTTCTTGGTGCTGTTCATTGCCCTATTCGCCTCGTACTGGGCGGCACGAGGCATGACCGCTCCGCTCTATAGGCTGACCGACAAGATGCGGCATTTCCGCATCGGACAGAAGGACAACCACATCATCTACGCTCACCACGACGAGGTAGGCGAGCTGGTGGAACGCTACAATGCGATGGTGGACCAAATAGAAGAATCCGCCGGCAAATTGGCCAAAGCCGAACGGGAAGGCGCTTGGCGGACCATGGCGCGACAGATTGCCCACGAGATAAACAACCCGCTCACGCCCATGAAGCTGACCATACAGCAGCTGCAACGCCTGCGGGGAACGGACCGATTCGATGACTATTTTGACAAAGCCACAGGTATGCTCATTGAGGAAGTGGATAACTTGGCTCGCATAGCCACCTCGTTCTCCACCTTTGCCAAACAGCCCGAAGTGACGGCATCGGAAGTGGATGTGGCACAGAAGCTGTCGAATGTGATAACACTATTCCGCAACAACGACAGCGAAGTGCCGATACGCTATATCGGCCCCGACCAAGGCGTGGTGGTATGGGCCGACAAAGAGCAGATTTCGCAAGTATTCACCAACATTATCCGCAATGCGCTGCAAGCCATGGAGGGACGCGAAGGGTCGGATATCATTGTGATGCTCAAGGAGGGCTACTCGCCCGAACAGATTGAGATATCGTTCTCGGATAACGGCCCCGGAATAGCCGAGGACGTACAGCCGCGCGTATTTATGCCCAATTTCACGACCAAAAACACGGGCATGGGGCTCGGACTGGCCATATCGAAAAATATCGTGGAAGGCACAGGCGGGAAAATATGTTTTGAAACATCCGAAAAAGGCACCACTTTCTTTGTTTATCTAACAAAAAAGCAGTAATTTTGCCGTCGCAAACGAGTTAGAACGACTCGGAGCTGACAAAAAGACACCTATTGCCGCAAGATTCGAGCCCCGACACGGACCGAACAAACGACACAAACGACTATAACACAACTAAATATTGTAATACGATGAAAGTCGAAACCATTATGCAGCAGTTGGCTGCGAAACACCCGGGCGAAGCAGAGTATCTGCAAGCCGTTCAAGAAGTTCTCGAATCGATTGAAGAGGTGTATAACCAACACCCCGAATTTGAGCAAGCAAAGATAGTAGAGCGCATGGTAGAGCCCGACCGTATCTTTACCTTCCGTGTGACATGGATAGACGACCAAGGTCAAGTGCAGACCAACCTCGGCTACCGCGTACAATTCAACGCCGCCATTGGCCCGTACAAAGGCGGATTGCGTTTCCACAAGGCCGTTACGCCGAGTATGCTGAAGTTCTTGGGCTTTGAACAGACCTTTAAGAATGCGCTGACGACCCTCCCGATGGGCGGCGCGAAGGGCGGTTCGGACTTCGACCCCGTGGGCAAATCCGACGCCGAGATTATGCGTTTCTGCCAAGCCTTTATGCTTGAGCTATGGCGCTGCATCGGCCCCGACCAAGATATTCCTGCCGGCGACGTAGGCGTTGGCGGCCGTGAGATCGGATTCCTAAACGGTATGTATCAGAAGTTGGCGCGTGAGTACCACACAGGCGTGCTGACCGGCAAAGGCATGACATGGGGCGGCAGTATTCTCCGTCCGGAGGCAACCGGCTTCGGCGCACTCTACTTCACGCAACACCTGCTGCACAAGGCAGGCAAGGATATTGCCGGCAAGACGATTGCCCTCTCGGGCTTCGGCAATGTGGCATGGGGTGCTGCCACCAAAGCGGTTGAACTGGGCGCTAAGGTAGTGGCTATCTCGGGTCCTGACGGCGTTTGCCATATTCCGAGCGGTATCACCAAAGAGATGATTGACTACATGCTCGTGATGCGTTCGTCGAACCGCAACCGCGTACAAGATATGGCGGACAAGTTCCCGACGGCGGTTACCTTCACGGCCGACAAGAAGGCTTGGTCGATTCCGTGCGACATCGCACTGCCCTGCGCATTCCAAAACGAGCTGAGCGAAGAAGACGCCAAGGAGCTGAAAGCCAACGGCTGCTGGTGCTGCTGCGAAGTGAGCAACATGGGTTGCCAACCGGGCGCAATCCACTTCTTCCAACACAACGGTGTGCTGTTTGCTCCGGGCAAAGCAGTCAATGCCGGCGGTGTAGCCACCTCGGGATTGGAGATGACGCAGAACGCCGAGCACCTAAGCTGGACAGCCAAAGAGGTAGACGAGCGTCTGCACCACATCATGCAATCCATCCACGAGCAGTGCGTACAATTCGGTACGCAGCCAGACGGCACGGTGGACTACGTGAAGGGCGCCAACATCGCAGGCTTCATGAAGGTAGCGACCGCTATGCTGGAGCAAGGCATAATCTAAACAGAACCACACGGAGCGAGATTTTACCACTTCGCGGTACGAAAAATGCAGAGAGCTTTCTACGATGCGTTGGAGGCTCTCTGTTTTTTTATGTGGGTGTTGTGCGGTGTATGTGTATTTTTTTTGTGGGGGGGGAAAGTGTTCCCTGTTTCTATACAGAAAGATTGGGTACCTAAGTGGGGGGGCTGTTTTTATAGGGAAGCACCTTACTATATTATGTATTCCCCTCAACCGTATAATATGGGTCCCAAAATGAGGCGCATGGAGGACCTGACAAAAAGAAAAAATAGATTCTATTTGGCTATGTCCTTAAAAAGTACTAACTTTGCAAGCAGTATGAGTACGCCTGAAGTTGAGGGGATTGCCCCGACAGCGTGTCCGTACCCATCCCTATTATTTCTATGCCGCAAACACATTGTCATATATCCGTAGTCTCTCCCGTCTATCGCGGGGAGAAGATGGTGGCGGAGTTGGTTCGCCGCATTGTCGAGGCTATGAACACCCTCGCCAAAGCAGCGGGGACCAACCTCTCTGACGCTACTGCAAGCACGCAGCAGGGCAATTCGACTGCGAATAATTCTATTACCCCCCCCCACGAGCCATTCGCTTATGAGATAATTCTCGTCAATGATGCCTCTCCGGACAATTCGTGGCAGGAGATAGAGAAGCAATGTGCGCTCAATCCCTGCGTGAAGGGCATCAATCTCTCGCGTAATTTTGGGCAACACTATGCCATTACGGCGGGGCTGCACTACGCCAAGGGCGACTATATGGTGGTGATGGACTGCGACCTGCAAGACCGCCCCGAAGAAATCCCCGCCCTCTACCGCAAAGCACAGGAGGGGTATGATTCGGTATTCGCACAGCGTATTCACCGTGAGGACAAATGGCTCAAACGCCTTTCCTCCAAAGTATTCTATTCCATTTTCAGTTATCTGACCGACACCAAGCAAGACGCTTCGGTGGCGAATTTCGGTATCTATCGCCGCTGTGTGATAGACGCCGTATTGTCAATGGGCGATAGTTTTCGCTATTTCCCGACACAGGTGCAATGGGCAGGATTTCGGAAAGCCTACCTGCCCGTGCAGCACGCCGAGCGTGCCGAAGGCAAGTCGTCGTACAACTTCGGGCGGCTTATGCGTTTGGCTATCGATACCATGATTTCGTTCTCCGACAAGCCCATGCGGCTCATGGTAAAATGCGGCTTTGCCGTTACGGGGATTGCACTGATAATCGGCATTGTCTATTTGGTAAAATTCCTCGTAGGGGACATAGCGGTGCTGGGCTACACGAGTCTTATCGTTTCTATATGGATAATAGCGGGCATTATTATCTCGCTTTTGGGAGTAGTGGGGCTGTATATCGGCAAGATGTTCGATACCGTGAAGCAACGCCCGACCTTCATTGTTGGTGAAACACGCAATTTGGAGGTATGACGGTCCGTACATTAGATTGGGATTCCCGCTTTTTCGGTTTGCGGATAGGGCGTGCGGACTTGCAGACACAGACGGATTGCGAAGAACTGTCTCGGCGGCACGCAGAATGGAAACAACAATACGACTTGTTGTATGTGTTTGACAACGGTGCAGTCGGATTCCGAGCAGAAGGAGCCCGATTGGTGGATAAGAAAATCCTTTACAGCAAGCCTTGCGAACCGCACAAGCCATTCCCTAACTGTACATTTTTCAATGGCGACCACCCCACCGACGCATTATACCATTTGGCATTGGTGAGTGGCGGCTTTTCCCGTTTCAAATTAGACCAACGACTCCCGAAAGGAAGTTTCGAACGATTGTATCGCCGCTGGATTGAGAATGCTTGCCCCGCAGAAGGCAGCAACCGCCGGATATTGATTTCCGAAGATGAGCACGGAGTTGCACAAGGCATGATTACTTTCGACTATCAAAACGCATTGGGACATATCGGATTGGTAGCCGTGGATACGGATAGGCAACACAGCGGCATTGGTAGCAAACTGATGGCGACGGTGGAAGGCTATTTGTTTGAGCAGGGCGTGAAAACATTAGAAGTCCCGACGCAGAAAGCCAACACCGATGCTTGCCACTGGTACGAAAAGAACGGATTTACCATCCAAAACGAAACGCCTATTTACCATTGGTGGCTATAATCCATTGAGTGGCTATGAATCCATATAAAATGAAAGAAGCGATTCGAAATACGGTGCGGGGGAATAGAGATGTGGTGGGCGTGTTTGCGCTGATGCTGGCTGTATTTGCATACATCATGTTCGTGATAAAATGGAACAGCGACCTGCCCGCCCATGCATACATCGCGCAACAGATGCTCGCGGAACATCGGCTGTTCTCGACCAACTTCCTGATGTATTTTGTCATCAACCTGCTGACGCTATTTACCGGTGCCAAATATCCCATGCGAGCCGTATTGGTGGTGCTGATAGCTGCTGCCAACACCGCCAAATACACCATAGTGCGGGAAGCGTTCCGAGAATGGACCACGCCAAAACTTGCCAAAGGGGCGGCCTTTGCCCTACTATTTGTGTACATCCTGCCCGTGATGTACTTTCTAAAGCCGTTCGGCATCTTCCTCTCGGCGAACAATATGTATTTAGGCTATTGCGTGCCCAATGTATGGCACAACTCCACCATACTCTGTATGATGCCGTTTTCCATTGCGTGCTATCTGCTGTCGGTGAAGCAGTTTCGGCAATACACCGACCGGCGCAACGGCCTGATAACGCTGTTTCTCGTCTTGAGCGTGCTCGTCAAACCGAGTTTCTATTTTGTCTATGTGGTGGCGTTCCCCATTGTGATGCTGAGCCAATACGGCTTTCGGAAAGAATTCCGGAAGTCGTTGCTTCCGCTGCTCGCCGGCGGGATATGCCTCATCTATGAATATGTAACCATCTATTTTCACGGCGGCAACGACGGCAGCAGCGTCGTGATAGACATAGCGCAACTATTCACACTCGACTTCTGGCAATCGCACGCTCTATACTTGGTGGTGTCCATTGCCTACCCAATCGTATTCCTTTGTCTGTACGCTCGCAAGGTCTATCGCGACCCCGAGTTTTGGTTCGTGTTGCTGATGATGGGGTGCGGATTCGGCATACTATGGTGCTGCCAAGAGACGGGACCTCGTGCCACACACGGCAACTTCGGGTGGCAAGCCATTGCCGCTATGTGGTTTGTCTATTTCTATATACTCAAGACAATTATTCCGCGCGAAGCAACGCTCCGCCACAATGGGGGGGGTATTCGCAGGTTGCGCTACTCGTACTATTTGGAATACATGTACTCATGGGATTTGTCTATTTGGGTAAATTCCTAATCACAAGCGATTTTGGCTAAGACAATGACTCGGTGGGCGACCTATAGTGCTCTTGTGGCAATCAATGCCCTCTATGCGTGCGTTACAATATTCACCAAATACGCATCGCAGCAGGCGTTTATGTCTTGGGGCTACCTGCTGGCTTTTGCAGGGGCGGTGGGCGTGATGGGCGTGTATGCAGTGCTTTGGCAACAAGTGCTGCAACGCATCGAGCTCAGCACCGCCTATATGTTCAAAGGCACAAGCCTCATCTTTGTCATGCTGTTGGCGTTCGCTCTGTTCGGCGAGCCGATTACCGTGCAGAACATCATTGGAGCGGTGGTGATAGTGGCGGGAATAGGACTGTACGCACGAGAGGACCACAACGAGAACGAGCACGCCGCATAGTATTTTTAGGGAAACAAATATGCTCAAATATAAACCAAATAAACCCATTAAACTCATTAACCCATTAACTAACTCAACCACGCATAAACTTATAAACTCATCAACGCATAAACAAAAACCCATAAACACAAATGTACATCCTTCTTGTCATACTCTCCGTATTTGCGGCGGCATGCGCACAGATACTGCTCAAGCAGGCGGCACGGCAGGGCTATGCCACTTGGTGGCGGCAGTACCTGAACGGGTATGTGGTGGGCGGATATACTATCTTGCTGGGGGCAATGGCGCTGAATATCTTTGCCATGAGCCACGGTGTGTTGGTCAAAGAAGTGAGCATCATCGAGTCGTTGAGTTATCTCTTTGTGCCGTTGCTCTCGTTCTGTGTGTTCCGTGAGCGTATCACGTGGCGCAAGATAGG
>CAVHGD010000019.1:23397-28745 GCA_963635385.1 Dialister sp. CAG:486 | reverse complement strand
CCGTTGAGGCGGACATCACGCCACGTGGTGGGGATGGGATCGGACTTGAGCTGAAAATCGTACCCTATACCCAATTTCAATGCATGGCGCTGGCTCCGAAGAAAACGATCGTAATACCCGCCCCCGCGGCCAATACGATGCCCCGCTGCATCAAACACCACACCCGGCACCAAAATCAAGTCGATCGGGCCCGCATACGCCTCCGTATTAGGCCCTAAAATATGCAGGCGCCCCATCTCCAACGATTCGGGACCCCGATAGGGGTGAACCGTGATATTCTTGCGGTGCGTGACGGGCAAAAGCAAGGTTTTAGAATCGGCATACCGGTCGAGCAACGGACGCAAATCCAACTCGTTGTGAATGGGATAATACAGCAAGACCGTCTGCGCCTGTTGGAATGCGGGCAACTGCTCGATGAGCGACACCACCCGCTCGGAGTCTTCTTTCGCTTTTGCTTCGGGGTACATTCGGCGACGCTGCTCGATCAGCAAACGCAAATTCTTCTGCTCACTGCGGGCAATTACCCACGGAAAAAACCGCTTAAGGTCATGGATCTGGGACTCAAATAACATAATTTTGTATCTATTGGTTTTGGATTTTTTGCACCTATTGGCTTGGAAGCTTTTTGTACCTATTTGGTTAGGAATATATTTTCTACACCTTAGGAGGGTTTTGAACCTATATGCTACTATGTTTGTACCTATTTGCTTGATAGGTTTTTGGAACGAATACATCAGGAGCGGGGCGGTAGTGCCAAACAGACATGGCAATTCGCAATATGCTCCAAAAACAGCGTGCAAAATTAGCACATAATTTGCATATTTGCAAAAATGGCACTAATTTTGCCCCTTAATTACGCAGAAAATGAAACGATATATACCCATCCTCATAGCCCTGCTGGCCGTAGCCGTGAGCGGCTGCAAGAAAAGCAACAGCACGACCACAACCTCGTCGGTAGCCCAACTATCGACCTTCCGTTTTGCCGCCAACGACAGCTTTCCCGGGCTCGCAAAAGCCACCTTCAAGATAGAAGAGCGGCTCGACACGGGGTTGGTATATAACCAAGACTCCATTCAATTCGGCACGCCGTTGGACTCCGTGGTGCCGAAATTTACCTTTGCCGCCACACCCGGTGCCGCCATTCTAAAAACGGCCGACACCACGCTCGCCATCACGGGCAGCGACACGCTCGACTTTACGAAACAGCCTATCTATCTGACGGTTACGTCGTCGAACGGCAAGACGGTGAAGGTCTATGAGATACGCGCCACGGTGCACCAAATCGACCCCGACCTGTTCCAATGGGAGCAGCTGACGGAAGAGATTTACGGCACGGACAACAGCGAACAGCAAGTGGTGGCAGTAGGCGAACGATTCGTGTTCTTCAAAGACAACGGCTTCCGCGTGACCTATTTGACCTCGGAAGACGGTGCCGTATGGAGCGGTGAACAGACACCGAGCGGGCTGCCCGACGACTGTTACGTGCGAGGCATCATCAGCGATGGCGAGGCGCTCTACTACGCCGACAGCACGGGGCTCTACACCTCGACGGACATCACGAATTGGACCCGACAAGACTATGCGGGGAAGGCGTTCAAGCCCGTGACGATGCTGCTGGCATGGAACGAGACGGTATGGGCGCTTGCCGACAAAAACGGACAATACGAGCTGGTGAATCTGCAAAACGGCGAGCTGACGGAGACGGGGCTGACCGTGGATGGCGATTTCCCCGTGAGCGACTTTGCCGCCGTGGCCTTTGAGAGCGCAAGCGACCGAGCACGCGCCATGATAATGGGCGGATACACGGCGGAAGGCAAGGCGGCCAACAGCCGGTGGAACATAGAATACTCGGAGACGCTGCGTGACAGCCTGCACAACGGCTACCGCATCGTGAATTTTGCCATCGACCGACCCGCTTTCCAAAGCATAACGGGGGCGAGCGTGGTATGGTACAACCATCAGCTGTACCTGTTCGGCGGCATCGATGCCGACATGCAATACAACGGGCGGAACATCCTTGTCAGCGAAGACGAAGGCATCAGCTGGACCGCGGCCGACTCGACCAAGAATCAGCTGCCCGACACCTACACCGCGCGGCAGAAACAGTCCGTTCTCGTGCGCGACAACTACATATACGTTTTCGGCGGCGAGTCACAGACCGAGACCTTCAGCGACGTATATCGAGGAAGACTGAACTCCATTGATTGGGGCACGGGCAATTAAGAATTAGGAATTAGGAATTAGGAATTATTAGTTTAGTGAGGAGTGTTGGGGAGATAGCTAATTTTTCGATAGACAACTAATTTTTGTGGGGATGCAACCACCCATAAGTATATAAATCAGCAAACAATAAGCATATAAACAAAATAAACTATACAAATTATGACAATTTCTAATTACAACTTCGCCGGGAAAAAGGCGATTGTACGCGTGGATTTCAATGTGCCACTCGACGAGAACGGAAAAATAACCGATGATACCCGTATCCGTGGCGCTCTACCCACCCTGAAACATATTCTCAACCAAGGCGGCGCTCTCATCATCATGAGCCACATGGGCAAACCCAAAGGCAAAGTGAATGCAAAACTGAGCCTCAGCCAAATAGTAGATGCCGTTTCGGCCGCTCTCGGCGTAAAAGTACAATTCGCTGAAGACTGCGCCAAGGCCAAAGCACAAGCTGACGCCCTGAAAGCAGGCGAAGTGCTGCTGCTCGAGAACCTCCGCTTCTACCCCGAAGAGGAAGGAAAACCCGTCGGCATCGACAAAGAAGACCCCGCTTACGAGGCTGCCAAGAAAGAGATGAAAGCCCGTCAGAAAGAGTTCGCCAAGACACTGGCTTCGTACGCTGACTGCTACGTGAACGACGCGTTCGGTACTGCACACCGTAAGCACGCTTCGACCGCTGTGATTGCTGACTACTTCGACGCTGACAACAAGATGCTCGGCTTCCTGATGGAGAAAGAAGTGGCTGCCGTGGATAACATCCTCCACAACATCAAACACCCCTTCACCGCTATCATGGGCGGCTCGAAAGTATCGACCAAAATAGGTATCATCGAGAACCTGATGGACAAAGTGGATAACCTCATCCTCTGCGGCGGTATGACCTACACCTTCGCCAAAGCACAAGGCGGACACATCGGCAACTCGATCTGCGAAGACGACAAGCTCGACCTCGCTCTCGACATCATCGCACAAGCCAAAGCAAAAGGCGTTAACCTCGTACTCGGCACCGACTCGGTGGCTGCTGACGCATTCGCAAACGACGCTCACACCCAAATCTGCCCGTCGGGCGCCATCCCCGAAGGCTGGGAAGGCATGGATGCCGGACCCGAAAGCCGCAAAGCATTCGCAAAAGCCATCGAAGGCGCAAAGACCATCCTTTGGAACGGTCCCGCAGGCGTATTCGAGTTTGACAACTTCACCGACGGCTCGAAAGCTATCGCAGAGGCTGTGGCAGAGGCTACCGACAAAGGCGCCTACTCGCTGATCGGCGGCGGCGACAGCGTGGCTTGCGTCAACAAATTCGGCATGGCAGACCGCGTTAGCTATATCTCGACCGGCGGCGGCGCACTACTCGAAGCCATCGAAGGCAAAGTACTGCCGGGCGTTGCAGCCATCAAGGGAGAGTAAGTTGATTCGGGAGTGCGTCGGGCAGTTCGCGTAGGCGGAGAAAAATTGATCGGTTGATTCGCAGGGCGAGGACGACGCAGGACCCACAAAGAAAACACAAGACATGGAAATAGTAGGAAAAATCATTCAGGCTCTGCCGGAACAGAATGGCACAAGCAAGGCAGGCAACCCGTGGAAGAGCCAATCGTATGTATTGGAAACACAGGAACAATACCCGCGCAAGGTGTGCTTCGAGCTGTTCGGCGAGGACCGCATAAAGAACAATCCGTGCAAGATTGACGACCTCGTGACCGTATCGTTCGACCTCGAATCGAGAGAGTTCAACGGCCGCTGGTACACCTCGGTGCGCGCATGGAAGATACAGCAAGGCGCACAAGCTGGGACACAGGGTGCACAGACGACTTTCCAACAAGTGGGTTCGGCACAACCCGCACAAGTCGGCTACACACAAGTGGCAGCCGCTCCGGCAGCTACGGTAGCTCCGGCAGCCGACACCACTACGTTCGACGCCACCAGCGACTCGAGCAGCGACCTGCCATTCTAAACAAGGCACTACGAAAAAAGGATGTTCTACCCCGCAGGGGATAGAACATCCTTTTTAATTAGGAATGAGGAATTAGGAATTAGGAATTAATAGTTTCTTTTTGGGAGTTATTTTTTCAATATTCAATATTCTAAGTTCGGCATGCTGAGTTCGGCGTGCTAAATACATCGTACAAATACGGAATTACCCATTACAAATCACCCTTTAAGAACAGACTGCTATGGTAAGTAAGAAAGCAAAACGAATCGCATGGAGCGTGGCGGGAAGCGTGGTGCTACTCGCCGGCGTGATACTATGTATCGTGCGGTGGCAAGTTTGGTTCGGGAATCCTTCGGAACCCACTTGGCAAAACGACACCATCGTCTATCGTTTCCACTCGTTCGCCGATGACACGGTGCCCGGTTTTGAACGCACGCCGCAAGGCTGGCAAGACACGCTGCATCGGCCGGAAAAACTGCAACTGCTCGTATTAGGCGATGTGCATAACAGCCTGACCCGCGCCGACTACGACACACTCTGCCAACGGCTGCCCGACATCGATGCGTACGCTCAGTTAGGCGATTTTGTGGAACGCGGGTACTTCTACTACTTTCAGAAACTATACGCCGAGCTGCGCGGGAGCCGGCTTGACAGCCTGCCGATATTAGTTTGCGCGGGCAATCACGAATACCACAAGGGCATTCGGCGCACCATTCAGCCGCTATGGAAAGAGGTGTTCCACATGCCCGAAAACGGGCCTGCGGACTACATCGGACAGACCTACTACGTGGATTTTCCCGCCATGCGGTTTATCGTAATCGATACCTACGGACTGCAAGGACTGCACACCTACACGCGAGCACAGACTTGGGTGAAGCGAGCCATGCAAGGCGCCGGCGATCGGTTTATCGTGGTGATGATGCACGAGCCCGTGCATTCGTGCGGGGCGGGGCGACAGAGCGTACCGATCTATCTGACCTTCCGCCGAACATTGGACAAAGCAGACCTCGTGATTGCCGGACACGACCACAACTACAGTCGTCGCATGCCCTACCTGAACACCAACGCCGCCACCAAGTACTACCTGAACAAAGTCAATCCGAAAGATGAGCGGATATGCTCCGGACATCGGCTGTACGAAGTGCTGACCGTGGACAAAGATACGCTGCGCGTGCAGAGCTATCTGATGGAA
>CAVHGD010000019.1:16781-23070 GCA_963635385.1 Dialister sp. CAG:486 | reverse complement strand
TCGAGAAGGTCGCGATAGGTGGTCTCGAAATCGCCCGTATACCACGGGTCCGCCACATCACGCGGCAAAAGACGGCGAATCTTGGGCGAAGGCAAGGCTTGGTCTTGAGAAAACAAGTCCGTATGAGTTTGTTTATTCTCTTTGGATTGCACGTTCTCGTGAGCAAGCAAGTCGGCGCCTAAGACATAGGACAAATTGCGGAGGTTGTAGTTCTCCATGCACAAAATCAAATCGAAATGCGCATAGTCCGCACGAGTGATCTGACGAGCACGGTGCGGCACCAACGGCACACCATGCGCCTCAAGGCAACGGCGAGCCGCCGGGTAAATGGGATGGCCTATCTCCTCCGTCGAGGTGGCGCACGAATCGACCTCAAAACGGTCCGACAAATTGCGCTCGGCAAGCATGTGGCGGAACAACATCTCCGCCATCACACTGCGGCAGATGTTTCCATGGCAGACAAAAAGAATTCGATGCATAGTGCGTAGATTTTTTACGGGAAGCGAACAAAAAACGCTGACTTTTCGAGTAGGTTCGGAGAGTCAGCGTTTTTCTCGTTCGTTTATCAGTTTATTTTATTAGTTGATCCGTTTATGCGTGGTTGAATGCGTTGAATGGGTTTATCCGTTTATCAGTTGATGCGTTATAGTGCATTCTGCAGGCGGAAGAGGTCGGCCTTCTCGACCCGTTGGCGAGCATAGTCGAGCGTAACCTCGTATTTCTTGTCGTGCTCCGACGAAGGCAAGTCGTACATCAAATCCGTCATCACCGTCTCCATCAAGCCGCGCAGGCCACGAGCGCCAAGCCGATACTCCAACGCCTTATCGACAATATAATCGAGCATATCGGGCGCAAAACTCAACTCTACCCCATCCATCGCCAACAGCTTCTGATACTGTTTGGTGAGCGCATTTTTCGGCTCGGTGAGGATGTTGCGCAACGCCGTCTTGTCGAGCGGGCGCAGGTAGGTCAGAATCGGCAGACGGCCGATGATTTCGGGAATCAGGCCGAACGACTTGAGGTCCTGCGGCGCGATATACTGCAGCATGTCGTTCTTGTCGATCTTGTGCGACGCCTGCTGCGCATCGAAGCCGACCACCTGCGTATTGAGCCGCTGGGCGATCTTGCGCTCGATACCATCGAAAGCGCCACCACAGATGAACAATATATTGCGTGTATCGACATGGATAAACTCCTGCTCGGGGTGCTTGCGGCCTCCCTTGGGCGGCACATTGACCACAGAACCCTCCAACAGCTTGAGCAGACCCTGCTGAACGCCCTCGCCCGACACATCGCGCGTGATGCTCGGATTCTCACTCTTGCGGGCAATCTTATCGATCTCGTCGATGAAAACGATACCCCGCTGCGCCTTCTGCAAGTCGTAGTCGGCGTCCTGCAACAGGCGCACCAACAGCGACTCGACATCCTCGCCCACATAGCCCGCCTCGGTCAGCGCCGTGGCATCGACAATGGCGAACGGCACCTTGAGCAGCTTGGCGATGGTTCGGGCAAGCAGGGTCTTACCCGTACCCGTGGAGCCGACCAACAGGATGTTGCTCTTCTCTATATCCACGCCGTCTTTCTCGCGCGGCTGGAGGACTCGCTTATAGTGATTGTACACCGCCACGGAGAGGTATTTCTTGGCCTCGTCCTGACCGATGACATACTCGTCGAGAAAAGCCTTGATCTCGGCGGGCTTAGGCAGCGTGTCGAGGCTCAGCCCCTCGATGGGAGCATCGGGATCGGCCGACGTAGCGGTTTCGGAATAGATACCGTTCTCCTCCAACAGCTTGTGCGCTATGGCGAGGCAATCGGAGCAGATAGCCGCTCCGTCGGTGCCGTAAAGCAGATAGGGCTTATGCTGCCCGCAGAAGCTGCAGACATCGCCCTGCTGCGAGGAGGAACCTTTTTTCTTTTGCGTCATATATGTTCTGTAACCGTCTGTTATTTCTTGTTCTTGCGGTCATAGACCTTGTCGATCATGCCGTAGTCGAGCGCCTCCTGAGCGGTCATCCAATAGTCGCGGTCGGCGTCCTGACGGATCTTGTCCATCGACTGACCGGAGTGGTCGGAGATGATCTGATAGAGCTCATCCTTCAGTTTGAGAATCTCACGAGCGGTGATCTCAATGTCGGAAGCCTGCCCTTGGATGCCACCGAGCGGCTGATGAATCATCACACGGGAGTGCGGCAGGGCGGCCCGCATGCCCTTCTCGCCGGCTACGAGCAACACGGCCCCCATAGAAGCGGCCATGCCCGTACAGATAGTGCCCACACGGCTCTTGATAAACTGCATCGTATCGTAGATACCAAGGCCCGCATAGACCGACCCGCCGGGGGTGTTGAGGTAGATATGGATGTCCTTCTCCGAATCCACGGAGTCGAGATAGAGCAGCTGCGCCTGAATGACGTTGGCGGTATAGTCGTTCACCTCGGTGCCAAGGAAGATGATACGGTCCATCATAAGGCGTGAGAAGACGTCCATCTGGGTGACATTAAGCTGTCGCTCCTCCAAGATAGAGGGCGAGATATAACTTGCTTCGGCAGTGGTTCGGGAAACACCGGCGCGCAACGCTCCGGCAGCCGATGCCGACAGGGTGTTTTCGACGTGCATGGAGTTTAAGCCCTCCGATACGGCAAATTTCAAGAAATCATTCATAGTGTTTTGTTTTTGTAAAAGGTGATTATTAGGTGTTTTTTGTTTTTGCTTATTAGCAGGGTTTTATAATGGGTTTCGTTTTGGCACAACGAACTCCCTTTGCGGGAGTCCGAGTGGCGGGTTATATTTGTTGCGGGGAGGCTATCTGCGTTGCTTTTCTATTCACGCTGTGCAGCGGATGGTTCTTTCCGTTTGCGCAGGTTAGAATCCGCAATAGACTACCTTGAGCGTCAAAGGGTTGGACACATTCTCCGCACTGTGGATAATGGTGGCGGAGATGGTCTGCGACTCACGCACGGAGCTGACCGTTGACGACGAAGACGATGCGTACGCCACCGAGACCGGCACAAGGCACATATCGAGCGTGGGCAGCGAGTCCTGATTCTGCAGCTGGCGAGTGAGCAGCGTGGAGAGGTCGTAGGAATAATAATAAATGGTGTTGCCGTCGCTATCGGTGCCGCTCGTCAGCGCCGAGAGGATGGCCACCGTATCAGATGGCAGCTCCTTGTCGCGGAAGAAACGCTCGCGGCTGCTCTCCTTGATAAGCAACATATAGTCAGCCGGCTGCAGCCAATCCGCCGAGGTGATGCTCGACGAGCTGCCCGTATAGACATTATCCACGCCCACACGCAGCTGCGCCAAATTGACATAAGGGCGCTTCTGAATCTTGCCGAGATTGATATTCGCATTGATGGTGTCGTACATCGACGCCATGGGGAGCGTCATGCGTGTATAGACGCCCGCCGGAGCGATGATGAAATCGAGCGAGTCGTTCTCGTTCAGCCGCTCGATGAGCTGCTCCTTGTCGGGATAGGTCAGGTGGTTGAGCTGGCGCACCTCCGAATTGGCATAATAGCCCTTGACATCCTGCACCGTGGTGTCACGCCCCGCCTTGTCGTACGAGAAATGGTAATACACGCCGAGGTTGATATCCGTCACATGGAGCACCGTGGCGCTACCAAACGAGGTGGTGATATACAGCCCCTTGAAGAAATCGTTGAACGCGTCTTGGTCGGTATAGCTGCGCATCTGCGCGAAGCGAGCCACGAAATCGGCACTCATGCGGCAGCGCACCATCGGCACATAGGAACTCGTATTGGAGTCGTACACCGAATCGGTTTTGCCGTTGGCCACCACTACGGAGGGCGTCGCCGTGACGGTCTGCGTCATGGAGCAGTAGTCGGCGATATTCACATCGGAGCGGTAGGGCTCCTGCGGGTTGTAGTCGATGCTCTTGCGGTCGATCTCATAGACATTGACCACCAAAGGAGTGGATGCGTCGCCCGTCCAAGTGGTGTAGGTGAAAAGCAAATCGATGGAATCGATCTCCGCATTGGCGGGATAGGAATAGCCCACGGGGCACGATAGCTGCGTGAGGATATCCGCACGGAGCGTACCGAAAGGCGACTCGATCTCACCGAGCAGGAACGAGTCGGGCGCTGTAATGATATTGGCGCACTCCACAAGGCCCGACTGCAAGTTGAAGGTGTCGGCACAGACGACAATAGCGTCATCCTCATCGAGCAGAGAGCTGCCCGCCGTGGTGCTGTCGCCGCTGCAGGCCGAGAGCATTGTAGCCGCCGTAAGCGCCGCTATAGACAATAAATAGGTTATTCGTTTCACGTTATAAGGTCGCTCGCGCCGATGCGCTTGCGTGTTGTTTGCGTTGGGTTAGAGTTGGTTCGGGAGTGGTTCGGGAAAGTAAGGGGTAATTCGTAATTACTAATTCCCAATTTAACTCCTAACTATTCATTCGTAATTCTTAATTCTTAATTCTTAATTAGAAATTACTTCTGCAGTAGTGCGTTGCAGAAGGACAAGTAGTCGGCATCGGGGCGGTCGGGCATATAGGGCAGAATCGGCTTGTGGCTCGTCTCTGCATAATTGACCAATCGCTGGTTCACATTCTGCGCCGCAAAGACAATGGCATCGGAGTAGTCCATCGCAAAACGCATCAACTCCTCGTACCCCACGGGGAAACCGGCAATGCTGCGGGTGTCGTTGGGCGAAACGCCATTGATAAGCAGTTTTTGAGCAAACTTTGTGCCAAAGGGCGTCTTATACTCGTTGTCGTCGACGGAAAGCACAATCTTCGAGTTGGCAAAAAACGGCTCATCGGAATAGGCCTTCTTCAGATAGATGGGCGCCAAGGCCGACATCCAACCCGAACAATAGACGATATTCGGCGTCCAACGCAGCTTCTTGATGGTCTCGATGGCACCGCGTGCGTAGAAGATACAGCGCTCATCGTTATCCGGATACTCCACGCCCCCCTCGTCGGCCACGCCGCGGCGGCGGTGGAAGAAATCGTCGTTATCAATGAAATAAATCTGCAGGCGTGCCGACTGGATGCTCGCCACCTTGATAAGCAGCGGATGGTCCGTCTCCTCGATAATCAAGTTCATACCCGACAGGCGGATCACCTCGTGCAGCTGATTGCGCCGCTCGTTGATATCACCAAACTTCGGCATAAACGTACGCGTCTCGTAGCCGTTGGACTGAAACAACTCCGGCAGGTGTCGGTTTTGCAGGCGGATAGGGGTCTCCTCCGCCAAATAAGGATAGATTTCCTGCGAGATAAACAAGATACGATTCGGCTCTTTCATACGCGTTCAGATTTAGTGATTAAATAGTTTCTACTGCAAAGGTACAAAAAAAAATTGATATTTTCCGCTTTTTTCTGCTTTTTTTTTCATTTTCCGTGTTTTTTCTGTACCTTTGCGAGCTTTTTTGAGATACTATGCGGTAATTTTACCCAATCTAATTATGCAAATCATCACTACAAAGCACGAACTCCTCACCATGGTCGAGGCGTGCAAACAACAGGAAAAAACCATCGGATTGGTGCCTACCATGGGCGCATTGCACGCCGGACACGCCTCGCTCGTGAAGCGGGCCGTGAGCGAAAACGACGTCTGCTTTGTCAGCGTTTTTGTCAATCCCACGCAGTTCAACAACAAAGAGGACTTGGCAAAATATCCGCGTAATATCCATCGCGATGCGGAGCTGCTCTCTTCGCTCGGTGTAGCGTTTGTATTCGCCCCCACGCCCGAAGAGATGTACTCGCCCGAAGAGATGGCAAACACCTTCTCGTTCGATTTCGGCGGGTTAGACGCCGTCATGGAGGGCGCCATGCGGCCGGGCCATTTCAACGGCGTGGTGCAAGTGGTGAGCCGACTGTTCTATATGGTCAAGCCCAATCGCGCCTACTTCGGTGAGAAGGACTTCCAACAGTTAGCCATCATTCGCTACATGGTCAGCCGCAGCGAGCTGGCAGGCACATTCGGCGACCTGAAGATAGTGGGCTGCCCTATCGTGCGAGAGCCGTCGGGACTGGCGCTGAGCAGCCGCAACGAGCGACTGAGCGCCGACGAGAAAGCCACGGCCGTGCATATCTCGAAGACACTGTTTGCAAGCCTGATTTGGGCCAAGACGCTGACCGTCAGCGAAGTACAGCAGAAAGTGATAGACACCATCAACGCCGTCGACGGACTCGAAGTGGAATACTACTCCATCGTCGATTGCGACACACTCCGCCCCACCGACACATTCGACAACGCCATCGGCTGCGTCACCGTCTATTGCGGCGAAGTGCGACTGATAGACAACATAAAGTACTAATTAGGAATTA
>CAVHGD010000019.1:0-16615 GCA_963635385.1 Dialister sp. CAG:486 | reverse complement strand
AATTCAAAATTAAACCTGCCTATGACCACACGAATCGTATACGACCAACACATCCCCTTTGTGGCGGACGCCATTGCGCAAGCCGGCTGGGACGAGGTAATCCTCTACCCCATGGAGCCGCAAGACATCACCAATCAGGTGCTGCGAGACCTGCACGCCGACGGACTGCTGATTCGTACCCGCACCCGTGTGGACCGCGACTTGCTCGAATGGACACAGGTGCGATTCGTGCTGACCGCCACCATCGGATGCGACCATATCGACATACAGTTCTGCCGCAAACGCTTCATCCGAGTGCGCAACTGCCCCGGCTGCAACGCCAAAGCCGTGGCGGATTATGTGCGTGAGGCCATCCGCGAGAGCATGAAAGACTGGCGCGTCAACCTCGACGGCGAGGGCGTGCGCCAACGCAACTGGCGCGGCAAGACCATCGGCATCATCGGCTACGGCAACGTGGGCCGACAAGTGGAGGAGATGGCGTACAAGAAGGGCATGCGCATCTTGGTGTACGACCCCTACTCGCTCCACCGCATCAAATACGGCCGCAGTACCTCGGTCAACGAGCTGACCGCCTTGAGCGACGTCGTCACATTCCATACGCCGCTGACCATGCCCACGCCGCGGCTCATGCACCCGACCTACCACTTCGGCAACACGCGATTCTTTGCGCTGACCAAGCGTACGGCGCTCATTATCAACTCGGCACGAGGCGGCGTGGTGGATGAGCAGGCACTGCTCCGCAGCGGCCGGCGATACGTCATCGACACGTGGGAGAACGAGCCGAATATCGACCGTGACGTGCTGGCGGGCTCAACCCTCGCCACGTGCCACATAGCGGGCTACTCGGCGCAGGGCAAATACAACGCCTCGCAGATGTGCTTGGACTACTTGGCGGACATGCTGGGCCATAAACGCATACAGATAGACCCCGAAGTGGTGCGCACGCTGGCAGCGGAAGGCGACACGGCCAACGGATGGGTGCGCCGCCTGAGCGACCAACTGAAAGCCGAGCCGGAGCAGTTCGAGGACATCCGAAAGGCCTACAAGCTGCGGTGATAAGAAGGTCACTCTGCACATTAATTGTTAATTGTTAATTGTTAATTATAGAAATGGCAAATTTTCAGAAACTGACCCCTCGGGCGACGGATTACTCGAAGTGGTATAATGAATTGGTAGTGAAGGCCGACCTTGCGGAGCAATCCGCCGTGCGCGGCTGTATGGTGATCAAACCCTACGGATATGAGATTTGGGAGCGCATACAGGCGGCCCTCGACACGCGATTCAAGGAGCACGGCGTGAAGAATGCCTACTTCCCGCTGCTGATCCCCAAGTCGTATTTCAGCCGCGAGGCGGAGCATGTGGAGGGCTTTGCCAAGGAGTGCGCCGTGGTGACGCACCACCGCCTGATGAACGACCCCAACGGCAACGGCGTGGTGGTCGACCCCGACGCTAAGTTGGAGGAGGAGCTGATTATCCGCCCCACCTCGGAGACCATTATCTGGTCCACCTATAAGAATTGGATCTCGTCGTACCGCGACCTGCCCATCAAGTGTAATCAGTGGTGCAACGTCATGCGTTGGGAGATGCGCACCCGCCTATTCTTGCGTACGGCGGAGTTCCTCTGGCAGGAGGGCCACACGGCACACGCCACGAGCGAGGAGGCCGACCAATTCGCCCACGAGATGTTGGAGGTCTATGCCGACGTGGCGGAGAACGTGATGGCGCTGCCCGTGGTGAAGGGCACCAAATCGCCCAACGAGCGTTTTGCGGGCGCAGTGGAGACCTACTGCATGGAGGCCATGATGCAGGACGGCAAGGCGCTGCAGGCCGGCACGAGCCACTTCCTCGGACAGAACTTTGCCAAGTCGTTCGACGTGCAATACCTGTCGAAAGAGAACAAATACGAATACCCGTGGGCGACCTCATTTGGTGTCTCGACGCGACTGATGGGAGCGCTCATCATGACCCACTCCGACGACAACGGACTCGTTCTGCCGCCGCATTTAGCGCCGATTCAGGTCGTTATCGTGCCGATATTCAAGACCGAGGAGCAGCTTGCCGCTCTGCTCGAGAAACTCAACCCGATAGCCGATGCGCTGAAGGCCAAGGGCCTCCGTGTCGAGCTCGATACGGAGGAGAAATACACGCCGGGCTACAAGTTTGCGGACTATGAGCTGAAGGGCGTGCCCGTGCGCCTCGCGATGGGCAGCCGCGACCTCGAGAACGGCACGATAGAGATAGCTCGCCGCGACACGATGGAGAAGAAGACCATCTCGCTCGAGGGGCTGACGGAGCACATCCCCGCGCTGCTCGAAGAGATTCAACACAATATCTATCAGAAGGCGCTCGATTTCCGCATTGCGAACACGCGCGAAGTGGATTCGTACGAGGAATTCAAGGAGGAGATCAAGAAGGGCGGATTCCTGCTGTGCCACTGGGACGGAACGCCGGAGACGGAGGAGAAGATCAAGGCGGAGACCAAGGCGACGATTCGTTGTATTCCGTTGCACGACCTGCCGGGGCATAAGAACGAGCCGGGCCGCTGCATGGTGACGGGCAAGCCGTCGAAGGGGCGTGTCATCTTCGCCATGGCGTACTAAGAGAATTGCTGAATTGCAGAAAAATAGCACTGACGAAGGTCAGTGCTATTTTTAATTAGGAGTTAGGAATTAGGAATTAGGAATTATTAGTTGCTGATAGAAAGCCTAATTTTTTTCCTTTATTTCCTTTATTTCTCTTGCTGCGCAGCAGCATAGGAGCTTTTCATCTCCCCTCCTATGGAGGGGCTGGGAGAAGTCTTATTCCCCTCCTGTTGCGGGGCCCCCGCAAGCTTGCGCAGTGGGGTGCTCTTGGAGGGGTTAGGGGAGGTCGCAGCTGCATCCTACTTTTTTCACAAATTCCGCTGAATATTCCACATTTTCTCGGGAAAATCGAACTAATTTTGTGCCGTTGAAAAAACGGGCTCACTTTGCCCGAAAAAGGCGCCCTGATATGCCCTCGGTGCAGTTCCCGACGGGAAAAACACAAAGCAGTGCCGTTCTTTGATGCAGAAAAGCACAAAGCAGTTCGGTTCCATAATACAGGAAAAGCACAAAGCGGTGCGATTCCCCAACGGGGGAAAGCATATAAGGCCTATCGCCCCCAACACGAAAAACAACAACAACAAACTAAATCTAATAATCATTATGAAGCACACAAAACTTCTTACCTTTGCCATTGCCGCGCTTTTCGCCGGCACCTCTATGGCAGCCCCAACGTACAATCTCCCTACGGAGACACTCAAACTTCCCGATATCTCCGCAACCGGTTGGGCTTCGGATGTTACAACTCCGTATATCATAAGTGGTGATACTATTTTCTTTGACGCTTATGCGACCTATCAATCTTCTAATGACCAAAAATGGATTGATAGAAACCAAAGCGGTTCTAGCAGCAACGAATGGACAGCACTTGCGCCTTTTCGAGGTAGTAGTGCTTATGGGTTAAATAAGTATGCAAGCACCAGAGCAGAAAATGAAAGAGTCTATTCTTATCGCGTAAGTAATTGCCAATCCGTCATGACTTATGTTAAAGCCGGTTCTAACAAAAAAAGAACCGTATACTTAGAGGCATACGAAGTCACAGACGGAACGGCAGCAAGCACTTATTCTGCTCAAGTATCTATGGAGAGCTCGACCCCGGGAATCCTTAAGATAGACAATTTAGTTTCTAGCAAAGAATACGTAGTGGTAGCATATAGCACCGGTACCGGTTCCGGTGGCAGCAGCAATGGTAATTCCGACTTCTATGAAATCGCTTTCGTAGCGGCTCCTATGGCCACGGACATCGCCACGCTGTCGTCTATCTCGGTGGATGACGAGCCTTTGGCAGACTTCGCCCCCGACAAGCTGACCTACACGGTAGAGTTGGCCTACGGCACGACTACTGTCCCGACCGTTACGGCTACTTGCACGTCTAAGAAAGCCACCCCTGTCATTACCCCAGCTACCGCTGTCCCGGGTGCCACCACAATCACCGTTACCTCTGAGGATGGCAAGGAAACCGAGACCTACACCGTCAATTTCACCGTGGCTGCCGCTGCATCGAGCGAGAAGGAGCTGTTGAATGTAAAGATCGGCGGCCAAGCCGTGGCTATCGAGAACAACGCAGGCTCTCTGCTTGTGTCGAAGAACGCAGACCTCACCCAACAGACCATCACCTTCGAGGTGTCCGAGTCGGCTACAGCCTCGATCACATCGGGCTCTACGCAAGATTTCACCAACCCGCTGACCATCACCGTCACCGCACAGGACCAATCCACCGCTACCTATACCATCACGCTGACCAAGGCCGCTAAAGATGTCCTCTACCTCACCACGGCAAGCGTTGAGGGCGACAAGCTCTACAAGGCCGTAGCAGCCACCGGCTACTATGTCGAGGTTCGCGCGAACAACGCCAACAAAGAGTTCTCCGCTTACGACTTGGTCGTACTGCACGAGTCGCTCGATGGCAAAGCATCTATCAATGACGGCGAGCTGAAGGCCATTGCCACCGCCGATGTCCCCGTTCTCAACACCAAATCTTTTTTCTATACCTACAACGAAGATGCAACCAAATGCCGTTGGGGTTGGGGTACGCCCATCAATGGGCAGGGCCAACAAGGCGTCAAGCTCAATACCGCCAAGTACAGCAACATCGCTTCGCACCCGCTGTTTGCAGGTTTCACGGGCGATAGCATCACACTCTATTCCCAAGCGAGCGAGAAGACCATCCAGCCTATCCAATCGTTCACCGCAGGCAAGGAAGGCTATGCATTGGCCAATGTTTCCGATGGCGTAGCTATCCACGAGCTCCCCGCAGCAGACCGCGTGGGCGATGGCGGCACGTCTAAGTACCTGCTTATCAGCTTGTCCAACGCTGCATGGAGCAACCTGAGCGACGACGCATCGAAGCTGTTCAGCAACGCCATCAACTACCTGCTCGGCACCGAGGCATGGGCTCCGCAAGTCATTCCGTCGGCTATCGACGCCGTATCGGCCGACACGCAAGCCGTTAAGCGCATCGTCAACGGCCAACTCGTCATCGAGAAGAACGGCCAACGCTACAACGCACAAGGTATCGTAATCGAATAATCCATAACGATTTATTTGTTCCATATTCAAGAAAAGACTATCCCAATCGGGGTAGTCTTTTTTTTGCATTTTGACACTTTTTGCAGACACTTCCCGCCCATTTTGCCTTGTTTCTTGCATATTCCACATATTTGTTGTAACTTTGCGCCCTTTGGAGGCTTATCTCTTCGCAGAGCGAAAAAATACTATTCGAAGAGCGAAAAAAATACTTTTCCGCATAGCGACAAAATCTTTTCAAAACTATGATAGAATACATACGAGGCATACTTTCGGAGCTTACCCCCACGCAAGCCATTGTCGAGGCAGCCGGTGTCGGCTACGACCTGAATATCGCCCTGCCGGCCTACACGCTGTTGGCGGGCAAGGAGAACACGGAGGTCAAGCTCTACACCACCGAGATCATCCGCGAAGACACCCACGAGCTGTATGGGTTCCCCACGCGCGGCGAGCGGCAGCTGTTTGAGCTGCTGCTGACGGTGAGCGGCATCGGTGCCAACACGGCTCGTATGATTCTGTCGGCCTTCTCGGCGGGTGAGATTCGCCAAATCATCGCCACGGGCAACGCCAAGGCGCTGAGTCAGGTCAAGGGCTTGGGCCCCAAAACGGCACAGCGTGTGATTGTTGATTTGAAAGACAAGGTGCTGAAGATAGAGCTTGGCGACGACTCGCCGGCCGTTTCCGAATCCGCTGCCTTTGTGCCTGCCGACAGCGAAGTTAAGTCCGAAGCCGTGAGCGCATTGACAATGCTCGGTTTCCCGTCTGCCGCCAGCAGCAAGGTAGTCGACAAGCTTTTGCAGTCCGACCCGACCCTCTCCGTCGAGCAAGTCATCCGCCAATCCCTCAAGCTCCTCTAAAAAGACAAACACCCACTACAGAAAAACGAAAAGAAAAAAGAAGAGAACGAGAGAAAAAACAAACAAGAAAACAAAACTGCCACTTAAAATAGATAAAAAGGCGTTACTTCTTTGAAAAAACTCCTCCTCATATTAGCTCTACTCCCACTGTACCTGTCGGCCCAAACTCCTGCAGAAAAATCCACTCCTGCAGATAATTCCGCTTCCCCGAAGGATGTCCAAACCATCCCCGCTGAGGAGGCCTTATCGGACAGTGCAATCTGGGCACCAACGCAAGTGGATCCCCTTGGCGCGGAGGACTACGACCAATTGGTGGCCCCTCGCACGAGTATGGCACTTTCGACGCCGGGCAATATCCAAACCGAAGTAACCTACGACCCCGTGTCGGGTGGGTATGTGATGCACACTCGCGTGGGCGATACCGACATCACGACGCCCTATCTGATGACCGCCGATGAGTACAACGACTACACCGAGCGGGAAATGATGCATCGGTACTGGCAGCAGAAGATAGGGGAGGTGGAGCATAATAATGAGAAGAAGTTCGACATAACGGACATGAAGTTTAACATCGGGCCTGCCGATAAGGTATTCGGACCGGGCGGTGTGCAACTCAAGATGCAAGGTTCGGCAGAGCTATTGTTCGGCTTCAAGCATCAATACATCGGCAATCCGAGCCTCACCGTTCGATCGAGGAACAACAATATATTCGACTTCGACGAGAAAATACAAGTCAATGTGAACGGCAAGGTAGGAGAGAAGCTCAACTTTAACCTCAACTATAACACGGAAGCGAGCTTCTCATTCGACCAACAAAACCTAAAATTAGCATACAAAGGGCAGGAAGACGACATAATTCAGTCGATCGAAGCGGGCAACGTAACGATGGACCTCAACTCATCGTTGATTAGCGGTAGTCAAGCCCTGTTCGGTATAAAGACCAACTTGAAGTTTGGTAAGCTGCGGATACAGGCACTCGTAAGCCAACAGAACAGCGAAAGCCAAACCGTCAGTAGTAAAGGCGGGGCACAAATGACACAATTTGATGTGGCAGGTGATGCGTACGACGAGAACCGCCACTTCTTTTTGGCGTTCTTCCTTCGGGACACGACGAGAACCGCCACTTCTTTTTAGCGTTCTTCCTTCGGGACAGGTTCGGGGAGGCTATGAAACAAGTGCCGTACATAGCAAGCGGCATCACCATCAACAAAATCGAAGTATGGGTCACGAACAAACGAGGACAATACGATCAGTCACGCAACATCGTCGCCTTTGCCGACCTCGGCGAAACCGGAGAACACATCCTTAACCCCGCTTGGAGTACAGGAGGTTCCGGGGGCTCTGCAGATTCCTATGTTTCTTGTCCCTCTAACCGTTCTAATAATCTTTACGATGATGTTCGGGCATTGGGGATTCGCGATATTCAGCAGGTGACCGCGACGCTCGAGGGATACAAGGGCATGGAAAGCGGCGAAGACTACGAGAAAATAGAATCGGCTCGGCTGCTATCGGCCTCGGAATATACGCTGAACTCCGCCCTCGGATTTATCTCTCTGAAGTCGGCCCTCAACCAAGATGAGGTGCTCGCTGTGGCATACGAATACACGTACAACGGGCAAGTCTATCAAGTGGGCGAATTCTCCACCGATGCCGGCGACGAACTCCGCTCGCCCAACACGCTGATACTGAAACTGCTCAAGTCGTCGAACAATGCACCCCGAAAGAAAGGCGCCGGCACGTGGGACCTGATGATGAAAAACATCTACGCATTAGGCGCAAGCAACATCTCGTCCGACAAGTTTGAGCTATACATCACCTACAGGAACGACTCCGTGGGCACGGACATGCAGTATCTGACCGAAGGCGCCATCAAAGGCAAGCCGCTGCTGCGCGTGATGAACCTCGACCGACTCGACCAAAAGCAGAATGCGTACCCCGACGGCAAGTTCGACTACGTGGAGGGGCTGACCGTCTATTCGTCGAACGGGCGCATCATTTTCCCCGAATTGGAGCCATTCGGCAGCCACCTGCGCCAACAGATAGGCAACGATGCCATTGCCGACAAATATGTGTATCAGGAGCTGTACGACTCGACACTGGTGACGGCACAAGAGTACTCGGAGAAGAACAAATTCCACCTGACGGGTAAATACAAAGGCACGAGCGGGAGCGAGATACGGCTCAACGCCATGAACGTGCCACGAGGCAGCGTGACCGTGACCGCCGGCGGTGCGACACTGGTGGAGAACGTGGATTACACCGTGGATTACACCATGGGTACCGTGACCATCCTCAATCAGTCGATCCTCGAATCGGGGACCAACGTGGATGTGAAGCTCGAAAACCAATCGACCTTCTCGATGCAACGAAAGAGCTTGTTCGGCGCACATTTAGAATACGAATTCAACCCCGACCTCGTGATAGGCGGAACGATAATGCACCTGCGCGAACGCCCGCTGACCACCAAAGTGAACACCGGCAGCGAGCCGCTCGCCAACACGATTTGGGGACTGAACGGCAGCTGGAAAACCGACCTGCAATGGCTGACCAACGCCATCGACAAGATACCGTGGATAAGCGCCACGGCCCCCTCGACATTCCAAATATCGGGCGAGTTTGCCCACCTGATACCCGGACACACAAACGATGTGGGAAAAGTGGGCACCGCCTACATTGACGATTTTGAATCGACCACGACCAACATCGACCTGCACTACCCGAGCTACTGGTTCTTGGCCTCGACACCGAGTCCCTTTGCGGAATCGAAAATGACCAACGACATCCAATACGGCAAGAACCGTGCCCTGCTGGCGTGGTACGCCGTGGATCCCATATTCGGCTACCCGCAAAGCAACACCCCCACCCACATCAAAAACGACCCCGACCAGATGTCCGACCACCGTACCCGTATCGTGTACGAAAAGGAAATCTATCCCAACAAAGAAACCACCGCCAACGCCGACAGCAAGCTGACCATCCTCAACCTGAGCTACTACCCCTCGGAGCGAGGCCCGTACAACATCTGCGCCGACGAATTCGGCTCCGACGGCAAGCTGACCAACCCGCAACAACGGTGGGGCGGCATGATGCGCAAATTAGACAACACCGACTTTGAGAAATCGAACATCGAATACATCGAATCGAGTTCTGGATGATGGACCCCGCTCTGACCAACCCCGACGGCTACGAAGGCGAGATGTACATCAACCTCGGCGATGTGTCGGAAGACATCCTGCGCGACGGAAAGAAATCGTTCGAACACGGACTGCCCATCTCCGACCAAGACCAAAACCGCACCGACTCCACGATATGGGGCCGAGTGCCGCGCACCAACTCGACCGTGACCGCATTCTCGAACGAGACGGGCGCTCGCGAGAAACAAGACGTGGGTCTGAACGGACTGAGCACGGCCGATGAGTTCCTATTCGAATACAACGGCACCCACCCCTACGCCGACTTCGTGGCCGCCCTACGGCAGAAAATGACCGCCACGGCACTCGCCGAGGCCGAAGCCGACGACTTCTCGCCACTGAACGACCCCGCCGGCGACAACTTCCACTACTACCGCGGCTCCGACTTCGACCAACAAGAGGTGTCCATCCTCGACCGCTACAAGCACTTCAACGGCACCGAAGGGAACTCACCGAGCACCGATAGCCAAACCGAGAGCTACGGCACGGCATCGACCCTGCAACCCGACATGGAGGACCTGAACGGCGACAACACACTGAACGAGAGCGAGAAGTACTACGAGTACAAAGTGGTGCTGCGCCCCGACATGATGGCCGTGGGCCGACAACACATCACGGAAAAGAAAGTGGCCACCGTACAGCTGCGCAACGGAAACAGCGCCGAGGTGACGTGGTATCAGTTCAAAATCCCCTTGCGAGGCGACAGCAGCGATGTACGCACCGTGGGGTCGATACGCAACTTCAAGTCGATACGATTCATGCGTATCTACCTGACCGGCTGCAAACAAGAGACGCACCTACGATTCGCCACAATGGACCTCGTACGGGGCGAGTGGCGCCAATACACGCAAAGCCTGCACGACATAAACGCATCCGTCAATCAGAATGCGCAAATAGACGTGCGCTCCATCAACATAGAAGAGAACAGCTCACGCACCCCCGTGAACTATGTACTGCCACCCGGTGTGAGCCGACAGACCGACCCCGGGCAGGCACAGCTGATTGCACAGAACGAACAAGCCATGGTGCTCGGCATACGTAACCTGAGCCCCAACGACGCCCGCGCCGTATATAAGAACACAAGCTACGACATGAGGCAGTACAAAAAGCTGCAGATGTTCGTCCATGCGGAGCAAACTACGGATGACCCCGCACTCCAAGACGGAGATGCTTCGGTGTTCCTTCGGGTCGGCTCCGACACCAAAAGCAACTACTACGAATACGAGATTCCGCTTCACCTCACCCCCGCCGGACTATACAGCAACGACAACGCCAACGACCGGCTCGCCGTGTGGCCCGCAGACAATATGTTCGACTTCGACCTGTCCGTGCTGACCGACGCCAAGACCGCTCGCAACAAAGCCAAACGAGCCGGGACCGACGGCGTGAGCAACACCATCCCCTACTCCATCTACGACGACGCGAGCGGGAAACCACAAAACAAGATTACCGTGATGGGTAACCCGACACTGGAAGACGTGGAGGTGATAATGATCGGCGTACGCAACACCGGCCGACACGACCTGTCGACCGAGGTATGGGTGAACGAGCTCCGTCTATCGCAATTCAACGAACAAGGCGGCGTCGCCGCCATGGCCAATGCCGCTCTCTCGGTGAGCGACATCGCTCAACTGAACGTCAGCGGACGACTCGAGACCGCCGGATACGGCTCGATAGAAAGCAACGTGCTGGACCGAAACATGGAAAACAAATACCAAGTGTCGGTCAGCGCCGCCATGGAAATGGGACGACTATTCCCCGAACAGGCCAAGATACAAATGCCCGTCTATGTGGCCTACACCAATCAGACCACAAGCCCCGACTACGACCCGCTCGACACCGACATAAAGCTAAAAGAGACCCTCGACACCTACGAAACGAAGGCCGAACGCGACTCGGTGAAGAAAATGTCGAACACCGTGGAGGAAAGCACCTCGTTCTCGGTGACAAACATGAAAGTGAATATTCACTCCAAAAAGCGGGATATGTTCTACGACCCCGCCAACTTCTCCATTTCCGCCTCGTACAACAAGCAAAGCGAACACACCCCCGAGACGGAAAAGAACATCACCACCGACCACAAAGGAAGTTTCAGCTACCAATACTCGTTCAACCCCAAGCCGTGGGAGCCGTTCAAAAAAGTACAGAAAGTGCAGAAAGTGAAGTTCCTCAAAGAGATGAATTTCTACTATCTGCCGCAGTCGTGGGCCTTCACGACCAACATGCACCGCACCTTCTCGCACTACAAGATGCGCGACCTGACGGGCGGACAGTTCTCCGTGACGGACAACTCGACCGACCTGCTGAGCTTCTCGAAAGACTTCACATGGGACCGGAACGTGGATATCAAATATGACCTGACCAAGAACATGAAGTTCTCGTTCCAATCGGCTATGAACGCCACCATAGACGAAGGCGCATACGCCCCCGAGATACTAAAAGACTACAACTTCTCGAACGACTACTACGAGGCGTGGAAAGACACGATACAACGCTCGCTCGGCAAATGGGGCAGCCCCTACACCTATCAACAGGTGTTCACCGCAAGCTGGAACGTGCCCTTCAACCGCATCCCCTACTTGGAGGCACTGAGCGCCAACGCCTCGTACAACGCCACCTACAACTGGGCCCGCACGGCCAACACGAGCAGCGGCACGGAACTGGGCAACAGCATATCGTCGCTGCAGACATGGCAAGTGGATGGCGGCATCAACTTCGAGACCCTATACGGCAAGTCGAAATACTGGAAACAGATGACCCAACGCTACAGCCGACGACAGTCGGGCAAGCCGTTCAAAGCCAAGACCTACACGCAAGTGGTGGCACTGAAAAAAGGCGAGGCACAAGAGATAACCCACCGGCTGGGCAGCGAGCTCGTGGCCGTGACGGCCGCCGACAGCACCGGCCGAAAAATAGCCCTCAGCGTGCGACCGACAGGCAACGGGAAAGTGCGCATCACCCCCAAACAGGACTGCGCCGCCGCCACCATAACCGTGACCACCACCGACCCCAACAAGCGCACTCCCGCCCAAGTGACGGGCGACATGTTCGCCTACATGGGCACCATGCTGCGACGCGTGCAGGTAACCTACCGCGAGAACAACTCGACCACCGTGGCCGGATTCGCACCCGAAGCCGGATTCATGGGACAACGACGCACCGAGGGAATCTATGCGCCCGGATTCGACTTCGCCTTCGGATTCGTGCCGTCCGACTTCGTGCAGAAAGCCAAAGACCGCGGATGGCTATCGGCCGACACCACCGTGATACAACCCGCCTCACGCGCCACGACCCGTGATCTGGACATAAAACTGACCCTCGAACCGCTGCCCGGACTCAAGATACAACTCAACGGGAAACGCTACTACGCCCAATCGACAAGCATCATCTACTCGTACGAGCAGCTGCAAGAGACCATGACCGGCTCGTTCAACATCACGCAAGTGGCCATCGGGACCGCATTCACCAAAATCGGCAAACAGGAAGACAACTTCGACAACGCCACCTACAACCGATTCTTGGAGAACATAGGCGTCGTACAGGAACGCGTGCAAGACCAATACAACGGCGCCGTGATACCCGACGCCGGATTCACACGAGGCACCGTCTATGCCGGGCAGACCTACGACCCCGCACGACACGGCAAAGTGGAACAACAGAGCGCCGACGTGCTCGTGCCCGCATTCCTCGCCGCCTACACGGGACGCTCCGCCTCGAAAATAGGACTCAACCCCTTCCTCGCCGTCTGGAAAGTGCTGCCCAACTGGTCCGTCACCTACGACGGACTGGGCAAGCTGCCCAAGATGCGCGACTACTTCCGCAGCTTCACCCTGACACACGCCTACACCTGCAAATACAGCATAGGCAGCTACGGCAGCTACTCGACTTGGATAGCCGCCGAGGGACAAAACGGCAAACAGGTCGGATTCGTACGAAACGTGGCCGACGACAGCCCCGCGCCAAGCTCCGCCTACGACATATCGAACGTGACCATAACGGAGAACTTCAGCCCGCTGATAGGCGTCAACATGACGATGAAAAACTCGCTCTCGTTCAAGACCGAATACCGCAAACAGCGTAACCTCGCACTGAACGTGACCGGCGTACAACTCACCGAAGGACACACCAACGAACTGGTGGTCGGAGCAGGCTACACCATCAAAAACCTGAACTTCATCACCAAGAAAAAAGACGGCGGGCAGAAAAAAGTGTCGAACGACCTGAAACTGAACGTGGATGTATCGTACAAGGACATCAAGACCCTGCTCCGGAAAGTGGAAGAAGGACTGACGCAAGCCAGCGCCGGCAACAAAGTATTCACCATCAAAGTCAGCGCCGACTACGTGCTGTCACAAAAAGTGAATCTGCAACTCTACTACGACCACTCCGGCACCACACCCCTCATCTCCTCGTCCTACCCCATCAAAGCCGACAACGTGGGCATAAACATCAAACTGATGCTGACAAGATAAAAGAGACCTCCCCTTGCCCAGACCTCCCCTTACCCCTCCAAAGGAGGGGAATAAGACCTCCGACCTGCGACCTCCCCTTGCCCCTCCAAAGGAGGGGGATAAGTAAGTAATAATTAGGGATTAATGGGCTATTAACGGCCATTAACGGAGAACGAAATCACGAATTAACGGGCTATTAACGGCCATTAACGGAGAACGGAAAATAAACGGAGAAACGCAATAAACCAACGAAGTGAAAATCATCTGCATTCTCGGACCGGAATCGAGCGGGAAAACGACCCTCGCACGTAAGATAGCACACACACACAACGCTATCTACATCCCCGAATACGCACGGCTATACACCGAAATGCTACTCAAACACCAACGACACTACACCTACCAAGACGTGTGCCGGATTGCACAACACCAAATGACGGAATGGCAACGGCTGCTACACGACGGACTCTCACAAAACCGCACCGTCGTATTCGACACCGAACAGATAGTGACCCAAGTGTGGTTCGACGAAGTCTACGGGCACACCCCCGACAGCTGGCGCATCGTGGAGAATACTCCTGCGGAGGCGGAAGTGGAGTTTCTGCTGACTGCGCCCGACATACCGTGGATTGACGACCCCGTACGAGAAAACGGCTCCGACACACAAAGACAATACCTATTCCAACAATACGAAAATTGGCTCCGACGCATCGGAGCCAACTACACCATCGTAAGGCATACAACGAGCGAAAAGTAGGGGACTGAACCTCTACTTAGGGAGGCACGGACACGACTCGTGGAGCCGTGAAAACTACTCGTTGACGATGGTCAGGCTATGGGGGCGGACACCGGACAACAAATCCGTGAGCCAACGCTCTTGTGCCCTACTCCCCACCAAAAGACAGCCTCGGCTCTGCTCCGGCAACGTTCCCGCGTGAAAGCGGATGCCCGAGCGGCCCACTACCCCCTCTACCAACGGCAAAGGACGCTTGAATCGGGGCGATTCGGTGACTCGGACACGATACGTGCCCGCCGGTATCATATAGGCCGGGTTCTCTACTATGCGCAAGATGGCCTGCGCAGAATCGGAGGTCGCATTGAAGCGATACAATGTACCAACCACCCAAGACGGAGTGTGCTCGGTACGACGAAGTAAAAGTTCCATTGTTACTAATTATGAATTATGAATTATGAATTATGAATTGACGCATAAAGGCATCTACCTATCAGTGCATTAACGACTCCAAGACGCATAAAGGCATCTACCTATCAGTGCATAAACGACCCCAAGGCGCATAAATGGGAAATCAACGGACAAAACGGCGGAGAAGTGCGAGGAGGCCCGCAAGCGATAAGACGGCTACCAAGGCGAACAAAAGGAATCGTAAGGCGCTCAGAAGGCCCTCCCAAAGGCGACCCAAGGCAGTGCGAGGGGAATACACGGGAGATGGTTCGGCAGTGGTTCGGGAAAACGGGGAGGGGTTGATGTACACTGTGTCGGTTTGTATTATGGTGTCGCGGGTGTGGAGAGTGCGCGTGCGATAGATGGTGTCGGTGCGGAGGAGCGTGTCCGTGCGGAGAATCGTGTCCGTGCGCTCTATTGTATGCCGGCGGTAATGATAAATATTAGGTAGCACAGCTGAATTTTCTTTTTCTACTGAGTTTATTTTCATTGAATCCACTCCGGTTGGGTTATAGACCGAGACGGAATCGTAGATGTACTCGGCGTAGCGGCGGCGAGCGTCTGACAAGCGGGCGCGGCGAGATTCGGCAACAGCAGACACGCTATCGGCCGACGAGACTGCCGACACGCGGCGCTCCACCGAACGCTCCACACGAGCCGTACGGCATGAACAGCACACATACAACATGATGAAAAACAAGGCGATAAGACGCCAATCGGGCAAACGGAAAGACATTTTTGCTAATTATGAATGATGAATTAAGAATTAAGAATTATTAGGAGATAGTTGGAGATAGGGGAGCTAGTTGATCTAGTTGGAGATAGGGGAGATAGTATCAACTTTCAACTACTTAGGGGGGCGGATGTAGGCTATGCCCAACAACGCACCCGAGAAGGTCAGCAACTCGCCAAACGCCACCAACACCGAGCTATCAATCACCCCCTGAGGCGGCAACGCCATCGACACCCCTAACAACACCATACCCGCTACACACATTAAATAGGCAGCACACTTATCCGTGGAAGAATGAGACTTTTTCATGTTAAGTTGATAGTTGATAGTTGATTAAAGTGAGAAACCGAAAAATTTAGTGTTGAAAATGGATAGTTGATAGATGTTAGAGAGTGGAGCGTTTTGTAAAACGATGCAAAGGTACAACAAACCACTCAACCCCTGAACGGGTGCGAAAGGCTTCGACGTGATTTGACAGGATTTGACACGGTTCCAATTAACAATGAACAATTAACATGCAGGTCCTCTAACCCTCGGCATGGCGGCTCTACGAGCCGTTCGGGCGGGATACTATCCCGCGCTAAAAAACCGCTATAGGGGCACAAAAAGCGGAGGGGGCGGCTCCTAATTGGGAATTAGGAATTAGGAATTAACGAGCCATTAACGGAAATTAACGGAGAAGGAGTGAATTCCCCATACAAAAAGTTTGTGCATTTGTACGGCACAAGCTGAAAATTTTTTCATTTTTTTTCTTTGGTGGTTCCAAATAAATAGCGTACCTTTGCAGACGAAATACAAGACCTCCCCTAAGACCTCAGACCTCCCCTGACCCCTCCATAGGAGGGGAATAAGTAACTAATAATTAGGAATTAACGGGCCATTAACGGCCATTAACGGAGAACGAAAAATAAACGCAATAAACCTACTCAACCACGCATAAACTCATAAACCAATAAACGAACAAAAGAATGGACAAAACAAAAATGACGACACGGGACAACCGTGCCCTGAGCCAATCGGCTCAAAACCTAAACTCCCGCAACACGCAGGAAATGAACGAAATGAACGACGCGAACAACAACACGCCGAAAA
>CAVHGD010000018.1:0-30331 GCA_963635385.1 Dialister sp. CAG:486 | reverse complement strand
GCAGACTGTCCGACCACCAAAAGGCGATTATTCCCCGCCTGCAAGCCTACGGCAACAAGGTAGCCGTCTGCCGCACCATGGAGGAGTTCCGCAACGAGGTCAATGCCTACCTCAACTTTGCCCATTCAGATAGTCTATCACTTGCCGATTAGCTGCATTCGCTCGGTCCCAATTGAAACTAATGTAGTACTTCTCGGCAGTGCTTTTGTCCGAGTGCCCGAGCGCTTTGCTGATTACATCGTGTGGCACGCCAATATTGTCCGCAAAGGTCGCCCACGTGTAGCGTGCCAAATAGAAATAGATGTGCCGGTCTAGATGCACGCTGATTTTTGCTAACAGCTTACTCAGTTTCCGCCGAAAGTTCTCGAACTCGTAGTATCGCTCAATAAAACAAAGCAGGTGCTCTTTGCCCGCATAGCGATTGATTATCTCTTGCGCCTCCGGCTGAATATGGATGTGCAAAGGCATTGGTTCGGTGTGCGCTATCTTTTGCCGCACAAAAACGAGGTTGCCGTGCTTGTCTGCTTTCGGAAAGTGGAACAGGTCGGTCGGATTTACCCCGCACAGGTAGAAAGACAGCATAAAAAAGTCCCGCGCAACCGCTTGCATACCTTTCAGCTCGAGCGAGCGCAGTTTCTGCATCTCCGCAAGCGTCAGGAACTCTTTCTCTTTTTGTGCTTTGCGTATAGCGAACTTGCGAAACGGATAGATTTCGGGAGATAACTTGTCCGACTTGATGGCGGCGTTGAACACTGAGCGGATATAACGCATAACTATCCCGCGCGTATTGATAGACAGCTCCCGCTGCTCCATCCATCGGTCGAACGACACCAAAGTCGGATAAGTCAGCTCGTCAAAGTATAGACTTGTCTTTTTCATATACTTGTAGAGCATATTGCGGGCATACACATATCCCTCTTTGGTCTTTGGCGAGCGGCAGGTCGTGATATACCGCTCCATCTCGGCCGAGAAAGTAGTCTCCTCAGCAGCCCCGCTTTTCTGCTGCTGCACGTAGCTTTTTATCCCCGCCGCCGTCATCCGTTGGAGCTTGCCCTCGTAGTCTAATTCAGTGATAGCACTCGTATATTCGAGATACATCTGCTTGATTCGAGCATTGATAGCATTGGCGTTTGGAGCATTCTTGTCAACGGCTTTGTCGGGGTTGCCGATAAAGTATTTTTCTAGCACGTACATTTTCGAACTGACGGACGTCATAGTCGGCCCGCAGTTTATACGTAGTTTGATAGGGTACAAGCCTTTCGCATTCGGGGTGCGCTTGTCGAGCATAATAGATAATTTTGCCATAATAGTGTATTAAAAATTAGTTGCACAAAAAATTGCACGATTTCTGCACGGTTTTGAACCGTTTCAAATACACTCTATTTTGCCCATAAATGTGCCCTATTTTCCCTTTGCCCATCGGACATTGCGCCGAAAAAGGTCAGGGGATGGTACATATACGCAAAAAGAGGTACCATGACTTTATCATAAGTACCTCATTTTCAATATATTATATCTTGTGGTCTCAGTAGGGCTTGAACCTACGACCCCCTGATTATGAGTCAGGTGCTACTAACCAACTGAGCTATGAGACCATCGTGCATTTAGGTTGCACGTACCTTCTATTTTACTTGCAATGAGTATTCATTGACTGCACCACTGCATTTAGCTTGGGCTACTCCTAAGGGACTGAAACGGCCGATCTAAGACGGTTTTAGCCGATTCAACAAACGCGAATATAGTACTACAAATATAATGCCAAAGCAGTTCTTCGGAGTATATATTCGGTTCCTTGCTGCATTTTAGGGGAGAACGCTTGTCTTTACAGGGGGCTCGTACCTAAAAAGTAAGGAGTTGGTTCGGGAGTGGTTCGGGAACGAACTCGACAAAATTAGGAGTTGGTTCGGGAGTGGTTCGGGAACGGGGGCAGTAAAAGGGCAGTAATAGGGCAGTAAAGGGGCAGCAAGAAAGGCGGCGGGGGATTACTTGATAGGAAGAGTACTTGATAGGGGTTCTTGCCGGTGGGGGATTTGATAGGGGGATTATTTGCTGCGGAGGATCTTGATGCACTGGTCCTTCGTGATGTTGCGCTGCTCCTCCGTGAGCTGAGGGATGTAAAGCCGAGCTCCCGACAACAAATCGTTCGGGTTGGCAATCGCATTACGATTCGACTGGTAGATATACACCCAACAGTGCGTATTGTTGTAATACTTGCGAGCCAACTTAGCCAACGTGGTCTCCTTGTCGACCGTCTCGGCGGCAATAGCCCAATCGGGCATATCGTCGGTACGCTCCACAATGGCAGCCTCGTCGTGGCTGACTTGTTTCTTATCCGAGCAATCTGCCACCAAAGCATCAAACTCCTCTTTGGTAACCAAGCGGATCTCCGCACGGCGGTTGGCGGCATAAGCCGTCTTCTTGCCCGACTTGGGAACAATGATACCACGCCCGCACGAAGCGATATGGTCAGCGGGGACTCCGTACTCGTGGGTCAGCTCATCGGCTACACGAGAGGAACGCGCATCACCCAAAACGGTATTGACACCCAAGGAACCCGTATTGTCGCAATAGCCGTAAATGAAGGCATACAAAGCGGTATCACGGTCCATGCGAGCGGCTACCTGCTGGATTGCGATGGTGGCATCGTCATCCAAAGTCGATTTTCCGTGCTCGAAGTAGACATACGCATAGTCTTCCTGACGAGTAGCGGTCTCGATTATGGTATTGGTCTCCTTATCGCGATAGATAATGGAATCGCGGTAGATAATGATAACCGTATCGCGACCCTGCGGAACCACATTATTCTTGGCAATCTGCTGATTGATGATTTCCTTATTCGGGATGTTGCGCACGTGGGTCTTATGAACGGCGTCAATCTTGTAGCGCAAGGAGAGCGTAACATCGACAATACCGTCGTTGTTGGTGCTGGCTCCGTTGACCAACTTGCCGTTGTTCATGACCGGATAGCGGCCATCCACGTCGTCCTTGGTATAATAAGCGTACTCACCGCGAATACCTAAGGCGATGCTTCGGGAAAGGTTGAACTCAAAATCCACGCCGATATTGACATAAGGCAGCGCCGAATACTTGTCTTGCGACAGAGCCTCAGAGTTAGCCGTATTTCCCTTGGTGTCGGCTGCGTAGTACGTCGTGTTGCGATAAACACCGCATCCGCCGCCGGCGAGCAAGTTGATGGAAGCAATCTTGGTGGTCAACTTGGGCGCAAAACCGCTCAGCAAGTCGATGGTAAGATAGGCTCCCGCCTTGTGCATATAGCCCTTGAGCAGGATATCGGCATTGTTGGCACCGGCATCGACGTCGCCCGTAACACGATACATGTCGAACTTATAATCCACACCAAGACCCAAGAACGGGGTAAAGGTGTATTCCACGCCGAGCCCGACCGCCGGTGCATAGACCGGATGCTTCATCTCCGAGCGATAGTCGCCGTCAAACGAGTTGAAGCCCGCATTCAGAATCAGAGACCAATGAGAGGTTTCGGTAGCAATTGACTTGTTCTGCGACACATTCCAAGGATGGGCACCCTTCGGTGTGTCAGTGGATTCGGCACAAACAAACGCAGTCGGCAAAAACAAAAGAGCCAACGCTGCGCAAAGAATTTTCTTGTACATTATTATGATTATAGCTGTAAATTTCGAATTTATACGCTCACAAAAAGCCGTCTTCTATGCAAAAACCGCCGTATAGCGGCATACTATACAGACAGGTGGTTTGGTTTTGAACTGCAAAGGTACTACATTTTGACGGAACAACCAAAAAAAAAGGTAAAAAAATTGGATTTTTAGGTCGATTATTGCATATCTCCGAATATCTTCTTACCTTTGCGCACATTTAACCGCAACAGAAATTAACAACAACAACCTATAAACACAATCTTTATGGATATTCTACAAAAAATGCTTGAGCGCGCTCAGGCAAATCCGCAACGAATCGTACTGCCCGAGGGCGACGAACCCCGTACATTAGAGGCTGCAAACCTCATCTTGAAAGACAAAATCGCGAACCTGATTCTGGTCGGCAACCCCGACATCATTCACAAAATGGCGCAAGAGAACGGGTACGAATATATCAAAAACGCCACCATCATCGACCCCGAAAACGACCCGAAAATGCCGGAATATGCGCACCTGCTCTATGAACTGCGCAAGGCAAAGGGCATGACCGAGGAAGAGGCTGCCAAGAAAGCCAAAGACCCGCTGTACTTGGGCTGCCTGATGATAAAGAACGGCGACGCTGACGGCGAGCTGGCCGGCGCACGCGGAACGACCGCTGACACCATCCGCCCCGCATTCCAAATTCTGAAGACCAAACCGGGCGTTTCGATTGTATCGGGCGCATTCTTGATGTTCACCCCCGCCAAGCAACTCGGCGAAGACGGATTCTTGATCTTTGCCGACTGCGCCGTTAACCCCTGCCCCGACGCACAACAGTTAGCACAAATCGCCATCTCGACGGCTGAAACCGCTCGCACGCTCGGCGGATTTGAGCCGAAAGTGGCTATGCTTTCGTTCTCGACCAAGGGCTCGGCAAAGCACGAATTGGTAGACAAAGTAACCGAGGCTACCCGCATCGCCAAAGAGCTGGCACCCGACCTCTGCATCGACGGCGAGCTGCAAGCAGACGCTGCGCTGGTGGAGAAAGTGGCTGCCACGAAGGCTCCCGGCTCGAACGTGGCCGGCAAGGCAAATGTGCTCGTATTCCCCGACCTGCAAGCCGGCAACATCGGCTACAAGTTAGTAGAGCGCTTCTCGGGCGCTGACGCCGTAGGTCCTATCCTGCAAGGTATCGCCGCTCCCGTGAACGACCTGAGCCGCGGCTGCAAAGTACAAGACATCGTACAAATGGTCATCATCACCGCTAACCAAGCCATTAAGTAATCCCGCTCGACGACAGTAACGATATGAAGATTTTGGTTCTTAACTGCGGCAGTAGCAGTATCAAGTATAAGTTGTTCAACATGGACAACAAGACCGTAATGGCACAAGGCGGCGTGGAGAAAATCGGTCTGCCCGATTCGTTCCTGCAAGTGAAGTTGCCCAACGGCGAGAAAGTGAAAATAGAAAAGGCTATGCCCGAGCATACCATTGGTATTCAGTTGATTCTGGACACATTAGTGGATGAGAAACTCGGCTGCATCAAAGACCTGAAGGAGATAAACGCCGTCGGACACCGCGTGGTGCACGGCGGAGAGCAATTCAACAAGTCGGTGCTGATTACGCCCGAAGTGAAAGCCATGATTGTGAAGTGCGCCGAATTAGCTCCGCTGCACAACCCCGCTAACCTGAAAGGTATTGAGGCCATCGAGAAGACCCTGCCGGGCGTGCCGCAAGTGGCCGTATTCGACACGGCATTCCATCAGACGATGCCCGAATACGCCTACATGTACGCGCTGCCGTACGAACTGTACGAGAAATACGCCATCCGCCGCTACGGATTCCACGGAACGAGCCACCGCTACGTGTCGGCTCGCGTGTGCGAGTACCTCGGCGTGAAGGCAGAGGGCAAGAAGATTGTGACGGCACACATCGGCAACGGCGGCTCATGCGCTGCCGTGCTCGACGGCAAGTCGGTGGACACCTCGATGGGTCTGACGCCCGTGGAAGGACTGATGATGGGTACCCGCTCGGGCGACCTCGACCTCGGTGCAGCTACTTATATTATGGATAAGGAGCACCTGACGACCGCTGAATTCAACAACCTCGTGAATAAGAAATCGGGACTGATGGGCGTGAGCGGTGTATCGAGCGATGCGCGCGACATAGACGCAGCCATCAAGGAGGGCAACCACCGCGCTGACCTCGCACGACAGATGTTTATTTATCGCGTGAAGAAATACATCGGTGCATACGCAGCTGCCATGAACGGTGTGGATATCATTGTATTCACGGGCGGTATCGGCGAAAACGATGCCTACATCCGCGGCGAGATAGCCAAAGGCTTCACCTATCTGGGTGCGGAACTCGATGAGGCCAAGAACGCCGGAATTCACGGCGACGAGGCAGTGATCTCGACTCCGAACAGCAAAGTGACGATTTGCGTCATCCCGACCGACGAGGAGCTGATGATTGCAGGCGATACGCAGGCGCTGGTATAAACCAAAAGCGAAAATGAATAAAAAGAGTCTTCACCGAGGGGTGGAGGCTCTTTTTTTGTGCAGGCCGGGTACGAATGGATTGCGGGCCGGGACATCGTTTTCTCGTAGCGCAAAAAAATGCACAAAATAAGCAAACAATCGGCGGGAGGTTTGGTGGATTGTATAAAAAATTGTATCTTTGCAGCATAAACGAAGCCTCGATTGGCACAACGATTGCACAAGCAATTAACACAACAACATCATAACAAACTAAATTCTAAACAACATGAATACACCCTTTTCTGCGCAAGACATTGCGCAACTGGAAGCACGCGGAATTAGTATCGAGACCGCAGAAAATCAGTTGGACCATTTCCGTACGGGATTCCCCGCACTCGACATAGTGGCGCCAGCCGCCGTCGGAAAAGGCATTATCGCCCCGACCAAAAAAGAACAAGAGGCCTACATCGAGGCATGGAATCAATACCTCGCTGAGCAACACAAGATACTGAAGTTTGTGCCCGCCAGCGGGGCCGCCAGCCGAATGTTCAAAAATCTGTTCCAATACTTGGAGGACGGCGTGGAGACCGAATTCGTACACGAGTTTTTGAGCCATATCGACGACTTTGCCTTTGGCGAGCAGCTGGCCGGCAAGACCGGACAAGAGGCCGTGCGCTACCTGCTGGAGGATATGCACTACGGCGACCTGCCGAAGGGGCTGCTGCTGTTCCACAAATACAAAGACGGCCCCCGCACGCCCGCACTGGAGCACCTTGTGGAGGCCGCTCTATACGCGGCAAGCAACGGGAAAGCTGCGCTACACTTCACCGTTTCGCACCAACACCTGCCCCTGTTCCGCCAACACATTGCGGAGAATTTGCAGAAATATCAGCAGAAATACGGCGTTGAGTACGACATCACCTTCTCGGAGCAAATGCCGTCGACCGATACGCTCGCTGCCAACCCCGACGGGACGCCGTTCCGTGACAAAGAGGGCAAACTGCTGTTCAGACCGGGCGGACACGGTGCGCTGATAGAGAACCTGAACGAGCAAGACGCCGACATCGTATTTATCAAAAACATTGATAACGTGGTGCCCGACAAACTGAAAAAAGACACCGTTCGCTACAAACAGATACTCGCAGGTGTGCTGGTAACCGAGCAGAAGCGGGTGTTCGAGCGGCTGCAAGACCCGAACCTGTCGGCCGAGGAACGCGAACGGCTGAACCGACCCATCCGTGTGTGCGGCGTGGTGAAGAACACGGGCGAGCCCGGCGGCGGACCGTTTATCGTGCGCGATGCAGACGGAAATCTGTCGTATCAGATTCTGGAATCGAGCCAAATAGAAGACCAAAGCCTGATGGCCCAATCGACCCACTTCAACCCCGTGGATCTGGTATGCGCCATCCGCGACTACGAAGGCAATAAATTTAACCTGCCCGACTACGTGGACCCGCAGACCGGCTTTATCTCGCACAAGTCGAAAGACGGAAAAGAGCTGCTGGCGCTGGAGCTGCCGGGACTTTGGAACGGCGCTATGGCAAAATGGAACACCCTATTTGTGGAAGTGCCCGTCTCGACATTCAATCCGGTGAAAACCGTAAACGACCTGCTCCGCCCGCAACACCAATAAGACATGGCAGCGGGAAAATGGATATTAGGCGGTCTCGGATTTGTACTATACGGACCGATCGGCGCCCTTGTCGGGGTGCTGATCGGCTCGATAGTGGATGCGGCGGGGAATATACTGACGGCCGGGCCCGATAGCGACACGGACAACCACTCGCAACAAAGTTCGCAACAAAACTCGCGAAACCAACAGAGGCGGACCTACACACGGACCAACAATCAGCGCACCACGGTGGGCGACATTCGTGTATCGATGGTGGTGCTGTTTGCCTGCGTGATAAAAGCCGACGGGAAGGTGATGAAGTCGGAAGTGAACTACATCAAGCCGTTCCTGCTGCGGAACTACGGCGAAGAAGGGGCCAAAGAGGCGCTGCACTTCCTGCGCGAACTGCTGAAAAAAGACATCAACCCGATAGCCGTGTCGCAACAGATTGCGCAAAATGTGACCTACTCCACCCGACTGGAGATTGTCCATATCCTATTCGACCTTGCGCAAGCAGACGGACAGATATCGCCCGAAGAGGAGGATATGATACGGCTGATTGCGGACAACATGCAGATAAGCGATGCCGATTATCGCTCGCTGCAAGCCCTATATCAGAAGAAACCGGATTCGAATTGGGCCTACACGGCATTAGAAATAACGCCCGACGCAAGCGACGAGGAGGTGAAGAAAGCCTATCGGCGCATGGCGATGAAATATCACCCCGACAAGGTGGCCAACGCAGGCGAAGAAGTGCGCCGACAAGCCACCGAGAAATTCAGAGCCGTGAACGAGGCCTACGAGACCATAAAAGTCGGGCGAGGAATGAAATAGACTGAATATGAAGAGATTACAAATAGGATTGGCTCTATTGGCGTGCCTGCTGATAGGCTGCAAGACATCGAACGAACGCACCCTGACAAGCGCCACGGGCAGCATATACGAGTGCTTGGTGGTCGTGCCCGACAAAGCACTTACACAAGCCTCGCTCACCGCCATCACCGAGCTGCAAAAAGCAAAAGCCACGGGCAGCGCCTACGACGAGCCGATAGCAACGGAATACGACCTCGTGAAGTCGATCCTAAGCGAACAGATGCCCTGCATGCCGCAAGCAGAGCCGTATTTTACGCTCATGCGGGTGTCGCCGGCGGCCTTCGACGACTATCTGAAACCGACGCGAAACATACTGATAGTCGATATCGACGCCGAGAAATACACACAGACCAAAGCCAAGACATCGGTGGATGTGTGGTCCAAGCCGCAAGCCGTTTATCGCATACAGACGCCGTCGGAAGAGGAGTTTGTGGCCTACTGGCTGACACACGGCGAAGAGATTCGGGACTGGTTTGTGCGGCAAGAGATAGCGCGGCAGATCCGATTCTATCGCGCGAACACCAACAAAGAAGCGCGCACCGCCCTCCAAAACGGATTCGGCTGCGACATGCTGATACCCGAAGACTACATGCTGCTGATGGACACGCTGCTTACCCACACGAGCGAGGAGCCGGTGCATCTGCTGTGGTGTTGCAACAACAAAGGGCCGATGCGACGCGACATAGTGGTGTATTCGTACCCCTACACGGCGACGGAGATGTTCGAATTAGACCCGCTGAACGAGAAACGGGACAAAGTGCTCGCACGCGTCGTGACCGCCTCGGTACCCGGTTCGTACATGGGAACGGAATATCGCATTTTCCCGCCGCAGATGCGGAATGTGAAGGCGTTGGACCCCAAGCTGCAAGGCAGTTTCTACGCCAACGAGATTCGCGGACTGTGGAAAATAAAGAACGGAGAAGCCATGGGAGGACCCTACGTGAGCCTGACCCGACTGGACCCCATACAGGGACGCGTGGTGACGGCCGAGACCTTTGTTTTCGCCGCCGGACAGAAGAAACGCACCGCCCTGCGACAAGCAGAAGCTATTCTCTACACCCTCACTTTCCCGTCCGATACCATTCGGTAGAAAAAGCGAACTACTTGCTATTGCAAAACGGCCGCTACCGGAGTTGGTTTGAGTTTGAGTTTGAGTTTGAGTTTGAGGTTGAGTTTGGGTTTTGGTTTTGAGTTTTGGTTTTTTGCCCCGCCCAACGCTGGCCGAAGCGACTGTGGTGTATGAGGATGTCTATAGGTCATTTTGGGCATTATTCATTTTACGGTGTGCTATTCATTTTGCAGGCAGAATTCCGTTCGGAAGCCCGGATATAATGGGGGCCGTAGCGATACGGCACATGCGACTCATCAAAATAGGCACAACAAAAAACGCACCCTATGCAGTAGAGTGCGTTTTTTGTTTATAAATAGCTGACTATTAAGGCGCTACACGATTGATATCACGCGGAAACATCGAGCATTCCTTGACATTCGCTATGCCCAAGAAGCAAGCCGTGATACGCTCCAAGCCGATAGCAAATCCACCGTGAGGGGGCATACCATTCTTGAAAGTATCGAGATAGAAACGGAAATTGTCCGGATTCATACCCCGACGCTGCATCTTCTCGCGATAGTCGGTCTCCTTGTGGATACGCTGGCCGCCCGAAGTAATCTCGAGCCCACGCATCAGCAAGTCGAAACTCAACGTGAGGGTCGGATCGGTCGGGTCGTCCATCGCATAGAACGCACGATGCTGGCTGGGGAAATGGGTCACGAAAACGAAATCGGAACCGAATTTCTCGAGAGCATACTTGCAGATTGCACGCTCCTCTTCCGGTGCCAAGTCGTCTTCGCCACGGTGGTCCTCCTCGGTGAGATGATTCTCGAACAGGATCTCATGCACCTCGCTCAACTTCCATGCCGGCACATTGGTCGGCAGCTGCGGAATGGTCGCATTCAAGAGGTTCAACTCGTGCGCGCAATCGGTTGCCACACGATTGATGATATAGTGCAGGAGCGCGGCCTCGAGAGTCATCACATCCTCTTGCCCTTTGATAAAGCCCATCTCCACATCGAGGGAGATATACTCATTCAAGTGGCGCGAGGTATTGTGCTTCTCGGCACGATAGGCAGGCGCAATCTCGAACACGCGCTCATAGACGCCAACACCTATCTGCTTGTAGAACTGAGGCGACTGCGCAAGATATACCTGCTTGCCAAAATAGTCCATCTTGAAGACATTGGCACCGCCCTCTGCCCCTTCGGATACAATCTTCGGGGTGTAAATTTGGGTAAAGCCGTTCTCGGTCAAGAAGTCAGCAAACGCCTTGGCAATAGTCGATTGCACTTTCAAGATAGACATATCGCGCGGATTACGGAGCGTAACCTGACGGTTGTCAAACTTGAAACGCAGCAGCGCCTCATCGTCGCCAAACTTCAATGCGTTGATATCCACCACCTCATGGGTAGAAGGACGAGATAGAACATGCACTGCACTGACCGCAATCTCGATCGTATTATAGAACGCCGCGGGGTCCTTAATCTTGGCCTCGTTGACAGTGCCCTCGATAGACACTGCCATCTCACGGCAAAGATCCGACAATGCAATCTCCTTGCCCTCTTCGTCATAGAAATGCGAGGTTTCATTCTGCACTACCGTTTGAAGCAAACCACGCGACTTGCGCAAGATAATGAACCCGCCCCATTTCGTGACACGGACATTATGAATCATACCGCTCACGGTAAGCGTATCACCCGGTTTGCAGTTGTCAATCGTTACACCCGCTGCTTTATGTTGTGTTAAATCTAATAACATAGTTTTCAAAAAATTATATGTCTATAAAATAGAAAACAATGGGAAAACTTTCCCAGCAAAAGAGAAAAGAGCAAGGAAAAAGACCATACTATGTCTTTATTCCCTGCTCTTTTGATTATCGACTTAAGTTAGATTACTCTGCCTTAGGTGCTTCTGCTGCAGGCTCAGCAGCCTCTTCAACAGCCTCTTTCACTGCCTTTTTACCGGCACGACGGGTTGCTTTCTTAGTTGCTTTCTTAGCCTCCTTGAGCATGTTCTCATTGTAGTCTACGAGCTCGATGATACACATCTCAGCCGCATCACCCAAACGGAAACCGGTACGGAGGATACGAGTGTAACCACCCGGGCGATTGGCAATCTTCTCGCCTACATTTTGGAACAGTTCGGTAACCACTTCTTTCTGCTTCAGTTGGCTGAAAACAAGACGACGGTTAGCCATGTTATCCTCTTTGGCACGAGTCAGGATGGGCTCTACATACATACGGAGTGCCTTAGCCTTTGCCAAAGTGGTGGAAATACGCTTGTGCATGATAAGCGAGCAAGCCATATTGGACATCAAAGCAGCACGATGATTCGCTTTGCGGCTAAGATGATTGAATTTCTTATTGTGTCTCATAAGATTGTTTTTGAATTAAAAAGGGAAAATCCCGAATTACTCTATAGAACGATAACGCGAAATGTCCATACCAAATGCCAAACCATTACGCTCCAATAGTTCATCCAACTCGGTAAGCGACTTCTTACCAAAATTGCGGAACTTAAGCAGGTCCGAACGATGATATTTAACCAATTCTCCAAGCGTCTCTACCTCAGCAGCTTTCAGGCAGTTGAGCGCACGAACCGAGAGATCCATATCCTGCAACTTCTGATTGAGAAGCTGACGCATACGGAGGTTCTCCTCGTCCATAGCCGTGTTGTTCGTCTTATTCTCTTCCTCTATCACAATACGCTCCTCCGAGAAAAGCATAAAATGATAAATCAAGATTTTAGCCGCTTCTGTCAGTGCATTTTGCGGAGTAATCGATCCGTCGGTCGTAATCTCGATGGTCAGCTTCTCATAGTCGGTACGCTGCTCCACACGGAATTGGTCAACGGAAATCATTACATTACGAACAGGAGTGTAAATAGAGTCGATTGCAAGCACACCAATAGGATCGTCTGCATGGCGATTCTCGTCTCCGGGAACATAGCCACGACCCTTATTAATGGTTATCTCAATCTCAAAATCAGCGGTCTCGTCCATCTCTGCCAACTGCAGTTCCGGGTTGAGAACCTCAAAGTCCTGAAGCGCACTATTCAACTCGCCTGCCAAGAAAGCTTTCGACTTCGAGACATGCAATTTGATGGTTTCACCGGTTGCTTCTACGCCCTCCTTACGGATAAAACGAACCTGCTTGAGATTAAGAATAAGATTGGTTACATCTGTGATGACACCGGGGATAGTAGCAAATTCATGATCAATACCACTGATACGAATAGCACAAATCGCATATCCTTCGAGCGAGCCTAACAGCACGCGACGAATAGCATTGCCTATCGTAATACCGTACCCCGGTTCAAGCGGACGAAATTCAAACGTACCTTTCGTCGCACTTGAATCCAACATTATCACCTTATCAGGTTTGATGAAATTTAATATTGCCATGAATTTATTTGTTATTTAGAGTACAACTCGACGATTAACTGCTCCTTGATGTTCTCCGGAATCTCTTCGCGTTGAGGAACATTGAGATACTTACCGGCTTTGTCAGCCTCGTTCCATTCGAGCCAGCTATACTTGCTGTGGTTGAAGCCTTCGAGCGAAGCAGAAATCACCTCAAGCGATTTAGCCTTCTCACGAACGGCTACCACTTGACCGGGCTTAACGGAGTAAGACGGAATGTTCACGACCTTACCGTCTACCGTAATGTGACGGTGGCTTACCAACTGACGAGCAGCTGCACGCGTAGGAGCAATGCCCAAACGATAAACAATATTATCGAGACGACTCTCGAGAAGTTGGAGCAGAATCTCACCGGTAATACCCTTCGAGCGAGATGCTTGCGCAAACAAAAGACGGAACTGACGCTCCAATACACCGTACGTATATTTAGCCTTTTGTTTCTCAGCCAACTGAGTACCGTACTCAGAGTTTTTCTTGCGGCGGTTAACACCATGTTGTCCCGGAGCGTAATTACGCTTATCCAACACCTTATCCGGACCAAAGATAGGCTCACCGAAACGGCGTGCAATACGAGACTTAGGACCTATATATCTTGCCATAGTTTTATTATGTTAAAAGGGTTCTTGTTCTGCGCAACGTCCTATGCAAATATCGTTCGTAAAATAACCTGTCCAAAGAGGTAATGCGATCGGAACGCAACGAAGAACATGTAATTAATAATTATACGCGACGACGCTTAGGAGGACGGCAGCCGTTGTGGGGCATAGGAGTAACATCGATAATCTCAGTCACCTCGATACCTGCAGCTACGCAAGCACGAATAGCCGACTCACGACCTTGTCCGGGACCTTTAACATACGCTTTTACCTTACGCAGACCAAGGTCGAAAGCGACCTTGCCGCAATCTTGTGCAGCCATTTGAGCTGCATAAGGAGTATTCTTTTTGGAGCCACGGAAGCCCATCTTGCCCGCCGACGACCAAGAAATTACTTGTCCATCAGCATTAGCAATAGTAACGATAACATTGTTGAAAGAAGACATAACGTGCAGTTGACCAACACCGTCAATCTTTACAACGCGCTTCTTAGCTGCAATTGCTTTCTTTGCCATAATTTGATAGATATTATGAGTTGATTTAACTTGCTAATCGAAGATTACTTCGTAGCCTTCTTCTTATTAGCAACGGTTTTCTTTTTACCTTTGCGCGTACGAGCGTTGTTCTTCGTAGACTGACCACGAACGGGCAAGCCGATACGGTGACGAACACCACGGTAACAACCGATATCCATCAAACGTTTGATGTTGAGTTGAATCTCCGAACGAAGATCACCCTCCACCTTATATTGTGAACCGATGATTTCACGGATTTTAGCTGCTTGGTCATCCGTCCAATCCTGAACCTTGATGCTTGGGTCTACGCCTGCCTCTGCCAGAATTTTCTTTGCGCTTGAACGACCTATTCCGTAGATGTAAGTCAAACCGACTTCACCGCATTTGTTTTGCGGCAGATCTACACCGACAATTCTTATAGCCATAATTTAATACTAAAGGATAAATTTGTTTTTTAATTGTTTCTGTTTGAACCGAATAAAAGATTGCGCTTATCCTTGACGCATCTTCATCTTCGGGTCCTTCTTGTTGATTACATACAAGTGCCCTTTGCGGCGTACAATCTTGCAATCCGCATTGCGCTTCTTGATAGATGCTCTAACTTTCATTGTTGTAGAGTTTATGATGATTATTTATAACGGAACGATATACGACCTTTGGTTAAATCATACGGGCTCATCTCCACCTTCACGCGATCACCGGCCAAAATCTTGATATAATGCATGCGCATTTTACCGGAAATATGTGCCGTTATCAGCGGGCCATTCTCTATTTGCACGCGAAACATCGCATTAGAGAGAGCTTCCGTGATGACGCCATCCACTTCAATTGAATCTTGCTTTGCCATAAAATTAGGTATATAATTAGGTAATCTAATCAAATAAAACGATCCCCAAGCACTTCCTTTATGTAGTCGAATGTAGACAGAATGTCTGCCTGTCCGTTACGAACACATACACTCAACTCATAATGAGCAGCCGGCTTACGATCAGACGTACGAGCCGTCCAACCGTCATTCTCAATAATGATATTGCGACGTCCAAGACAAATCATCGGTTCGATAGCCAATGTCATACCTGACTTCAACACGATACCGTTACCGCGCCGACCATAGTTGCATACTTCAGGTTCTTCGTGCATCTCACGACCTATTCCGTGCCCGACAAACTCACGAACAACGGAATAACCCGCTTTCTCACAATGCTCCTGTATAGCCGCACCGATGTCACCGAGACGACGACCTGTAATCGCTTGCGCGATACCCAAATAGAGAGACTCTTTAGTGGTACGCATCAGTTGCAAGGTCTCGGGCGCTACTTCGCCAACAGGAAAAGTATAAGCACTATCGGAACAGTACCCATTCAGAAATATACATGAATCCACCGAAACGATATCGCCGTCACGCAGTACTTGCTTATCCGAGGGAATTCCATGCACAACTTGCTCGTTCACAGAGGTACAAAGCGTGGCTGGAAAACCTTCATAACCCAGACAAGCGGGGGTTCCCCCATTGTCTTTTATGAATTCAAAAGCAATCTTATCCAACTGTGCTGTCGTAACACCCGGTTGAATGGCTTTTGCCACTTCGGCATACGTACGTCCTAGCAAATCATTGCTGGCGCGCATCAGCTCCACCTCTTCGTCAGTCTTGAGAAAAATCATTGCAGATTACCCAATTCCAAATTAATATGCCATTGCACCCGAGCGACCTTTGATACGCATACCAGAATCAAAGAACCCGTCATAGTGACGCATCAAGAGATGGCTCTCAATTTGTTGAAGAGTATCAAGGATCACACCTACCATAATGAGCAACGATGTTCCGCCGAAGAATTGAGCAAAACCCATACTTACGCCGAACAAACGCGCAAAAGCAGGCAGAATGGCGATCAAGGCAAGCAGGATCGAACCCGGCAGTGTGATACGCGACATAATGGTATCGATATACTCAGCCGTCTTCTTACCCGGCTTAACGCCCGGAATAAAACCGTTGTTCAACTTCAGGTTCTCGGCCATCTGCACAGGATTGATAATGATCGCCGTATAGAAATAGGTGAACGCTATAATGAGAACGGCAAATACAAGGTTGTACCAGAAGCCGTTGTTATCCATGAATGCACGCACAAAAGCATTGCTGCCATCAGCACGGAAACCGACAATGGCGATAGGAATAAACATAATGGCCTGTGCGAAGATGATAGGCATCACATTTGCCGCATTCACCTTCAAAGGAATATACTGACGAACGCCACCATACTGTTTATTACCTTGAATACGCTTTGCATATTGTACAGGGATCTTACGCGTACCTTGTACCAAAAGAATGGCGAAAGCGAACACGAACAGCAGTATAACAACCTCCAACAGGAACACGATCAAACCACCACCGGCATCGTTCAAACGGCTCGAGAACTCTTGGATCAATGCACCCGGGAAACGAGCGATAATACCAATCAAGATGATAAAGGAAATACCATTTCCAATACCACGGTCGGTAATACGCTCACCCAACCACATAACAAACATAGAGCCTGCGCAGAGCAGAATGGTGGACGAAATAGTAAACCAGTTGAAACCGATAGCCAACGGCTGTCCGGCCTGTGCCATCTGCACCGAAAGGTTAACCAAGTAACTCGGACCTTGGAACAGAAGAATAGCCACAGTCAGATAACGAGTAATCTGGTTCATCTTCTGACGCCCGGACTCACCTTCTTTCTGCATCTTTTGAAAGTAAGGCACTGCAATGGTTAGCAGTTGGATTACGATCGAAGCAGAGATATAGGGCATAATACCAAGCGCAAAGATCGATGCATTGGAGAATGCACCACCGGAGAACATATCCAACAGAGCCATCAAGCCGCCTGCCGTCTGGTTGTGCAGAGCAGAAAGCGCCGAGGGATCAATACCCGGAAGGACAATGAAAGAACCGAATCGGTAGATCAGCACAAAAAGCAGCGTGATACCCAACCGATTACGGAGATCTTCAATCTTCCAGATATTTTTACATGTTTCAATAAATTTCATACTTTGCGTTTTTAACTGAAACATTGGTACAAGCGGTTTTTACCCGCTTATACCAACACTCCTCGGTTAACTTAGATTTTCTCGATTGTACCGCCGGCAGCAGTAATAGCCTCTTCAGCCGTCTTGCTGAAGGCGTGAGCCTTAACGGTCAGTTTTGCCGTCAGCGTACCGTTGCCAAGAATCTTAACAAGGGCATTCTTGCTGACAAAACCTGCCTCATGCAATTCAGCGACACCAATTTGAGACAATTGCTTTGCCTCTGCCAAAGCTTGGAGCGTAGAAAGGTTTACAGCCTTATACTCTACACGATTGATGTTCTTGAAACCGAACTTCGGCAAACGACGCTGCATAGGCATCTGACCACCCTCGAAACCAATCTTCTTCGAATAGCCGGAACGCGACTTTGCACCCTTATGACCGCGGGTAGAGGTTCCACCGAGTCCCGAACCGGCACCACGACCGATACGTTTTGCGGTTTTTACCGAACCTGCAGCAGGAGTTAAATTATGTAATTCCATTGCTTTTTCTTATTAATCAATAACTTTTACCAAATGTTTTACTTTCTCCACCATTCCGAGAATAGCAGGATTAGCCTCGTGCTCAACGATGGCATTGATTTTGCGCAAACCAAGAGCCTGCATCGTCTCTTTTTGCACTTTCGGGCAGCGGATAATGCTGCGAACTTGCTGAATCTTAATTGTTGCCATAGTAATCACGAAATTAACCGTTAAACACTGTCGAGAGGCTCACACCACGGTTTTGAGCAACCGTACGCGCATCACGCAGTTCAGCGAGAGCGGCAACGGTAGCCTTAACAAGGTTGTGAGGATTAGACGAGCCTTTTGCCTTAGCAAGCACGTCTGTAACGCCTACAGACTCCAGCACGGCACGCATGGCACCACCTGCCTTAACTCCGGTACCGGTAGTAGCCGGTTGAATATAAACGCGCGCACCGCCAAACTTAGCATATTGCTCGTGAGGAATGGTACCCTTCTGAACAGGCACTTGAATAAGGTTCTTCTTAGCAGCCTCGGTTGCCTTCGAGATAGCGGCGGTAACTTCACCTGCCTTACCCAAACCGTATCCTACAATGCCATTTCCGTCACCTACTACAACGATAGCAGCGAAAGTAAATGTACGTCCACCTTTCGTAACTTTGGTTACGCGGTTAACTGCGACAAGGCGCTCCTTGAGTTCCAAGTCTTGTGTTGATTTAACTCGATTCATTTTCGTCTCGTTGTATTAGAATTTGAGACCTGCTTCACGAGCAGCGTCTGCCAATGATTGAACACGACCATGATAGAGATAACCGTTACGGTCGAAAACAACTTCCTCAACGCCTGCTTTCTTAGCAGCTTCGGCAATTGCTTTACCTACCAACGCAGCCTTCTCGCTCTTGGTAATTTTATCTTTGATTCCGAGCGACGATGCACTGGCAACCGTTACGCCTTTCAAGTCGTCGATAACTTGTGCGTAAATCTGGCTGTTGCTGCGGAATACCGTCAGACGAGGACGCTCGGCCGTACCCGACACCTTAGCGCGGATCGAAGCTTTTATCTTAAGTCTTCTTGCAATTTTCTGAATCATACTACTTCCTTTCTATTATTTACCGGCCGACTTACCTGCCTTACGACGAACCACTTCACCTTGGAAGCGAACACCCTTACCCTTATAAGGCTCCGGACGACGGAATGAACGAATCTTGGCGCAAACTTGGCCGAGAAGTTGCTTGTCAGCCGACTCCAAGATAACAAGCGGGTTTTGGTTACGCTCCGACTTGGTCTCTACCTTTATTTCTTTAGGCAAGCCCAAATAGATAGGGTGCGTATAGCCCAACGCAAAGTTCAGCACTTGCGGTTGCGCCAACTCCACACGGAAACCGACACCGACCAGCTCAAGCACTTTCTTGTAGCCGTCATGGACGCCAACTACCATATTGTGAATCAAAGCACGATACAAACCGTGTTTTGCACGACTTTCTTTTTCATCATTCGGACGAGAAACATGGCATACACCATCCTCAACCGTTACCGTAATCAACGGATCAACAGCTTGAGTCAATTCGCCCTTAGGACCTTTTACGGTTACAACATTCTCCGGGCTGACCGTTACGGTTACACCTGCAGGGATAGCAATAGGCAATTTACCAATTCTTGACATAGTCTTTCCTCCTTACATTAGTAAACATAACAAATCACCTCACCGCCAAGTTGCTGACCAAGGGCTTCCTTGTTTGTCATCACACCTTTGGAGGTAGAGAGAATAGCGATACCGAGGCCGTTCAGCACGCGAGGCATCTCACGATAGCCCACATACTTACGAAGACCGGGGGTCGACACACGTTGTAAACTCTTGATGGCGTTAACTTTGTTAACGGGATCATACTTCAAGGCAATCTTGATAGTACCTTGAGGCCCATCTTCCACGAACTTGTACGAAAGGATATAACCTTTTTCAAACAAGATACGGGTGATCTCTTTCTTCAGATTCGAAGCAGGCACCTCTACTACGCGATGACCGGCTTTGATTGCATTTCTGAGACGAGTCAGATAATCTGCGATAGGATCTGTCATAAATGTTTGTTGTTAAATTAATCCCGCCTTCCGGGACAATATTTAATAATACGGGGTTTCTACGCCCCAAAAAGTATAGTTATTACCGACATTCTTGCAATCGGCACAACCAATTATTACACACAAATATCATGCCACAATAACTGACAAGATAAACGGATGCTAAAAGAGAAGACAACGCAAAAGCAGTCTATCTACACTTATTTGCCGCACCTCCGGAGCATATTCCACCCGTAGAAAAGCGATAAAATAATTAAGCACTTTTATCGTATGCAATTATTCTGCCGAATATTAATAGCGTAAAATAGCCGCACAATCGAAAATATCGATAACTGTACGACAATCCCGGAGAAGCAGTAACTTCCCCGGGTCTGCCGTATTCGATTACCAACTTGCTTTCTTCACTCCCGGAATGAGCCCCTTCGAAGCCATCTCACGGAACTGAATACGACTCAAGCCGAATGCACGCATATAGCCTTTCGGACGACCCGTAATCTTGCAACGGTTGTGCAAACGAACGGGACTTGCGTTCTTAGGCAGCGATTGGAGACCTACATAGTCACCATCCTTGAGGAGTTGCGCACGCTTTGCTGCATATTTAGCAACCAATGCGGCACGCTTTACCTCGCGGGCTTTCATTGATTCTTTTGCCATAGTGATGATTACTTTTTGAACGGTAAACCAAACTCACGCAACAGAGCGAAACCCTCTTCGTCGGTATTAGCCGTGGTTACGAACGTAATGTTCATACCCAGCAGTTTGGTGATGTTATCAATGTTGATTTCGGGGAAGATAATCTGCTCTTGGATGCCGAGCGTGTAGTTACCACGACCGTCCATCTTGTTCTCGATACCTTTGAAGTCGCGGATACGGGGCAGAGCCACACGTACCAGACGCTCCAAAAACTCGTACATACGCTCCCCACGGAGAGTAACGCGTACGCCGATCGGCATCTTTTTACGAACCTTGAAGTTTGCGATATCTTTCTTGGAAGTGGTAGCGACAGCCTTCTGACCTGCGATAGCAGTCATCTCTGCCTGTGCGACATCGATGATTTTCTTATCGGCTACAGCCTCGCCCAAGCCCTGATTGAGGACAATCTTTGTGAGTTTCGGGCACTGCATTACTGTAGTGTAGTTAAACTCCTTCATCAAGATAGGAACGATACGCTCCTGATAATCTTGTTTTAGACTTGCTGTATTCATCACTATAGTTCCTTTCCGGATTTTTTAGATACACGGACCAACTTACCATCCTTCTCGATGCGGCCTACACGAACCGGTTTGCCGTTCTCAACGGGGTTGAGGTTCGAGATATGAATGGAAGCCTCCTGTTTAACAATACCACCTTGTGGGTTCTTTGCATTAGGTTTGGTACTCTTCGATACCATATTCAAACCCTCTACGATAGCACGCTGCTTATCTACCAGCACCTCCAGCACACGGCCGGTCTTGCCTTTGTCAGCACCCGCATTTACATAGACGGTATCACCTTTCTTAATATGTAATTTTGCCATTACTGTAATAATTTAGATGATTAAAGCACTTCAGGTGCCAACGAGATAATTTTCATGTTCGTTTGACGGAGTTCACGAGCCACCGGGCCAAAGATACGCGAGCCGCGGAGTTCACCGGCGTTCGAGATAAGCACGCAAGCGTTATCATCGAAACGGATGTAGCTACCGTCAGCACGACGTACTTCTTTCTTCACGCGAACAACGATAGCGCGGCTAACCGCACCGTCTTTGATGTCCGACGAAGGAATAACACCCTTTACTGCTACTACGATGGTGTCTCCAAGGGTGGCGTAACGCTTCTTGGTTCCGCCCAGTACACGGATGCACAATGCTTCTTTTGCACCGGAATTATCCGCAACTGTAAGTCTTGATTCTTGTTGTATCATAATTACTTAGCCCTTTCGATAATTTGAGTTAGACGCCAACGAACAGTTTTGCTCAAAGGACGAGTTTCCATAATACGAACGGTATCGCCGATACCACACTCGTTCTTCTCGTCATGAACATGGAACTTACGTGTTTTATTGACAAACTTGCCATAGATGGGGTGTTTCTCTTTCCACTTAACGGCTACGACAATAGTCTTATCCATCTTGTTGGAAACGACAACGCCCACACGCTCTTTTCTTAAATTTCTTGTTTCCATTTCACTCTCGTTTTTACTTGGTTAATTCTCTTGCACGAAGTTCTGTTGCAAGACGTGCGATTGTCTTACGAGCAACCTTAATCTGCAACGGATTGTCAAGCGGAGAAATGCTGTGATTCAGTTTCAAGCGCACGAGTGCATCTTTCTCTGCAGCCAAACGCTCTTGGATCTCAGCGGTAGTTAATTCTTTAATTTCTGCTGTTTTCATAATCCTAATTAAACATTTTGGGTTGGGTCGTAATCACGTCTTACGACAAATTTGGTAGTGATAGGAAGTTTCTGAGCTGCCAAACGAAGAGCCTCTTTAGCTACCTCGTAAGGAACGCCGTCTACCTCGAAGATAATGCGACCGGGAGCCAATGGAACAACGAATCCTTCGGGAGCACCTTTACCCTTACCCATACGGACATCCAAAGGTTTCTTAGTGATAGGTTTATCCGGGAATACGCGAATCCATACTTGACCTTGACGTTGCATGTAACGGGTTACTGCAACACGGGCTGCTTCGATTTGACGACCAGTCAACCAGATGGTACCAAGCGACTTGATACCGAACGAACCAAAAGCAAGTTCGTTACCGCGTTGCGCGATGCCCTTAATACGGCCCTTTTGCGAACGACGGAATTTAGTTTTCTTAGGTTGTAACATAACTGTTGTAATCTACAAATCGGTTAAACTTATTGTTTTTTGTTTCTGCGGAAACCGCCTCTACGATCCCCGTCGCGACGGTCTTGACGACGATCAGCGCCACGACCTTCCGACTTTTGGGTAAAGTTAGGAGCGAGGTCCTTCTTGCCGTAAACTTCGCCACGGCAGATCCAAACCTTAACACCGATAACACCTACTTTGGTATGCGCACCAATTTGGCAATAATCGATGTCAGCACGCAGTGTGTGCAGAGGAGTACGCCCCTCTTTGTACATCTCTTTGCGAGCCATCTCGGCGCCGTTCAGACGGCCGCTCACTTGTACCTTGATACCCTCTGCTCCCATACGCATGGTAGAAGCAATGGCCATCTTAACGGCACGACGGTAAGCGATTTTGCCTTCCAATTGACGAGCAATCTTGGTAGCTACGATAGTTGCATCGAGTTCCGGGCGTTTCACCTCGAAGATGTTGATTTGAACATCTTGTTTGGTAATTTTTTTCAGTTCCTCCTTCAATTTGTCAACCTCTTGTCCACCCTTACCGATGATGAAACCGGGGCGAGCGGTGCAGACAGTTACAGTTACAAGTTTCAGAGTTCTTTCGATAACGATACGAGAAATACCGGCTTCAGCAAGACGGACATTGAGGTACTCACGAATCTTCGTATCCTCTACAATGGTATCCCCGTAGTTCTTACCGCCAAACCAGTTGGAATCCCAACCACGAACAATACCGAGGCGGTTAGCAATAGGATTAATTTTCTGTCCCATTTTGTTGATTACTTTTCAGTGTTAGTATTTTTTGTATCTACGAAAACCGTAATATGGTTGCTGCGCTTGCGCACACGGTAGCCACGACCTTGAGGAGCGGTCAGAAGACGCTTAAGCATCATACCACCGTCAACCGTAATATTACTTACATATAGGGTTTCTTGATCAGCCTTCTTGCCGGTTTTGGTTTCCCAGTTAGCGATGGCCGATTTCAGAACTTTTTCCATAGCGCGCGATGCCTCTCGGGTAGAGAAATGCAAAGCACCCAGTGCACGGTTCACTTCCATACCACGAATCATGTCAGCAACAAGGCGCATTTTGCGTGGAGAGGTAGGAACGTTATTGAGCTTAGCAAAGTATTGGTTCTTGCGAGCCTCCTTCAATGCTTCGGCTGTATTATGTTTTCTAGCACCCATTTTGAATTCTAAAATTTAATTTGTTGTTTTAATGATTCAATGGATTACTTCTTGTTGTTGCCGGCGTGGCCACGGAAGGTACGCGTAGGAGCGAATTCGCCCAGCTTGTGTCCTACCATGTTCTCGGTAACATAAACAGGAATGAACTTATTTCCATTGTGAACTGCAATCGTATGACCTACAAAATCAGGAGAAATCATCGATGCGCGGCTCCAAGTCTTGACAACTTCTTTCTTGCCCGACTCATTCATAGCCAGCACCTTATCCTCCAACTTGACATTGATAAACGGTCCTTTTTTCAATGAACGACTCATAAATGTTGTGATTTTAATAGGTTATTTCTTTCTTCTTTCGATGATGAACTGATTGCTCTGGTTCTTCGGGTGACGAGTCTTATAGCCCTTAGCCAACAAGCCCTTACGCGAGCGAGGATGACCACCGGATGCACGACCTTCACCACCACCCATCGGGTGATCTACAGGGTTCATTACAACACCACGGTTGCGCGGACGACGACCGAGCCAACGGCTACGACCTGCCTTACCGCTTTTCTCCAGTGCGTGGTCGCTGTTGCCGACTACACCCACGGTAGCCTTGCATGCTGCCAGCACCTTACGAAGTTCACCTGAAGGCAATTTGATGATTGCATACTTGTCTTCACGCGAAGAGAGTTGTGCGAACACACCTGCCGAACGAACCATGCAAGCTCCTTGACCCGGACGCAACTCAATGTTGTGAATCAGCGTTCCGAGAGGAATGTTTGCCATCGGAAGGGCGTTACCTACTTCAGGAGCAGCCTCTGCTCCCGACATAACCGTTTGACCTACTTGCAGTCCGTTAGGTGCAAGAATATAACGCTTCTCGCCGTCAGCGTAGAACAAAAGAGCGATGCGAGCCGAACGATTCGGATCGTACTCAATCGTTTTTACTGTAGCGGGTACACCATCTTTGTTGCGTTTGAAGTCAATTACACGATATTTCTGCTTGTGTCCGCCGCCGATATAACGCATGGTCATCTTACCAACATGGTTGCGACCACCCGTTTTGCGTTTACCAAACACAAGAGATTTCTCCGGTGCACTTGCGGTAATTGTCTCAAATGCGCCGATAACTTTGTGCCGTTGCCCCGGTGTAGTGGGCTTAAATTTACGTACAGCCATCTTTAGATATTGCTATAAAAATCGATTGTTTCACCTTCTTTCAATGTCACAATAGCTTTCTTGTAAGCCTGTTGTGCACCCTTCAGCAAACCGCTCTTGGTATAGCGTTGTTTCACTTTGGGAGCCACAATCAGTGTGTTTACATCCACTACCTGTACATTGTACATTTCTTCTACTGCCTTCTTGATTTCTACTTTATTGGCAGTACGCTCCACGCGAAAACCGTAACGATTCAACTTCTCGCCGGCAGCGGTCATCTTTTCAGTGACGATAGGTTTGATAATAATTGCCATAGCGTAACCTCCTTAAGCGTTAAAAGTTGCCTCAATAGCGGCTGCCGAAGCCTCGGTCAGTACCACTACATTCGCGTTCATAATAGTATAAGTATTCAACTCGTTTGCCGAAACGATGTTGGTCTTCTGCAGGTTAGCAGCCGATTTGCAAACGTTTGCGTTCTCGCCGGTCAGTACAAACAGTACTTTCTTGCCTGCCACCTTCAGGTTGTTCAGCACCTCTACCATTGCCTTGGTCTTCGGAGCTTCAAACGAGATCGTGTCCAATACAATGATTTGGTCTTGCTTTGCACGAAGGCTGAGTGCCGACTTACGAGCCAATTGTTTTACTTTGCGGTTGAGCTTGAAGTCATAGCTGCGGGGTACGGGACCAAAGATGGTACCACCACCTACGCGAACCGGCGACTTCATATCGCCCGGACGAGCACCTCCGCCGCCCTTCTGACGACCCAACTTACGAGTAGAGTGAGCATTTTCGCTACGCTGTTTAGCCTTGGCTGTACCCTGACGGTTGTTAGCCAGATATTGCTTAACATCCAAGTAGATAGCGTGGTCGTTAGGCTCGATAGCGAAGATAGTGTCGTTGAGGACAATCTTCTTGCCGGTTTCCTGACCGGCTTGATTCAAAATACTAAGTTCCATAACACTAATTACTTGTTGATAACGACGATAGAATTTTTAGCGCCCGGAATACTACCCTTGACCATAATCAAGTTGTACTCAGGGATAACTTTAAGAACGACGAGGTTCTGAACGGTAATGCGGTCTTGCCCCATGTGGCCACCCATACGAGTTCCGGGGAACACGCGGCTAGGATATGCACAAGCACCCACCGAACCCGGCGCACGCAGACGGTCGTCCTGACCGTGTGTAGACTGACCTACACCACCAAAACCGTGGCGTTTTACAACACCTTGGAAACCTTTACCTTTCGAGGTACCAATCACATCAACATACTGGTTCTCTTCGAACACATCAGCCACTGTGATGGTATCACCCAATTTGAGTTCCTTGTCGAACTCATCAAATTCAGCGAGGTGACGCATCGGTTGTACCCCTGCCGCCTTGAAATGACCTGCTTCAGCCTTATTGGTGTGCTTCTCGCTCTTCTGCATGAAGCCAACCTGAACAGCCTCGTAGCCGTCTTTTTCTACGGTCTTCAATTGGGTAACAACGCAAGGACCTGCCTCGATGACGGTGCATGGGATATTCTTGCCATCAGCACCGAATACGGAAGTCATTCCGATTTTCTTTCCTAATAATCCTGGCATTTTTGCTAAGTTGTTAGTTTTTATTGATATTTTTCCGCTCTCGCCCGCGGACCGGACACCTTCACCCGAAGATTACTTGGTCGAGTAGCCGAGGGAAGCGGCTTGTTAGTTAATTGACAATTGTGTAACGGCCAATGCAATTAAATAAGCATCGAGAATAGAGAGGACGTCTCGTTGCCTATGCCTTATGCCTTAATCTCTACTTCCACACCCGAAGCTAACTCAAGTTTCATCAGTGCTTCGATGGTCTTGGGGTTAGCGTTGTAGATGTCGATCAGACGCTTGTACGAAGACAGCTCAAACTGCTCGCGGCTCTTCTTGTTTACGAAGGTCGAGCGGTTTACGGTAAAAATACGCTTGTGCGTAGGCAATGGAATAGGACCACTGATTACAGCACCGGTCGATTTTACGGTCTTCACGATTTTCTCTGCCGACTTATCCACCAAGTTATGGTCGAAAGATTTCAGCTTGATACGAATTTTTTGACTCATGTCAGTAATTTAATGAATTAGTTATTGTTAATCGGAGGCCATAATACCCCCATTCACACGAATAGCGCGAAAGGTCTAAAGAGTCATTTGCTTAGAACGACCCGCCCTACTCGCTTGATTTATAGGCATTTCGCAGCCTATTGTATGCACAAAGTATAGTGTGCATGCGGACTCAAAAGAGCCGCATACACACCATGCAAAAATTATACCAAATCAGCACGACCACCGCATTCCGTGAGCACTGCCTTCGCAATTGCGCTCGAAACAGCCTCGTAGTGCGAGAACTCCATGCTCGAAGTTGCACGACCCGAAGTAATGGTACGCAGTGCGGTAACGTAACCGAACATCTCGCTCAAAGGCACTTTCGCTTTCACGATACGTGCACCGGTACGAGCGGTATCCATACCTTCCACTTGGCCACGACGCTTTGTCAAGTCGCCGATCACATCACCCATGTTCTCTTCCGGTGTTACCACCTCAACCTTCATGATAGGCTCCATGAGAACCGGTTTTGCTTTCACGCAGGCGTTCTTGAATGCCATCTGTGCGCAGACTTCAAACGACAATTGATCCGAGTCAACGGGGTGGAAGCTACCATCGATAACGGTTACTTTCAGTTGGTCAACCGGATAGCCGGCCAGCACACCGTTCTTCATAGCGGCTTGGAAGCCCTTCTCGATCGACGGGATGTATTCCTTAGGAATGTTACCACCCTTCACTTCGTTTACGAACTGCAGGCTGCCGTCGAAATCCGGATCAGCGGGCTCAACGCGTACGAACATGTCGGCGAATTTACCACGACCACCCGATTGTTTCTTGTAGGTCTCACGCAGCTCAACCGGCATCGAGATAGCCTCGCGGTAAGCCACTTGCGGGCGTCCTTGGTTACATTCCACCTTGAACTCACGCTTCAGACGGTCAATAATAATCTCGAGGTGCAACTCACCCATACCGGAGATAACGGTTTGGCCCGTTTGCTCATCGGTCTTAACGGTGAAGGTCGGGTCCTCTTCAGCCAGCTTCTGCAGACCTACGCCCAGTTTGTCGAGGTCAGCTTGGCTCTTCGGCTCAACCGATACACCAATCACAGGTGCGGGGAACTCGATTGCCTCCAGTACGATAGGATTCTCTTCGTCGCAGAGGGTATCACCGGTACGGATATCCTTGAAACCAACGCCGGCTCCGATATCACCAGCAGCGATGAAATCTACCGGGTTTTGGTGGTTCGAGTGCATTTGGAAGATACGCGAGATACGCTCTTTCTTGCCCGAACGAGGATTGTATACGTACGAACCGGCCTCGAGCTTACCCGAATAAACACGGAAGTAGCAGAGACGACCTACGTATGGGTCGGTTGCAATCTTGAATGCGAGTGCGCAGAGCGGCTCATCATCATCCGGCTTACGGCTGATTTTCTCGTCGTTGCGCGGGTCGGTACCGTCAATTTCCGGCGTATCCAGCGGGCTCGGCAGGTATGCACAAACGGCATCCAACATCGTCTGCACGCCCTTGTTCTTGAACGAAGAACCGCAGATAACGGGGAAAATATGCATAGCGATCGTACCCTTGCGGATAGCGGCACGGATCTCCTCTTCGGTAATCGTCGAAGGATCCGAGAAGTACTTCTCCATCAGCGTATCGTCAAACTCAGCGCAGGTCTCGAGCATCTTGTCACGCCACTCCTCAGCCTCAGCTTGCAGTTCAGCGGGGATGTCATCTACCTCGTATTCAGCGCCCATGGTCTCATCGTGCCAAAGGATAGCCTTCATCTTGATCAGATCCACAACGCCCTTGAAGGTCTCTTCGTTTCCTACAGGGATTTGGATCGGGCACGGGGTAGCGCCGAGCACTTCTTTAATTTGGCGAACCACATCAAAGAAGTTGGCACCCGAACGGTCCATCTTGTTGATGTAGCAGATACGCGGTACGTTGTACTTGTCAGCCTGACGCCATACGGTCTCCGACTGAGGTTGTACACCACCAACGGCGCACAAAGTCATCACAGCACCATCCAAGATACGCAGCGAACGCTCCACCTCAACGGTGAAATCCACGTGCCCCGGAGTGTCTATCAAGTTGATTTTGTACTTATTGCCGTTATAGGGCCAATAGGTGGTCGTAGCAGCCGAGGTAATCGTAATACCACGCTCCTGCTCCTGAACCATCCAGTCCATCGTTGCGGCACCATCGTGTACCTCACCAATCTTGTGCGTCAAACCCGTGTAGTACAGGATACGCTCCGAAGTGGTGGTCTTACCGGCATCGATGTGCGCCATGATACCGATGTTTCTGTTTAATTTTAGATCGTGTTTAGCCATTTGTGTAAACCGTTAGTGTCTGTTTAGAAGCGGAAATGTGCGAATGCACGGTTAGCCTCAGCCATACGGTGCATATCCTCTTTACGTTTGAAGGCACCACCTTGGTTGTTGTAGGCGTCCATAATCTCGGCTGCCAGTTTCTCTGCCATCGAGTGACCGCCACGCTTACGCGCGAACGCGATCATATTCTTCATGGCGATAGAGCCCTTGCGGTCAGCGCGGATCTCGGTCGGCACTTGGAAGGTTGCACCACCGATACGTTTCGACTTAACCTCTACCAAAGGAGTGATGTTGTCGAGGGCTTGTTTCCAGATGTCCAAAGCGGTCTTATCCTCCGACTTTGCCTTCTGTTCTACCAAACCCAGTGCGGTATAGAACACACCGTACGAGGTGTTTTTCTTACCGTCGAGCATAAGGTGGTTTACAAACTTAGCCACCATAACCTCTCCATAAACGGGATCCGGAAGGATAACGCGTTTTGTTGGTTTTGCTTTTCTCATTGTTGTTTGTTTGTTTTTGTGGTTGTCTTCGCTTCAGCCAATTTACTCCTTTGCTGCACGCAAATTCTTCATCTTTGACTTACTCAACCGATCAACCCTTGTTCATCGTCCCAAATATGGAACTTTCAGTTAGTTAATTAGTTACAGAACTTCGTAATGTAGAATTACTTCTTTGCTTTCGGGCGCTTAGCACCGTACTTACTACGACGTTGCAGGCGGTTAGCCACACCGGCGGTATCTAACGTACCACGAACGATGTGGTAACGAACACCCGGCAGGTCCTTTACACGGCCGCCACGCACCATTACGATGCTGTGCTCCTGCAGGTTGTGACCCTCGCCCGGGATGTACGCATTGACCTCCTTTTGGTTCGTCAGACGAACACGAGCCACCTTACGCATAGCGGAGTTAGGCTTTTTAGGAGTAGTCGTGTACACACGTACACATACACCACGACGTTGCGGGCAGCTGTCCAATGCAGGGCTCTTGCTCTTGTCGATAAGTTCTGCTCTTCCTTTTCTAACTAATTGTTGAATTGTAG
>CAVHGD010000017.1:28862-30356 GCA_963635385.1 Dialister sp. CAG:486 | reverse complement strand
TCATAATTCCTACCTCATATTTTTTTACCTAATAATTACTGATTTTTAACTACTAAATTCATTTTTTTGCGAATATGAAACAAATTGGTAACGGAAAATGTATTCCTCTCAACGGAAAATGTATTCCTCTCTCGAACGGCACGACGGCCGTTGTGCGCTCGCTGCTCGGCGAAGGCGGACAGGGTGCGGTCTACCGCTGCGAAGTGAACGGAAAGCAATACGCCCTCAAAATCTACGCTCGCCGCCCGTCACAGGCTTTTATGAATAACCTTGCCGAGAACATCCGTCAAGGCGCTCCCACCGAGCATTTTCTCTGGCCGCTGGCATGTGTCAATACGCGCGACTACACCGGCTACCTCATGCCCCTGCGCCCTAAGGACTATGTCGATTTTTCTCGATTCTTGGTGGCAAAGGCACGCTTTGCTTCATGGTCGGCCATGCTGAACGGAGCGCTCCAAATCACTTTGGCGTTCCGAGAACTGCACCGACGGGGGCTGTCCTATCAAGACCTCAACGACGGCAACTTCTTCTTTAACCCCGCCACGGGCGATGTGCGCATCTGCGACAACGACAACGTCTGCCCCGCCGACGTCAATCTCGGCATCAAGGGCAAGTGCCGCTACATGGCGCCCGAAGTGGTGGTAGGGAAGAGCCAACCGAACAACCTGAGCGACTACTTCTCGCTGTCGGTGGTGCTGTTTATGCTGCTGACGAACAACCATCCGCTCGACGGAAAGCGAGTCGCCTCGGTGCCGTGCCTGACCGATGAGGTGGAGCGCCACGTCTATGGGGAGCATCCTGTTTTTATCTTCGACCCCAAGGACGAGAGCAATCGCCCCGTATCGGGCGTGCATACGAATGTGATTATCCGTTGGCCGCTGTTCCCGCAGTTTGTACGTGACGCATTCACGCACGCTTTTTCGCAGGAAGTACTGCACACCCCGAATCGGCGTTGGTCGGACAACGACTGGCTCAACATGCTCCTCACGCTGCGCAACCGGATTGTTGTATGCTCGTGCGGGAATGAGACCTTTTACGATATCGACAAGCCCGTGGCGGTCTGCTTCAACTGTAATAGCACCCTCCCGCGCGTACTTCTGCTCAAGACGGAAAAACAGTACGTTCCACTATTCTTGGTAGGGCGTATCTTCGGGAAAACAGGGAAAAAAGAGGAGCAGGAAAGGGATAGAAAAGGGCCCGGCTGTGATAGAAATGGAGGGAATTTTGGTAGGAAAGAAGTGGATTTTGGAAGGAAAGGAGAGAATTTTTGTGGGAGAGGAGAAAATTTTGGGGCGATTGGGAGTGTGGTGGCAAACAAGAATAATCCTGCCTTGTGGGGAATACGAAACGAGACGGAGCAGACTTGGGTCTGCACGCTGCCCGACCAACGCACGCTCAGCGTGCCGCCAAAAGGCGCCGTTCCCATTTTCCGGGGCGTCAAAATCAACTTCGGCGACCACGAGGGAACGATAATCGGAAACAACGAACGCTAAA
>CAVHGD010000017.1:0-28762 GCA_963635385.1 Dialister sp. CAG:486 | reverse complement strand
TTAAATTATACACATATGAATCCTTTAGAAACCGTTGAAATTGCGCGTCGACAAATGACGCTTTTCTTTGTAGTGGACACCTCTTCGTCGATGGCAGGCACCAAAATCGGTGCCGTGAACACCGCCATACGTGAAGTGCTGCCCGAACTCTCCGGTCTGTCGGCCGAGAACGCCGATGCCTGCATCCACTTCGCCTGCCTACAGTTCGCCACCGATTGCCATTGGACCATCACGCCTTCGCCCGTAGAGGGACTATGCTGGAACGACCTCGGAACAAATGGTATGACCAACATGGGGGCAGCCTTCGAGGAGCTGAACCGAAAACTGTCCCGCCGCGAGTTCCTGCAATCGGCGACCGGCTGTTTTGCGCCCGTCCTCTTCTTGATGTCCGACGGACATCCCACCGATGAATATCAGTCGGCGTTGGCTAAACTGAAAGAGAACAAGTGGTTCCGCTATGCCATTCGGGTGGCAGTGGCTATCGGCGACGATGCAGATAAGGATGTGCTCGCTGAATTTACGGGCAATCCGGAATTGGTGCTGACTGCCCACACGCCGGAGGCCCTAAAAGCCATGATACGCTTTGTGAGCGTGACAAGCTCGAAAATCGGTTCGCAGAGCAGCGGCATCGGCGTGGGGCAAGCGGGACAGAACGGCAACGTACAGACCAAGCAGGCGCAGATGGCAACGCAAGTGCAGGAATTCAACGCCGACAACACCGACCTCAACCAACTGACAGACGGATTTTAAGCAAGACGGCTATGCGTACTTTGGCAATTTCACAAATCGGCGCCTCGCATAGTGCGGGCGCCCGCCCCTGCCAAGACTACAGTGCATCGGGGCAGACTGCCGACTATGCATGGGCGGTGGTGGCAGACGGACACGGCGGCGCAGCGTATTTCCGCAGCGACCGCGGCTCTCGCATGGCGGTGGAGGCTGCGCAAAGCGTGCTGACGGCGTTCGCAGCGAGCACACACGCCATGCGCGACCTGCCGAGCGGGGACTGGAAAAGGCAAGTTGCTTCGGCGTTGGTAGCGGAATGGCAGCAACGCATCGAGGCGGATTACCGACAAGAGCCGTTCGACACCCACGGCGGGCATTGGCAGAAAGCCTACGGCACCACGCTCATCGCCACGCTCTGCACCGAGCGGGATTTCTTCGGACTGCAGATAGGCGACGGACACTGTGTGGCCATCGCCCAAAACGACACCTGCGTACAACCCGTTCCGTGGGACAAGCGCTGTTTTCTCAACCGCACGACCTCACTCTGCGACAAAGATGCGCTCAACGAGTTCCGCTTCTGCATGGAGCGAGCCAACCGATACAAAGCCATTTTTGTGGCGACCGACGGGGCGGAAGACTGCTTTGCGGGCACGGAGGGGCTGTACGACTTCTACCGAGTGCTGCACGGACAACTGCGGGCGGACTTTGAGAAGGCTGTCGACGACCTGAGAGGCTACCTGCCGACCATGAGCCAACGAGGCTCGACGGATGATATATCCGTGGCGGGAATCGTACGGGATGCGCAGCTATGATACGATTCTTACTCAATGACAACTAAAATTCTTGACGCATGATAACACTCAATGATATAAAAAAGGTGGTGGAACAGTTCGGAGAAGAGGTGGTGGACAACCCGAAACGCATGTATGCCATCCTCGCCGATTGGCACCCGAGAGAACGCATCGCACCGGAAGAGGTGGAAAAACTATGCCAACAATGGAAAGAGATGAAACAAGCATTCCGACATATACATTTTGAAGGACCGTTCAGAGGACCGTTCGGAGAACCTTTTGAAGGACCATTCGAACTACCATTGGAAGACATGATAACACTCTACCAAAGAAGGAAATTAGAGGGAGAGGTACCGGATATGCATATCCATACAAAGCAAAACGGGAAAACAACGGAGGTAAAAATGGGACCCAAAGGAATGCGAATAAAAAAAACGACGACGAACGGGGAAACGACGGATATAAAAATGGGGGCAAACGGAATGCAAATAAAAAAAACAACGAAAGCAGGTATCAATACGAAAACCATTTTGATTCATATTGATACCTCCCAATCGTTCCGAAAGTAAGGGGGGGCCAAGAGGGTTCGTTACGACAAAAGCGCCAAGAGGGTTCGTTACGACAAAAGCGCTAAGAGGTCTTGCGCGGTGAGGCGGTGGGAGAGGTTCGTGCCGTCGAGCAGGGAATCCGCCAAGGACTGCTTGGTCTGATGCAAGCGGAGAATCTTCTCCTCGATGGTATGCTCGGCAATGAGGTGATAGACCGTCACCTTCTGCTTCTGCCCGATACGGTAGGCACGGTCGGTCGCCTGCTGCTCGATGGCGGGATTCCACCACGGGTCGAGGTGAATGACATAGTTCGCCCCCGTCAGGTTCAGCCCTAAGCCGCCCGCCTTGAGCGAAATCAAGAACACCTGTCCTTTTCCCGACTGAAAAGCATCGACCATGCGTTGGCGCTCCCTGAGCGGCGTGCTGCCGTCCAAATAGAGGAGATCGGTAATGCCCGCCTGCTCGATAGCCTGCTTGGCCATCTTGAGGAACGAAGTGAACTGACTGAACAGCAACACCCGATTGCCCTGCTCCACCATCGATTGGAGCTTGTCGAGCATGGCCTCCAACTTGCTGCTCTCGCCCTTCCAATTTTTCTCCACGAGAGCGACCGAACAAGCCGCCTCCCGAAGGCGGGTAATCATGGAAAGGGTATTGACGCTGACCGAAGCGCCGGCCTCCAACTGCGCCTTGGCCTCGCGGCGCAGCACCTCGTAGACCGCCATCTCGTCGTCGGAGAGCGTGACAGGCACCTGAATCTCCATCTTATCGGGCAACTCACGCGCCACCTCCTGCTTGGTGCGACGCAGGGTGAAGGGCGCAATCAGGCGCTTGAGCTGCTGCTTGGGCTCGTCCATGCCCGCCGCAATGGGATTGACGAAATGCTCGGTGAAGTGGTCGTAGGAGCCGAGCAGCCCCGGATTGATGAATTGCATGAGGTTCCACAGCTCGCCGAGGTGGTTCTGGATAGGCGTACCCGTCAGGATGATTCGATTCCGGGCCCGCAGCTGCATCGCCGCCGCCGAAGACTTGGTGTCGCGGTTCTTGATGGTGTGCGCCTCGTCGAGGCAGACCGTGACCCACTCGCGCGGTGTGAGGCTCTCCCGCTCCGAGACAAGCAGCCCGTAGGTCAGCACCAACACATCGCCGGTATGCAGCCCGCTGAGCGCCTCAGCACGGTCGTCGGCGGCGATGTCGTTGAGCACCACCGTGGTAAGCGACGGCGCAAAACGGGCGATCTCGCGCTGCCAATTGCCCACCACCGAAGCGGGAGCCACGACCATCTGCACGCCCTCGTCGGCATGGGCGAGCAGCACGGCAATGGACTGAATGGTTTTGCCGAGACCCATGTCGTCCGCCAAGCAAGCGCCCGCACCCCAATGGTGGAGGCGCATCATCCAACGGAAACCGTCGATCTGGTAGTCACGCAGCGTGGCGTTGAGGCCATCCGGCACGGCAAACGGCAGCTGCTCGCTCTCGCGGATACGCTCCCGCATTTGCAACAAGGTGTCCGGCTCCTCGATTTCCATTTCGCCTTGCAGCGAGCCGCCCAAGACGCTCATCGCCAACTCGGGCACCTGCACCTTGCCGCCACGCGTCTGCGACACCGCCTCTAACCGCTCCAACTGGCGGCGCAGGGCATCGCTGATAGCCACAAAATCGGTGTCCGACAGGCGGATATAGTTGTTGCCCTTGCTCTCACGGAGCAGGGTAAGCAGCTGCGCCATGCTGACGATATGTCCGTCGGAGAGCGGAATCTTACCCTCGATATCGAACCAACCGCCCTTTTGACGGGCCGCAATATGCCACGAGGAGGCGTCGACTTTGTTCACGGCGATTTTCGCCCCCTCACACCACTCGATTTGGAACAGCGAGGCCTGTTCGGGAGCGACTTGAAGCAGCCGGAGCAGCTGCACCATCGAGACGGTCTGCTCGGCGGAAGCGGAAGTGAAGGGACGCCAATGCAGCAGGTCCTCGAAAACGGCATTGGCCTGCCGAAGCGCACGGCGTTCGGCCGGGATGGCACGCACCACCTCGATACGCTTGCCTTCCGACAAGTCGTAGTAGCTCGGGTCGCCCCCCGCGGGGAAGAAGTAGGTGACGTTACCCTCGACGGGATAGACCCGCAGCTCGGCGGTGTAGTCTTCGCCGGCGGGCGTAATGCGCAGCGTGAGGAGCGACTGCCCCTCCACTTGGCGGATAGCCTCAGCGCCCTCGACATCGGAATGGACCTCGAACTGCCCCTGCAGGGCGCCAAAGAGTTTCTTAAGCGTTGGTTCGGCTTTGGCCGGCACAGCCCCCAAATGCAAAATACGCTCAAAGAGGGCGTGCTTCGACTCGGGCAGGACATAATAGACCCACTCCGAATAGGAAGAGCGATCGACCCACATATTCCCGTAGGTCTCTGCGTTACTTGGTATATTGGTCGAGAAAAGGATTTGATTGCCCTCGCGGCGGGTGAAAAGGAACGGCTGCTCCTCGCGCACCGTGATGGGCTCGAAAGCATTGCCGCCGATGTAATAGAGGCGGTCGGTCCCCTTCACGGCCGGCAAGACGGACAGCGCCAAAGGGAACGACACGGAATAGTAGGAACGGTGGGTCTTGCGCCAAACGGCATGAATCGCCTGATCGACCTCATCCATGCAGAGATCCTGATTGGCATAGCGAACGGCGCTCACCTTCTTGCCCTTGCCCCACGTGCCGTTTTTCAGGCGGGGCTGCTCACGCACCTCGAGGATGTCGGAATGGTCGTAGCAATAGATGAGCCGCGTCTCGGCCTGCGAGCGTACCATCTCCTCGACCGACTTGTCCGTGCCTGCCGACTGCGCCTCGCGGAGTATCTCGTCCAACTCCAACTCCCACGCCTCGTAGACCGGTACCAGAGAGAGGAGTGGCGGATAGGGCCAAGCCGACTGAACCGAAGCATCGTACGCCGAGAGCTCCGCCTGCAGCAGAGCGGTATGCGAGACAGGGAACGTGCCATGGAAGAGCTTCTGCTTGCCAAAGAAATAGAGAATGACCATCGCCATGGAGCGCAGAATAGAATCGGCATAGCTGTTCTGCAAAACGAGCAGCAGCGAATCGGCGTCCTTCTCCTGCGTGGTGGATTGGAAATAGTTGGCCAAAGGGAAAATGGGGCGGAGATGACGAGTGTCGTCGTCCTTGCTCCGCTTGAGCAGCTTGCGCAGGATTTTCACATCCTCTTCCTTCCGCCGCCGCCCGAGCGCAATGACATAGCAGAAGCAAGGCAGCGCTCGATACGGCATCAGCTGCCATGCACGCGGCCGCCGGTCGACCTTGAAACTTTTTTGGAACAGAGCGATGGCCTCGTCCAACCGATTCTCGTAGAGCGACCGGATGGCGCAGGTTTCGAGATGGACGGCTTGCTCCTCAAGCACCGGGTAGTCTGCCTCGAGCGGAGGAAGCTGCCCCGTAGCGAGGAAGAAATACAAACGATAATTCAGATGGAGCGTCCACCATTCGGGTGTGGCATGGAGAGCCAAGCGGGACAGAGCCATTCCGACTTTGGCAAGAACAAGCGGGTCCTCAGCAAGAGCTGCTTGGTTCAAACAGTACAGCACCGCCGGGAAGAAAATGAATTCGGGCAGCAAGTCGTGCAGGCGAACGATGTCGCCGGTCTGCACCAACGGCGAGAAAACCCTTGCAAACCACTGTGTATATTCCGACCAATCGATATTCGTTGCACCCGCTAAAGACAGCTCGAGGCGCTGCTTCTTGCCGAACCACACCTCCAGCACATCAAGGATATAAGGCGACAGATAGGCTTGGCGCGAGTAGTGCGCCCGAAAATAGCGAAGCCACTCGGGGCGATTCTCGACTAACTCTTGGAGTATGTAAAGGAGCGATTGGGGCGGCAGCTCGACTTCGTCCTGATAACGCAAAGAATAGTCGCTAATCCGGAGCCAACCGGTTTGCGTCAAGTGCTTGACAAATTTCTTATGCTCCGTGATCGTGAAATGCCACCCGCGGAACGGAACGACGCCCGACAGATAGGGCGAGATGTAGTCCGAAAAAGCCATATAGCAGAGGCAGAACAGCTCCTTCTCCGGCATGGGCGTATTATGGAAAACAAGGTTGCGCCCCGGCTCCGGCCTCGGCGTGGCAGCGGTAGGGCTCGCTGCGCCCTTGCGGCGAGCGCGAATCTCGTAAAGCAGGGCCGCCACATGCTTGCAGCGGCTGCCGTAAGGGCAGTTGCACGAAGTATGGGTGATCGTATCGCCGTTCAACACGACGGTGGTGGTGTAGTCCAAAGTGCCGTGCACGGTGGCTCGATAGAGATTATCCTCGGATTGCAGCACCTCGACACGACCCTCCTCCCAATACGCTTTTCCTCGACGGGAGATGACCGAGCCTATCTCGGAAACAAAATTGGTTATTTTCATTCGATGGTGATTTGCGCTCGATTTGATTCGCAGGCTATGGTGATTTGCGGGTAAAAAATGGGTACAAGCAGCGGGCGGAAGGGCTATGTCCGTCGGCTCGCCAAGCGGAGGTTGTACATAACTGCACAAAATTACACATTTTTCGGGAATTTTCGGTCTTCGGGCGGGAATTTTCGGATTAATTGTTGGTTTTTTGAGATATTCTACGTATTTTTGCCGCGGGAAAAAGACATTTTTTTTGCGATAAGGAGGAAGGGGGGGGGGAGAGCTAACGATACTATAAGTTCGGTAAGCTATCCGTGATTTTTACAACCTAAAAATTGAACTATACACTAAAAATACAGAATTATGAAAACAGTATGGATGGTTTTGTCGCTCGTTTACGGCATTTCGTGGATTATCTTACTCTTAATTTATCTATATTCCAAATTCTTTCGGAAGAAATCCAAAGCAGAAACATTTTTCGAAACAAAAGAAAAAGCGCCGTGGTATTTTTATGTCCTTTTTGTAACGTTTTCTCCAATAGTTGTTCTCTACATTCCTTATATTACAATAAGAGATGCGATAAGAAGTATAAAGTTGAATAAGTGGCAAAAAGAACAAGACAAGATTAAAGAACAAAAAGATATGCAGAAAAAGAAAACCATTAAAAATTTTGAGGAATGCTCGGCAATTCCCATTCAAGCTGACTGTATAGAAAAAGGGCGGCAGCTGAAACATATCGCAGCAGAGCAAGATTATCAACGCATTTTTGACTGCCTAAATCACTTACATCTTCCTGACGGATGTACATTTCAAATAGAACCGGCTAAAGACATGGGTATGGGGGATCATACGCATCTGAATGTAACCGACCCCTCCGGAGAGGATTTAGACTTGTTTAACACAATTATGGTGGAGGATTCACCGATAGGGGCCATAGAAGTATATCTTTTGCACGAATTGTGGCATTACCTTCCGCTATTTTGGCATGCCAATTATGCATTGAGAAAATACATCTATTCGACAGAAGATCTGAAAGATATTCGGACATTTGATAGGGACAAGATAAATTCTTTTGTCGAAAAGCCCGAACAATTTGAAGTGTCTCCCATTATAAAAAAAGACAAAAACAGATACTACATAAGTTGCTGCTACTGGACAAATTGGGGCGGATTGATACGGGAATTGGTAGCAATCGAAATAAAAAACAATAAGATAGCCGACCTATTCGAGACGAAACTAACTACTCTATATGAGTACGAATGTGGTGTCCTATTTTGAGCAGACACCAATGATTGAAAGGGCTTATGCTACAAATCTCATTAGGAAATAGTACGCTTGTGCCGTGTCCGATGCAACGGACACGGGCCACACTCGTGGTTATTGGTTTTCTCTATTAAGAACAGCGTCCTAATAATAAAACATCGCCACAAGCGCTCGGCTTGTGGCGATGTTTAGTATAGTAAATTTTGATTATCCGAATATGTCAGAATGTGTGCCGGTATCAACCAAAAGCAATACCAATTCTGTGTCGTTCTGTTGCCATAAAAGCAACCAATCGGGTTGTATATGACATTCCCAACACCCTGCAAAATTGCCGCTTAACTTATGCTGTCTATATTGAGCGGGGAGCATAGCACCGGTAGATAAAATTTCAAGAACATGTTGCAATTTATGCATATCCAATCCCCTCTTGGCACACAACTTAAGTTTCTTCTTAAATTGTGAAGAATAGACTATATCATACATCGATTCCACATTGTTTGAAAAGTTCATCTACACTTTTGGCATGAAATACTTTTCCTTCTTCTATCTCCTTTAGGGAAATCTCTGCAGACGACATCTTTGCTTTTGCAGCACTCCGGGATTTGGCTACAGGTGTCACAAACTGAAAGACCCCTGATTTCTTAAGGGTCTCTATCATACTTACCGCAAAAGCATTGCGTGAATCATAGTTGATAGTTACTGTTGCCATAGTCGTAACGATTTAATTGTTTGCTAATTAGGCTGCAAAGGTAGCGCCAAAAAGTGAGATTTGCAAATGAATACCGGATTTTTCAACCGGAAAAGAGAAAGATGACAATTATTTACAATCCTCTTATGCGAAAGGAATCGAAAAATGCAATAAAATTGAGGCTTTTTTTTGCCGTTATCGGCAAAAAAGTAGTATCTTTGCAGCGCATTTGATACAAAACTTGCCGATATTTATGGAATACATCTCTGTCTGTCAATTCGCCGAAAAGTACGGCGTTGGGGACAGACTGACGGATTTTTGCGGGACACCTGCCTCACCGCACAAGACAGCTACAAAGCATTGTTAGACTATTTCCAAATTCGCTATTGATTCACAAAAAATGGTTCGCTGAGAGAGAGATGTCGGGCCTCGGCCAGGCACGATTTTGTTTCTCCAAACATTTTTCCTAACTTTGCAGTCGATTTACGTTCGGGATGGGGCAGTGTGACTCCACCGCAAGCAAGACATCTATCAAGAAAATATGGCGAAGAAGAAAATACATTACTACGTGGTGTGGAACGGGAAAGTGCCCGGCGTGTACAGCGAATGGGAGGAGTGTGAGAAGCAAGTGAAGGGCGTGGCGCAAGCCAAATTCAAAGGATTTGAGACACGCGAAGAGGCCGAGAAAGCGTTCGCAGACGGATTCGAACCCTACATAGCCAAAAAGGGCGCAAAAAAGGCGGAACCGGCGAAAGGAAAAACAGAGTCCGCCCCCGTCAAGCCCATCTATCCTGCGCTGGCCGTGGATGCCGCCTGCTCGGGGAACCCCGGCGTGCTGGAGTTTCGAGGCGTGATAGCCGACACCGGCACGGAAGTGTTTCACCGAGGCCCCTACAAAGGCGGCACCAACAACATCGGGGAGTTTCTCGCCATCGTATTAGGGCTCGCCTATCTGAAAAGCAACAACCTGCCGTGGGTGCTCTACTCCGACAGCCGAACCGCACTGGCGTGGCTCCGAAAAAAACAAGCCGGCACCAAACTGCAACCCAACGCCAAAAATGCCGTGCTCTTTGACATGCTCACCAAAGCAGAACAATGGCTCGCGGTGAATACCTACTCCACCCGCGTCTACAAATGGGACACCGACCACTGGGGGGAGATACCCGCTGACTTCGGGAGAAAATAAACAGAGAGGGAGGCTATGCTATCTCCTGGGCGCATGCGCACGAAAAATAAAAAAGACCTCCCCTAACCCCTCCATCCAAAGGAGGGGAATAAAATAGCTCCTTTGCCGCAAGCGGCAAGAGAAATTAAAGAAATAAAGGAAAATAATAAACAACGGATCATTCGTAATTAGGTATAGGGGCCCAAAGGACAGCCCCACTGGGGCAGCTTATTGGAAACCCGTTTTGACACCGAACTACACAAAGCTTGTGAATACCCCGTTTCCGCAGCAAGAATGAGAATTTGGAACAAGTTCTATTCTACTTTGGAATAAAATTTTTTCAACAAGCGTTTGTTGTATTCCAATATCTCATCTATTTTATCCTTTGCCAATAGAGCCTCACTTTTATCAATATCAACATCAATGATTTGGTCGATACTATTCAACTGCAAGAAATGAAGTACCGGCTGAGTATAACTGGTACGGATGTTGATATTTTGCGTGGCCGTGAATTTTGCATGTTGCTTCGAGGATAAATAGATAAGGTTTCGCTCATCATCTATCCATTGAGCATCCATTTGCGTTTGTGCCCGATTGAAAGGAATGATATGGTGCAATTCATATCCCGCCCGCCTGCTGATATGATGATACTTAAAATAAGCGTCTTTGGGCTTCTGTTTACGTTGTGCTTTTTGCACGAACAGGCCATAGCTTTCACCATCATTAAGCATAAGTTGCTCTTTTACCACTTTGAAATAGGTCGAGTTTGACAACAGTCCGAATATCTGCTGACTTTCATTTTTCCAATTGTGATAGTCACGTGCAGTATTTTTGTTTCCTCGATTTCTATTAGGATCGCAAAATTGTTTCAGCGAAGCGTCCAATTGCGCTTGTTGACTGATATTCAATTTTCTATATTCAGTAAGATAGAACAGCTTATCGTTATAAAGTATGTTTTCTCTATCATCCGATAAAATATACATAAACTCGGTTAGAGAAATATAATCGAATCTACCATCGGTAGTGAGCAATTCGACCAATTCGGTAGCTGTATTTTTGGTTAAGGCATCCACCATATCGGTATAGCATTTTCGTCTATCAAATTCATTCTTGGCAGTTGCAAACTTTACGCCCACCGGGGACAACTGGACTTCCTGTACGTTTTCCCGCTTTTGCGTATTCTTACCATTGCCAACGGCAAATGACTCAGTTATTTTCACTCCCTTTTTGTCAAATCTATACAGAAGCCCCGCACGAGCTAAATCAGGGAAAGTATTTTTCTTAACCGAATTAATCGTTCCTTTTCCACCTTCTTTTTTTAGTGTGTTGACTATTTTGTAATACAAAGCGGCATTGGGTTGTTTTGCGCCCTTATCATCTCCTATATGAATTGCAAATTTCTGGTCACGCGCAAGATCATAAATAGTTAGCAACAACAGCTTGAAATAGTTATATGTCAAGCGATTGTGTTGCGAGCATTGAATACCGCGATAGTTGTCGTCTTGTATTCTACCTACGATATAAGACAGAAACAGGTTGTTCGGTGACAACTGCTCAATGCTTTTCAAAATCTGGTAATCTGTCATAAGGCAATCCTCCTTGTTCTATAATTGGAATGTATTGTTCATTATTTTCACAACCGATAAATTGTCGATTCAGTGCTTTAGCAACACGGCTTGTGGTACCGCTTCCACTAAACAAATCCAATACGACATCATTCTCGTTGCTGCTGGCAAGTATCATACGTTCTATCATCTCATCGGGTTTGATGGTGGGATGCGCAGGCTTTTGTAGCCTGCCATTGACTTTTTCTTTGTGCCGCTGCGAAGTAATTTGCCATACATCATTGCATAGTTTCCCTTTTTCATTCGGGAACCAACGATGTCCATTTTTGAGGATTCCCTTCTTTGCCGCATAAGCCATACGCTCTGTGGATTCATAAGGTACTCGTACGGCATCTGCATGAAATGTGTATTCTTGCGTTAGTGTGTAAAAAAGTATTGTTTCTTGCGCATTGACAAATTTTTTAGTGGTGGCACTGAATCCGTCTCGCTTGTACCAAGTGATCCAATTTCGAAATTGACAGTTTTTGTCTCGAAGATAATTCAAAGTAACAGCCGAGTTGTAGGCATTATTGAAAAGATATATAGAGGCCGTTGGCTTACAGATGGACAACATTAAATCAATCCATCCGAACGTAAATGTAAAATAATCTTGTTCTGTTCGGAACGTGTCCCACTCGGCTTTTCGCATATTGTAGGGCGGGTCAGCAATCACTAAATCAATGCTTTGCGGCTCTATGGTATGCAAAAAATCAAATACGTCCGCCAAATAAATTTTGTTGAGTTGCATAATCGGCCATTTTTAGTTTCGTTTCGATGAGCGGTCTGTAATTTTCATAAAGTTCGTATCCGACAAAATGTCTATGGAGCGATTTTGCCACCTTGAGCGTAGTGCCACTCCCCGCAAAGGGATCAAGCACAACATCATTTTCGCAGCTAAACAGACGAATACAACGATAAGGGATCTCTTCGGGCATTATAGCGGAATGTTTTCCATAGGCAACATCGCCCTTATTGGGAGAAGGAATATCCCAGATCTGTTTGGTGAAAGACACCCATTCATGTTCAGTAAGCTTACTACGCTCCTTCTCCATCCTACTCGGTTGAATAGGAACACCATCTTTTACAAAGACCGTAATAAATTCTGTGGTATTCTGTGCGTAAAAATTACGAGGATAAGGATAACTTCCAAACATAAGACGTTTGGAAGAATTCACACGATTCCAAATATACAGATCGAAAAGAAAAAGATGAGTGCGCTGCAAAATCGATTGTTGAATACTGCTCTGCAAATCAAAAATATGTCGAAAATCTCTTTTGAACATAGGCAAAAGCGGTACATTGACACACAACTTACCATTTGGTTTGAGTACTCGCTCACACTCGTGCCATACCAGCAACAATGCTGCAATATAATCATTGAAGTGTTCGCACGCTCCAATGTCCTCGCAACGACTATCCGAATGCTTTTCGTTTTGATAGCCGTTTTTGGAATAATCTTTTATATTAAAATAAGGGGGAGAAGTGATGATGAGCTGCACACTCTCATCGGGCAATTCGGACATATTAGTAGAACTGCCATAATACACCGTGTCTAAGAAAGATAGATCACTATCAACACCGCTTGCTATAGTCATATTGCTCGCTTTGTGCGTTTGACCCCTATTCAGCAAGCGAGCATCTACAAACGACCAAAAGAATAGTGGACAATGACATTATCCACATTCTGAGGTCGTGAGAATACCCGTTACAACAGATAAGTCAAAGCCCACTATTCAAGCGGGCATTTACTGACTTATTCGAGCTGTAACCTAATCTAAAATTTCTCACGTTCCAGAATGTTACCGAATAAATAGCAAACGCTATTAATACTATGTCTTTCTTGTGATAATCAACACGTACCAACAAGAACGCTGCAAAAGTACTAAAATTTCAAGATATACACAAATTTGCCCCGCTTTTTACTATGCTATTAGCAAAATCGCAGATCGAATTATTTTCTGGCTCAAAGAAAAGGGCTCAAATTTCAGCCATTTTTGTATTTTTACAGAATTTATAATATAAACATACTACGTTTTAGCTTTTACATTATAGTGACAGAGAAAAGAAAAAAACGGAAAAATGAGGGGAAAGTTTGGCTATATGAGAAAAAAGATGTACCTTTGCAGCCGCTTTTGACCTGAAATCAGGCTCGAAACGAAAATACATAGCAAGAAATAAAGTAGAACTCGCCTGATTTTGAGATAGTTACGAGGGCGTTCCACTGCAAAGTGAGAAAGCGAAACAAGTAACACAGTCGAAAAGGCACAAAAAGAGATAAAGACATGAAACGTACATTCCAACCATCGCAACGCAAGCGTCGTAACAAACACGGCTTCTTTGAGAGAATGGCTACTGCTAACGGTCGCCGCGTATTGGCTGCTCGTCGTGCTAAAGGTCGCAAAAAACTGACCGTTGCTGACGAAGGTCGCCACAAGTATTAATTAGGACAACTAATTCGTACATAGCAATACAGGGAAAAGAGACCGAGTCTCCTTTCCCTTGTTTTGCATAAATGAAGACCTTCCTCATAGCAGAATAGTGTCTCCAAGGGAAGACCTCCCCTATCCCCTCCAAAAAAGGGAAGACCTCCCCTACCCCTCCAAGGGAGGGGAACATAGTTCCTATGCTGCTGCGCAGCAAGAGAAATAAAAGAAATAAAGGAAACTATACAACTACCGAATAAATAATTCATAATTCTTCATTCGTAATTCATCATTATAATGGAGACGGCTCTAATGAGCTGATTGGGCGGGATACCATCCCGCACTAAAAAACCGCTATCGGGGCTACGGAAACAGAATGGGGCATAGGCGATTTGCAAATTTGTAAATTAAGGGATAATCTCCAACAGATATTACAAAGTAGCTTAGCTATAGTGAAAAAACAGCATTTTAATTGTTAATTTTTAATTGTTAATTAGTATATGGAATCGACAAGACAACACAAAATTGCAAGGTTGATACAAAAAGACCTGAGCGATATCTTTCTGCGCTTTGCCCGCACGCTGGGCGGAACGCTCATCTCTGTAAGCGAAGTGCGCATCTCACCCGATCTGGCCATTGCACACGTCTATCTATCCATCTTCCCGCAAAACAAAGTGGCGGAGACAATGGAGAAAATAGAAGAACACAAAGGAAAAATTCGCGGCGAGATGGGCGGACTGGAACGCCACCAACTGCGCATCATCCCCGAACTGAACTTCCACCTCGATGAGACCATCGAGCGTATGGAACGCATCGATGAACTGCTCGGAAAACCGACGAGCGAACACCCGGTTAGCGAGAGTTCTCATGTAGTTGAGGATTAAGGGTTTAGTGTTGAGCGTTGAGCGTTGAGCGTTGAGTGTTGAGTGTTGAGTGTAGTGGAGAGTTGTAAGTAGAGAGCAGGCTGTGCAAAACTATAAACTTGATACTAAAAATTATATGCACACTAAATAACTCCGTGCTCACTACTCCAACCACTTAATACTCAGTGCGTTAAACTACACACATCTCAACACGCACGCTAAGCAAAAAAAACACTAAACAACTCTATACTTTCTACGCTAAGCACTAAACTAAAAAACTGCGCTCAACGCTAAATACTCAACACTACACTAAAATTGAAGCGAGTGGAACTACATATTGCATGGCGATACCTTTTCTCAAAGAAAGGGCATAACGCCATCAATATCGTGTCGGGCGTGAGCGCTGCCGCCGTATGTGTGGTGACCGCTGCCATGGTTTGCGTGCTAAGCGTGATGAACGGATTCGGGCGGTTGGTGGAGCACATGTTCTCCGAATTCGACCCTGAACTGAAAATCACCGCCGTGGAAGGAAAATACTTCCGCACGGACACTCTCCCCATCCAAAACCTGCTGACCCTTTCAGATGTGGAGCAGGTGTCGAAAGTGGTGGAGGAGACCGCATTGGTGCGCTACAAAGAACGACAAATGCCGGCACAGGTGATGGGCGTGGATAGTTGTTTTCGGCACATCACACACATCGACTCGATCATCTCCGACGGGTTCTACTCCGTGTATGACGGCGCATTCGACCGCTGCGTGATGGGGCGCGGGCTCGCCTCGCAAATAGGACTGAATGCTCATTTTGTGGGCGGCGTGCATCTGTACGCCCCGAAGCGTGCAGAAAAGGTGAATATGCTGCGGCCCGATGAGAGTTTTCTGCACGAAGTGTGCTTCATGGCGGGGACTTTTGCGGTCAATCAGGTGGAATACGACGACCAACTGCTATTGGTGTCGCTGCCGTTGGCTCGGCGATTGTTTCAGTATGACTCGCTGACCGTGACCTCACTGAGCTTGAAGCTTCGAGACGGAGCAAATCTACGAAGCGCAAAGAAACAGATTGCCGCCACGATAGGCGATGACTACCAAGTGCAAGACCGATACGAGCAGCAAGAGGATTTCTTCCGCATACTGAACATCGAGAAGCTGCTGACCGCCCTGCTGATGGTATTCATTCTGCTGATAGCCTGCTTCACTATTATCGGCTCGCTGTCGATGCTGATCATTGACAAGAAAAATGATATTCGGATTCTCAGCGACCTCGGGGCTACGCCCAAAACAATACGACGGATTTTCCTCCTCGAAGGATGGATGACTAGCGCGCTCGGTGCCGCCATCGGACTGGTGGTGGGCGTGAGTGTCTGTCTGCTACAGCAACATTTCGGATGGCTCAAGCTGGGCAATGGCGAGGACTATGTAATATCCGCCTACCCGGTTTGGGTGGAAGCGATAGATATTTTGGTAGTGGTTGGTTCGGTGTTGGTATTGGGATGGGCATCGGCATGGTATGCAAGCCGTGAAATAGGAAAAGACAGAACAAAATGAAAATAGGAATTGCAAAAAATATAGAGATAGTGGGCGCTTGGCTCCGGCGAGGCGCTTTGGGGTGGGGCAAATTGAGTCGAGGCGAGGCGGAGTTGAGTAAATTGAAACGAGGCGGATTGGGATCGGTTGGCTTGGAGCGGAGCAGACAGGGTTTGGTTGGCTTAGGGATTGTCGGATTGGTCTGGGCAGGATTGGGATTGAGCGGATGCCGGAGCTACACCCCGACGCAGAAACAGAAACTTGACTCAGTGTACTGCGTGGGCTATCTGGAGCAATACGGAAAAGCCTACACGGGGCTGGAACGCAATGTGTATGCGCTCGACCTATACACCGAAGGCATGGCGCTGGATTCGACGCGGCATATTGTAGGAAGCGGGCTGAATCTGTATCTGAGCGACATCTTTCTCAACGACACGGCCTTCCAAATCGGCAGCTATCGGAGCGACACCACCGCAGAGGCATTCACCTTTCTGCCCGGGCAAGATTTTGAGGGAATGCCGACGGGGATGTATCTGCTGTCGATTAGCGACGGGAAAAGCACCGGCATACAAGTGCTCGACTCGGGGCGCATGGAGGTGAGCCGCACTACGGACTCGCTTTACCACATAGAACTGGATTTATACTATAACAAAGGCACACAATACAAAGCTCGATTTGAGGGCGCATTGGAAAACGTGGATAGGCGATGACGGATAGAGAACTCAGCAAAGAATATCACTCCTACCTGCTGCTGGAGCGGTCGTACTCGGCCAACACAGTGGCTTCGTACGAGTTTGATATGGAGAAGCTGTTTGCCTATTTCCGTGAACACGGGAAAGACCCCGTGCGCGCCTCGTTCGATGACCTGCAAGAGTTTGTATTCGATGTATGCAAAGATATCCACAAGCCCCGCACGCAAGCACGTCTGGTGGCGACGGTTCGGTCGTTCTATCGGTTTTTGCTATACCACAACTACATTGACACGGACCCGTCGGAGCTGTTGGAATGCCCCAAACTGGACATGCGGCTGCCCGTGGTGCTGAGCGTGGCGGAGATAGACCGACTGATGGGCGCCATAGACCTGAGCCGAAACGAGGGACACCGGAATCGGGCAATGCTCGAGATGCTGTACGGAAGCGGGCTGCGAGTCAGCGAGCTGGTGAATCTGAAGCTATCGGACATCTATCACAAAGAGGGCTACATGATAATATGGGGCAAAGGAAGCAAGCAACGGCTGGTGCCGATTTCGCCCGTGGCCGAGGAATGGCTGCAATACTGGCTCGAGGAGCGTAGCCACTGGCCCGTAAAAGAAGAAGACAAAGACATCGTTTTCCTGAACCGACGGGGCGCGAAACTGACGCGAGCCATGGTATTCACCATCATCAAACGACTCTGCGCAGAAGCCGGCATAGAGAAAAACATATCGCCACACACCCTTCGGCACTCCTTCGCCACCCACCTGCTGCAGAACGGCGCCGACCTGCGCATCATTCAGCAACTGCTCGGACACGAAGAGCTTTCGACCACGGAGATATACACACATCTCGACATTCAAGACCTGCGGGATGCGATTATCCAATTTCACCCTGTCAATCAATCCTCAAAGGCGTGAAGCATTGGCTGACGATAGGACTGCTCGTGGGCTGCATTTTACAATGTGCGGCCGCCGAGACCATTCTGGTGGGCGACGTGATGAACGCTGCCACCGGAGAGCCGATTGTGAATGCTAATATTTATTTTCAAGGAACCAAGATAGGTGCGGCAACGGATCAGCAAGGCTCGTTTGCCATCCGCACCGACCTGAACCGCAAGCGCACGCTGGTGGTGTCCGCCGTGGGCTACCACACGGAACGCTACACGATAGAGCCCGGAACGATGGCCGGCATACAAGTAGCGCTGCGAGAAAAGACGGCGTGGGTGGAGGAAGTGGTGGTGCTGCCCGGCGAGAACCCTGCGCTACCGCTGCTGCGAGAGGTACGCAACCACCGACCACAGAACGACCGTACACTGCGGCAAGAGGCGACTACCGCCGAGGACCGCACGGAGTTATATATCAGCGAGATACAACGAAAGCACCTGCAAAGGAGCCTTTGGCGGAGCCTAAAGGACGGCTTGCTGACGGCTGAGGACTCGACCCTGCTGCTGCCGCTCTATCGTTCGAGGGAGATAGTACGGCTGCAAGGGACAGAACAGGTGAGCCTCAGCGCCAAAGAAGCGGAAGCTATCGTGCTCACCGAGGAGGACTACTCGGCACTGCTGGGCGAGACAGGGAACTTGAACTTCTATCAGAACAGCATCCCTCTACTGGGGAGAAGTTTTCTTTCGCCACTTTCAAGCGCCGGGAATGCGTATTATAAGTTCTACCTTCGGGAGTGCTTCGGGAAAGATACAATTTTTGGGGAGAAAAATGGAGAGGGGAAAGAGGAGAAAAATGGGGTGAGAAAAGATACAATTTTGGGGGAGTCGATTGGGGAAGAAAAGTCGGTTCTTGGAGATTCGATTGGGGGCGATACAATTGGGGAAAATTCGATTTTTGGGGAGGAATATTCGGCAGGAAAAAACTTAGAGGAAGGGCGAGTGTATGTGGTGGATTTTAGGACGAGGAATCCGTTCTATGCCACGTTTGACGGGACACTGTATATTGATTCGGCTACGTACGCGCTCAGGAAAGTGGAGGCAACGGTGCCTGCACAGACAAGCGTCAATTACCTCAGCAACCTGCGCATCCGGCAAGAACTCGCCCCCGACGGGACACTGCAGTACGAGGAAATCAGCACCCTGCTCGATTTCGCCCTGAAAACCGACACAAACCATCTGTTCCCAACCGTACTGCTGCGACACTATCTGACAGCGGAGAATAGTGGTAGAGTTAAAAAGGAAAGTTCTACAACCGAACGAGTAGAAAAGGGCGATATGGCGCAAGCGGAGAGTTCTGTTTCCAATATAGTTAAGGCGGATAGTTTGACGGTGGCGTTTGATGCGCTGGCGGCCACGCCCGTGGTACGCACGGCCAAATGGGCTGCCGCCATCATCACGACCGGATACATCCCGACCGGGACTCGAGTGGATATCGGACACATCGAGGAGATACTGCAAATCAATCGACACGAGGGCGTGCATGTGGGGCTGCCGCTGCGCACAAACGAGAAACTCTGGAAAAACGTGTCGTTGGAGGCTGCCATCGGATACGGATTTCGTGATCAGGCATGGAAAGGCATAGGGCGAGTGAGCATCAACCTCCCCGCACCGCGCCGCAACATTCTGCACATCGAATACAAAGACCAATATGTGTGGAGCGAGGTGGATGATATGGCACGAATGTTGCGAGAAAACAGCATGGGCTGGAAAAGCCGCGACTTCACCGCATACGCCTTTGAGGCCCTGCGCTCGAACCGCCACACCGCCAACACGGCGGCTCGGCTGCGGCAAGTGGAGCTGCGCACCGAAAACGACTGGAGCGACCACACCGAGACCATGCTCTACGCTCGATTCGGGCGGCAAAGCTACGGCGACCCGATGGTGGGCTATCACGCAATGCCGAGCTACGCCTTTCAGACGCTCGGCGGGATTGTGCGCATCGGATTCGGGGAGCGGAAAATAGACGGATATTTCCGCCGCATCCATTGCTACAGCCGATACCCCGTGCTCTATCTCGGAGCGGAGGCCGGCTCGTGGCAAGCCGACGGAGCCGATTCGTACTCGATGTACGCACGGCTGAATCTGCTCGTGCGGCAACGGGTGTCGCTCGGAATGGGCGGACAATTAGACTGGGCCGTGCAAGCCGGCTACATAGCGGGGCGGGTTCCGTACCCGCTGCTGCACCACTTTGAGGGCAATCAGGGCTATGCATACGACCCGTACCGATTCACGCTGATGAACGACTTTCAATATGCGGCGGACAAATACCTCGCCCTGCATGCGGAATGGAACGGACAGGGCATCCTATTCAACCTGATACCGGGCATCCGTTACCTGCGGCTGCGGGAATTGGTCAGTCTGAAATTGGCATACGGAGGGCTCCGAAACGAGAATCGGGCACTGCTGAACGAGATTGCTCCGCCCGTGGGCGACGGGCAACGCATGGGCGCACCGACCACGCCCTACACGGAGATAGGCGTCGGCATCGGGAACATCCTGCGCGTGGCGGATATCTACTCCGTATGGCGGCTGACCAACCGACAAGACGACACCACCCCGAAATGGGGAATCCGATTCCGAATACATATTGTTTTATAACACAAACGGACAATGCTATTTGTGTTTGGATATGTACAAAATTAGTCGTACCTTTGCAGAAAATTAGAAAACGAATATACAAACAAAACTATGATATACAAAATTACTTTTTCGTGCGAAGAAGGCGATCAGAACTTCCGCCGCGTGTTTGAGGCCGACAGCGAGGCCACATTCCTAGACCTGCACAAGGCGATACTGGCCAGCGTGAACTACACCGATGACCAAATGACCTCGTTCTTTATCTGCAACGACGACTGGGAAAAAGAACAAGAAGTGACCCTCCTGCCCATGGACTCGAACTTCGAATACGACAATATGGTGATGGAAGAGACCCATCTCGACGAACTGCTGACCGAGAAAGGACAACGGCTCATCTATGTATTCGACCCAATGTTTGAGCGCTATTTCTTCGGCAGCCTGAAAGATATGAAACCCGGCTCGATGGAAGGCGTAACATGCGTCGAGAGCAAGGGCAAAGCCCCCAAGCAACTCAAATCGGAAGACCCGCTGCAGGGACTGAACACCAACAAAGGCGACGACGACATGGGAATAGACGACGATTTCTACGGCGACAGCCAATTCGACGAGACGGATATCGACTCGGAGGGATTCCAAGACCTCAGCTTTGAGGACGGGTCGATGTTCTAACCCACCCGACGGGAGGACTATGGGGAGCGAGAAACAACGCGACAACCGCCCGACCCTGCTGGTGCTGGTAGGCCCGACGGGAGTGGGCAAAACGGAGCTGAGCTTGCGGCTCGCCGAATGGCTCGAATGCCCGATAATCAGTGCGGATTCGCGACAGATATATCGAGAGATACCCATCGGGACCGCTGCCCCGACCGAAGCGGAACAAAGGCGGGTGCAACACTATATGGTGGCGACCAAATCGGTGGCCGAAGACTACAACGCCGGGCAATACGAACGGGATGTGTTGGAGCTGCTCGACCGCCTGTTTGCGACCCACGACACCCTGCTGCTGACGGGCGGGAGTATGCTCTATGCGGATGCGGTATGCAAAGGATTTGACGACATACCGACCGTGAGCGCCGAGCTGAGAGCCGCCCTGCAAGAGGAATACCGCACGAAGGGATTGGAATGGCTGCAACACGAAGTGGCGAGATTAGACACTGCCTATTGGGCGGAAGTGGACCGACAAAATCCGCAACGGCTGCTCCACTGCATAGAGGTATGCCGTACGAGCGGAAAGACCTACTCCGAGCTCAGGCGGAAAAAGGTCACGGAACGGCCGTTCCGAATCGTGAAAGTGCTGCTGACCCGACCGCGCGAAGAACTCTACGAGCGCATCAATCGGCGTGTGGAGGAGATGGTAGCCTCCGGATTGGAAGCCGAGGCACGCGCCGTCTATCCGCTCCGCCACAAGAACAGCTTGCAGACCGTGGGATACCGAGAGATGTTTGCCTACATAGACGGCGAATACGACCTGCAACGCGCCATAGAACTGATAAAACAAAACTCACGACACTACGCCAAACGACAAATGACGTGGTTCAACAGAGATAACACGATACACCGGCTCGACGCCGACTTAGATTATGAAACGCAACTACATACTATTGCTGATTGGCTGCGCACTGATGGCCTGCAACCGCATATCGGTTGATTTTACATACAGCCCCGAACAACCCCGCGCCGGGCAAGCGGTGGCATTCACCAACAAAGCTTCCGACGGAGAGAAATGGAACTGGACCTTCGGAGACGGTTCGACATCGACCTCAAAATCGCCGTCGCACACCTACAAGCAGCCCGGCACCTACACCGTGATGCTGCAAGTGGATGAGAAAAGCTCGCTGACACGCACCCGAGAGGTGACGGTATATGACACGATACCGAATTTCAGCTGCTCGGACTCGACCATTCAAGTGTTTGAAGACATCACCTTCACGGCCTTGGTCTATAACCCCTACGGCTACACCGTGTCGTACGAATGGACCATCGACGGCAATCAGCAATACACCCAACTAAGCGAGACGAACACCACCGCCACCTACAAAGTGTATTTCAACCAAGCCGGCTCGGGCGAGCAAAAAGTGCGGCTGCGTGTGGTGCTGAACGGCGACACAACCGACATAGAACACGGCTACGAGATAGCGGATGTGGCGACAAAAGCCGTGCTGATGCGGGCCGACAAGGACTACGCACAACGTATATTCGGGACTCGTTCGGAACCCGCTGCGGCGACCGAGAACACGGAACAGATCGCGCAACTCGACACGGCGCAAGACACGGTGCAGGTATTCAACGACAGCACTTTCACGCTGAGCGGGCTGGCTGCGACCTTCCCCGGCATAAAGGGATTCCGCATCGCCAACCGGAAAATATACTATCGCACCGACGGACTGTACGTGGCCAACATCAACGGCGCGAACCAAGTGGCGATAGACCCGCTGGCGACGCAAGCGATATGCGTGGATGTGGTGGACAACCGACTCTACTGGGCCGTGGCGGACAGCGTGCGCTACATGCCGCTGGTAGGCACCGAGAACAACCGATTCACGACGACGCCGACAACCCTCAACCGAGTGCAGGGCGTGACACGCATAGCTATCGACCATACGGAGCGGTAGCACATAACAGACTATAGAACAGAGTGGTAGGGCAACCTATTACTCTGTGTTTTTTCGACTACAAACCAAAACCAAAAGGAGGCTAAAAATGGACAAGAAGTATTCAAAACACAAATTATGATAGAACCAGACTATATCTTCGAGACCAGTTGGGAGGTGTGCAACCGTGTGGGCGGCATCTACGCCGTGCTATCGACACGAGCCGCCTCGATGCAAAAAGAACATCCGGACAAAGTGGTATTTTTCGGGCCCGACTTCGGCACACACAGCGACAACCATTTTGTGGAGAACACCAAGAAAAACAGCGTGCCGAAATGGCTGAGCGATTGGAAAACGGCTTTCGCCCAAGAACACGCAGAGATACCCGTGCGCATCGGACGATGGAACGTGCCCGGGGAGCCGCTCGCCATACTGCTGCGCGCCGACGCACTCTGGCAAAAGAAGAACGAGATATACGCATGGGCGTGGGAAAACTTCGGCGTACAGAGCCACGCCGCCTACGGCGACTACGACGAGTCGTGCCTGTTCGGCTACGCGGCGGGGATGTGCATGACCTCGCTATACGAACATATTGCTGCGGCCACGAAAAGCACAGCGGAGGCACCCCGCGTGGCGATGCACTCGAACGAATGGCAAACGGTTTTCGCCATATTCTACGTGCGGTACTACTGCCCGAAAATGGCGACCCTATTCACGACGCACGCCACGGGAATCGGGCGCTCGATAGCCGGCAACGGAAAACCGCTGTACGACTGCTTCGAGGGATTCCACGGCGACCAAATGGCCGAGGAGCTGAACATGGTCAGCAAGCACTCGGCGGAGAAGATGGGCGCCCACTGGGCCGACTGCTTCACGACCGTGAGCGACATCACGGCGCGCGAATGCAAACAGCTGTTAGACAAGGCGGTAGATATCGTTACGCCCAACGGATTCGAGCCGGATTTTGTGCCGACGGGCAAGCTATTCGGCGCGAAACGGGCTGCGGCTCGTAAGGCGCTGCTGAGCGTGGCCGAGCAGGAATTCGGGCGAGAGATAGCGGAGGACTGCCTGATGGTATGCATCGCCGGGCGGCAAGAATGGAAAAACAAGGGCATCGATGTGTTCCTGCAATCGATGCAGCGGTTGGGCGAGAAGATGCACCACGTGTTGCCGAACGGGCGCGAAGTGGTGGCGTTTGTGGTGATTCCGTATCTGAACAAGCCGATTATGCGATTCGGGAAGGTGAATGTGGTGTTCATTCCGTACTACCTCGACGGGCACGACCCCGTGTTCTCCGAGATGGCCAATGCGGAAGGCGGGAAGGGATTCTCGTATTACGACCTGCTGATAGGGATGGACACGACGGTGTTCCCCTCGTACTACGAGCCGTGGGGGTACACGCCGTTGGAGAGCGTGGCGTTCCACATCCCGACCATTACGACCTCGCTGGCGGGATTCGGCGAGTGGGCACGGCAAGAGATGGCTCGCAAAAAAGGCGACGACACGGAAGGAACGGGGCTGCTGCGGGGCGTCGAGGTGATTGACCGCACGGACAGCAACTACTGGGAAGTGGTGGAACGGATTGCGGACAGCCTGATTCAGTACTTGCAATACACGCCCGAACAAGTGGAGCAAGCCCGCAAAGCGGCGGCCGCCCTCGCGCACAAAGCCGAATGGCGATTCTTCTTCAAATTCTATCGCAAAGCCTACGACATCGCCCTGCGGAAAGCCAAGGCGCGCAATAAGTAAGCGGAGCCGACTGAGGCTGAGGAATAGAGAAAAAGGCTGCCTAACAACGAGAAGTTGTTAGGCAGCTCTTTTTATTTATGGAGTTATTACATCACTCCATCATTTTCATGCTTTTTCCCAAAAACATCTATCACTCAACCGCAGCGCCGCTCATCGTGTAGGTGTGGCCATTGAGGCGGATATATACCGTACCGTCCTGCACGAACTTGATTGCCGACGGACGCGTGGTGGTTGTGTCGAGAGCCGTCTTCGTGCCGTCATAAACAATCTTCACCGGCAGCTCGTTCGAGTTCTTGCCGTCGAGCGTCAGCGTGAGTTTGCCCTCGACATATTCCACCTTGACCGTACCCGAGACAATCATATAGACGCTGCTCAAATGGTTTTTCTCGTTGAGCGTGCCGTAGTACGACGGGTAGAGCTTGCCGTCATCGGGGTCGATACCCTGACAAGCATAAACCGTGCCCGCAGCGCCGCAGTCGTCGATGTCGTACGTGCCGGCGGGAATCAGCACTTGCGTGGTGTCCTCCACATAGAAGAAGAGCGCCACCATATCCGATTGCGCCTGACTCGTAGCACCGAAATACACCTTCTGATTCTCCTCGTCCTCTACGCGCACCGCCACACGGTCCGCCGCAGTGTAGGTCCGGTCCACCGAGCCCGTAACGGCGTCATATTCAATGGCTTGGCTCTCGGTGTAATTGAAGGTGGAAGTTATGTGATAGAGAATCGAATCGGAGCCCAAGAAATAGGCCTCGAGTGCGTATTCTTTCTCGCTCTTCTCCTCGATTGCCGCCACGCAGTTGAGCATCGTCACATCGGTGGTGTCGGTGCCGTTGATGACGCCGAGATGGGTGTACGAGCGGTTAAAGTCGAAATAGGTATATTCATCATCCTCCGGCATCGAGGTATACACCTCCATCGCCATCAGATATTCCTTGTTGGCGTTGAACATGAAGTAGTAGCCCTGACGGCTGTAGAAGCAGGACTCGCCCGCCGTGGTGAATTCGATGTCAATCTGATCTTTTGGCTCGGGGAGCGCATGGTTCAGCTCGAGCACATACAGAACCGTATCGTTGCCCAGCACGGAGCCGCTGATATAGGGCATATAGTTATCATCCTCCGCCACCGTGAGGTCAACCTCCAGCGCCAGCGAGACGCTATGCCGCGAGCCGTTGTGCGTAATCGAGCCCATTTTCACATTCTCCAAGGTATACGAGCCGTAGAGGCTGCTTGTCTTGAGCAGCAGCGAAACCTCATCGCCGTCCTCGTTCGTAGCCGAAAAATCGACTAACCCCGCCGACTCGTCGTAGGTGGTGGAGAGGTTGGTAGCCTTTATCTTGACCGTACTTTTCGGCACGATCACTTCGGGCTTCTCGGCTTTGAGCGTAATCTTGTAGAGAATCGTGTCCGAGCCGAACAGCTCCACGTGGCAGGTGTAGTAGTCGTCATCGGCGGTGATGGTCGCCGAAATCTCATCCCAGAACGTCACGCGCTTGGTCTCCGTACCCTCGTAGGCGATGTAGTTTCCGTCGGCAAAATCCGCCACGGCATACTCGCCCACCACGGTCTTCGGGTCGCCCTTTATCACGATATGCGTGTCAATGCTGTCGGCCGACACGTCCGCGAACTTATCTTTTGCCGTGAATCCGAACAGCGACTTCGTTGCCCAGAAATCCGCATCGACGGTGTAGTTCAGCTCAACCGTCTTCTTGGCCTCGGGCTTAGCGTCCCGATGGGCGGTTACGGCATAGACGGCGCCTGATTCGTCAACCACCGTGGCGGTCAGCTCATATCCGGCGGCGGTTTGCTTGACTACCAGTTTCGTGCCGTATACAACGGCGCTCTCGTCGCCCATACCATCCGAATATACGGTTACATGGCTGTCCGATTCGTCGATATAGTCATCGGGGGCATCAAAATCATCGGGATCTACCACGATAAATGTACCCACCATCGACTCCACTCCATACGCCATGCAGTTGAATTGGAACTCGTAAGCGGGCTCCGTGGCATTGTCTTTCAGCACATGGGTGTATTGCGTACCCGACTCTTGGGTGGTCTCCCAGCTTGCGCACGCCACCTTTATGGTGTCCGTCAGCGCAGCCTTGGGCGCATGCGATGTCGATTGTGCGGAGAGCGTTGCCGCCACACCCATCGCCATCAGAAAAGAAAAGAATTTTTTCATTGTTTCAGCTATTTATTTTTTTTGTTCTATGTTTGCCCGAGTCCCCATCGACGCCCCACAGCCCCGGTCCGACCGACAGGAAAACCGTTGGGAGCACCAAGGGGAACCCAAAAGCACCACAAAGGTACTACTTTTTGCGCAAATACAAAACTCTATCGCACTTGAATTCCGGTCGGCGTGTAGATTCTGCCCTCACGCACGATATACACCCGCCCGTCTCGAATCGTTTTGCAGTGCGGGCAGCGTCGCTTGTGTGAGCGTGGTACGGTTATAAAATGCATTCTCATCGATAGCCGTCACGGTGTAGGTTTGTCCGTCATGCTCCACCGTAGCGGGAATATTCGCCGTCGTGAGTCCGTCATAGCTGTATCTTGACTGCGGACTGTCGCGAGCGTATTGGCAATTTAGAATATATTTTTACTACACACTCCCCCACGAAAAAAGCTGCCTACTCACATAGACAGCTTTTCTCTAAAAAGTATGGATTTGCCTTAGGAGTCCCGAACCAACTCCTAAGAATCCGCCATTAGTCTTGGAACTTAGCGCAGATAAACTCTCGATTGAGGCGAGCGATGTTTGCCAGCGAAACCGATTTCGGGCATTCAGCAGCGCACGCACCCGTATTGGTGCAGTTGCCGAATCCGAGTTCATCCATTTTAGCCACCATAGCTTTGGCGCGAGCAGCGGCCTCCACTTTGCCTTGCGGCAGCAGAGCGAGTTGGCTCACTTTCGCAGAAACGAATAGCATTGCCGAACCATTTTTGCAGGCAGCCGCGCATGCACCGCAGCCGATGCACGATGCAGCGTCCATTGCCTCATCGGCAGCGGCCTTAGGAATAGGAATGGCATTCGCATCGGGTACGCCGCCCGTGTTCACGCTCACGAAGCCGCCTGCCTGCATGATCTTGTCGTACGCTTGGCGGTCGACCATCAAGTCTTTGATGACGGGGAACGCACGGCTACGCCACGGCTCAACGGTGATAGTCTCGCCGTCGTGGAATTTCCGCATGTGGAGTTGGCAGGTTGTGATTGCGCTGTCAGGTCCGTGCGGATGCCCGTTCACATACATGGAGCACATACCGCAGATGCCCTCACGGCAGTCGTGGTCGAAAGCGATGGGGTCTTTGTGCTCGCTGATGAGTTGCTCGTTTAGGATATCGATCATTTCCAAGAACGAAGCCCCTTGGAAGATGTGCTTGAGTTCGTAGGTCTCGAAGTACCCTTTTGCTTTAGGTCCTGCCTGTCTCCAGACCTTAACCTTAATATCTATATAGTTATCCATTGTGCTTAGTTTTTGTAATTACGGGTTTTTCTCTCCGTGAATTCATAATCCAACGGCTCCTTGATCAATTCCGGTTCGCTGTCCTCGCCGGTGTATTTCCAGCAGGAAACGAATGAAAACTTATCGTCTTGACGCAGGGCCTCGCCTTCGGGCGTCTGATACTCCTCGCGGAAGTGTCCGCCGCAGGACTCCTCACGGTTGAGCGCATCGATGGCCATCAGCTTGCCTATCTCGATAAAGTCGGCCAAGCGGAGTGCTTTCTCCAGCTCGTTGTTGAGCGCGCCGGCCTCGCCCGGGATGTACACGTTGCTCCAGAACTCTTTCTTTATGGCGTCTATCTTCTCGATAGCCGTCTTGAGTCCCTCAGCGGTACGGCCCATTCCTACGAAGTCCCACATCACCAGACCCAGCTCTTTGTGAATCGAATCCACCGAGCGTTTGCCTTGGATAGCCATTAGGCGGTCAATCTTGTCTTGCACCTTCTTCTCTGCCTCGGCGAATTCGGGCAGGTCGGTCGACATACGCGGCACGCCGATTTGGTCGCTCAGATAGTTTTGAATGGTGTACGGCAACACAAAGTATCCGTCAGCCAAACCTTGCATCAGCGCCGATGCACCCAAGCGGTTTGCTCCGTGGTCGGAGAAGTTTGCTTCGCCGATGCAGAACAGGCCCTTCACGCTCGTCTGCAACTCGTAGTCGACCCAGATACCACCCATCGTGTAGTGAATGGCGGGGAAAATCATCATCGGGTTCTCGTACGGATTCT
>CAVHGD010000016.1:0-30428 GCA_963635385.1 Dialister sp. CAG:486 | reverse complement strand
CTATCGCCTCATATCGGTTGTATAGTTGTATGGAGTCTGTCATGGTTGGTATTTCTATTGCAAAGGTACTGCTTTTCATTGAATTATCCAATTATTTCTAATTTTACGCATCTTTTCTGCGGTGCTTGATATTCCAAAAGGCTAAATAATTTCATTTTATGGTCTATTAAGAGTGTGTGATTTGCGTTATATGGAAAATTGGCGTGGTGTTTGTGGAATATGAGTGGCTGTTCTATGCGTCTTATAGATAATAGGCAGCCGCAATAATATTGTATCAACACATTCTAAATCTACATTTTATGTTATTCCATGTCTATGGCGCAGACGCGCTCTCGCAGTGGCTGATGCTGCTTGCGGTTTTGGTAGGGCTGATTCTCTGCAATGAGTTTGCCCGCCGTACCAAATGGGGCGGAATTATCACTTTTGGTGTGATTCCTGCCGCACTCACTATCTATTTCCTTGCGATTGCCATCGGTGCCGGTTGTGGTGCTGAATGGGCGCTCAACAACCCGACGCACCTCTACATGGGCGGCTGGTTCCACTATGCGAAACTCTATGCTGCCCTCGCAGGCTGTATCGGTTTTATGCTCATCAAGTACGAAATCGGTATCGGCAAACAGCACTGGTTCCGCTGCTTCCCCTTTGTAATTGTGGCGATTAACATCTTGATTGCCGTCTGCTCGGACTTTGAGTCCGCTATCACGGGCTGGGGCGTATGGCGTCTGTCGAACGAAGGCGTATGGCTCTACGGCGGCTGGCACAATGTGATGAACGGCGTGGCAGGTCTGCTCAATATCTTCTGTATGACAGCGTGGTGGTCGGTCTATTCGTCGAAGGACAAGACCGATATGCTGTGGCCGGATATGACTTGGGTGTATATCCTTGTCTATGATGTATGGAACTTCGCCTACACCTACAACTGCTTGCCGACCCACTCGTGGTACTGCGGTGTGGCACTGCTGCTCGCCCCGACCATCGCTGCAATCTGCTGGAACAGAGGAGGTTGGATACAGAACCGCGCCAACACTTTGGCTATTTGGTGTATGTTTGCACAGTGCTTCCCGCTCTTCCAAGAGATATTCTGGAACACGGGCGAGAAGGCACACAGTTGGGTAGTGCTGCCTACGCTCTATGCGGACGGTACGCTCAATGGTATCGAGGCAGGTACTGCCGTCAATGCCGACCCGACAGCGATGACCGTTGTAAGTGCTTGTGCGCTGATTGTCAATGTAATAGCACTCGGCTATATCATCTGCCAAGCCAAGAAACGCCATATAAATCCGTACACGACGGATGTCTTTGTGAACCAAAAATACTACAAAGACGCTGCGGCTCGTATCGCATAAGGGTCTTTGAGTTTATTATTTTAGGCGGACTTTTTCTCACCCGGAAGAGTCCGCTTTTTTGTGGGTGGCTGCTTTTTGTATGGCGAGAGATACGAATTATTTGCGCATATTGGGCAAATGTAGTAATTTTGCGCCCGAATTTAGTCTAAAATGAGTACAGAAAAGATTTGGTTGCGCCATGTGTCTATTGCAATGGCGTGTGTTTGTTGGGGGCTGATGGCACCATTCGCAAAGGATGCTATGCGCTCCGATTTTTCCGGTTTGGATATTGTATCATTCCGAGTAGCAGGTGGAGCAGTTTGCTTTTGGCTAACGTCCCTTATCTTGACGCTTTGTGGCAAGAAACAAGAGCATGTTCCATTGCGTGATATCGGGCTATTCTTCTTGGCCTCGCTATGTAGTATTACATTCAATCAAGGTCTGTATACCGTCGGTATCAGCTATACGTCGCCGGTGAATGCCAGCATTATGACGACCACGCTGCCTATTATCTCGTTGATACTATCTGCTATATTTCTGCATGAGCATATCTCGTGGCAAAAGATTTTAGGTATCTGTTTGGCTTTGTCGGGCGCTTTGATGGTGATACTCACTTCGCATACCGCATCGGCACAACCCTCGGCTAATCCGTATACCGATGCCATTGGGGCTGTGATGTGCGTGGTAGCACAATGCTCTTTTGCCACCTATTTGGTGCTGTTTAGCAAGTTGGTACAGAAGTATTCGGTAGTTACATGTATGAAATGGATGATGTTGTTTGCCACACTGACAATATGGCCTTTCACAACAGCACATATCGTGTCTTTGCCTTGGCAGACGATCTCGTTGTCCTCGTATCTTGAGGCAGGCTTTGTGGTTTTCTTCGGCACCTATTGCGCATACATCCTAATGACTTTTGCCCAACAAGTTCTTCGACCGACGCAGGTGGCCATTTATAACTATTTTCAGCCCATTATATCGTGTCTTGTTTCGGTTGTGATGGGGCTTGCAGTGTTTGGATGGATGCAGGCAGTAGCCATCTTGTTGGTATTTTCCGGCGTGTGGTTGGTGACCAATGCCAAAAACACAAAGTTGTCTAAATAGTCAAAAGAATTTTCCGAAACAGATAAAATAGAGTAGGCATATATCTTGAATGGTATGTGCCTATTCTTTTTGGAATATTTTTTGTATCCTTTTTGATAATTATACGAAAAAAAGGAAAGAGATATGCTTGATACAGACAAACTTCCGTACAAAAACATCCTGATTTCAAAGGATTTGGACACCTTGGTAAATACCAACCAAGTGCCATTAGCCTCGGCTTTGATTATAGTGTGCAAACAAGGTCGTTTGCGTATAGACCTGAATGGCGAGAGCTACGATGTACACCAAGACGACTTGCTATTTTCCATGCCCGATTTTCTATTGGGGCATTATATGCATACTCCGGATTTTCAGTGCCAAATATTCTCATTTACAGCAGAATCTTTGAGTGATATTGCCTATTCTTGCTTACGTTTGGAGGATGATTGGTACAATAAGTACAAGTTCTTGACCGACCACCCGATTATCCATTTGACGGAACGGCGTCTAAAAATATGCGAGGCGTATGAACAATTGGTGTCTTTGTATGTCTCGGAGGAAGGTTTTTACCAGAAACGCATAGCGGATGTTCTGGCACAAGCCATTATATTTGAAATGATATCGTGGGTGGATGCATCCATGAATGAACAGGTACAAGAGGGGCATATCGTTATCTCAAACGACTTGATAGGTACGCGTACCTCGCGTCTCTTTTCGCAGTTTATGCGTTTGTTGGAGAGCCATCGTACCACCCGTTACCCTGTGGCTTGGTATGCCGACCAATTGGCTATCTCGGCAAAATACCTTACTTATATTTGCAATCAGGTAGCGCACAAGACGCCTTCGGATATTATCAACGAGGTTGCAGTGCGTGAGATTAAGCAGCGCTTGCTTTCTTCGGATGAGTCCATCAAGGAGATAGCTTTTTCTATGAATTTTGCTACGGCGAGCAGTTTCTGTAAGTATTTCCGCCTCCATACCGGTATTAGTGCACAGACGTATCGTCGTCAAAGACATTAGAGATTTTATTCATAATCGTGTAATAAATGGGCTGTCTGACAATTGTTGTTAGATAGTCCATTTATTTTTTGTGGAAATTTTTATGTATCATAGTTGCGATACAATGCACCTAAAAGTGCTTTATTCTCCTAGCGGTTGTATTATTTGTGTATAAAAATACAACGGATTGTATATTTTAGAAGGTATAGGGTAACATCTATTCGAGACTGACTATTTGGCACAGGATTTGCAAAGAGCGTAACAGTATGAAAAAGATAATTCTTATAGCCTTGACATTCTGTAGCGTATGCGCTGTGTTTACTCCGCAGCCGATAGCCGCACAGAGTGCATCCGCCTCGAAGTATACCGTGACGGGAAAGGTGGTCAGCAATACCGACGGTACAGCGGTGGAGATGACTACGGTGCGGCTCTTTGCGTATGCCGGCAACGACTCCACGATGATACAAGGCGCACAGACCGATGCCACAGGGCAGTACCTTCTTCGGGGAATTCAGCCCGGGCAGTACAAACTGCTTGTGTCGAGTATAGGCTTCAAGGAACAGGCAGTGGCGGTCAATGTGACAAGTAAGAATGCGAAAGACCATACCGTCACGGTGAAGACTATCCGACTGAGCGAAGATGTGTTGGCGCTGCAAGAGGTCAGCGTACAAGGGCATGCCGCCGAGATGACCGTCAAGGGCGACACCATCGAGTATAACACCTCTGCCTACAAAGTGGGCGAGAATGCCATGGTGGAGGACTTGCTCAAGAAGATGAACGGCGTGACGGTTGACCAACAAGGCAATGTGACGGTCAACGGCGAGAGCATTACGGCGGTGCGTATAGACGGCAAGAAGTTCTTCGGCAGCGATGTGCAGTCCGCCACCAAGAACATCCCCGCCGACATGATAGAGAAGATTCAGGTCATTGACGAGAAGTCCGATGTGGCGAAGATGACGGGCTTCGAGGACGATGACTCGGAACACATCATCAACTTAACCCTTAAGCAAGACCGCAAACGAGGTGTATTCGGCAAGTATACAGGCTCAGTCGGAGCGGATATGGTGACGGACAACGGCGGTTGGTTCGACTATGGCAATACCGCTTACGGCAGCACGGCAGGCGAACGCACCAAGCACTTCTTCGAGAACGACTTCCGCTATAACGCCAACCTATTTACCAATATCCTGCTTGGCGAGAGTCAAACGACCATTATCGGTAGTGCCAACAACACCAACGAGGTGCGTATGGGGCGCGGGCGTGGCGACTTCGGTATGGACGCCAATTCGGGCATCACCCGCAGTGAGAATCTCGGTGTGAATACTAATGTCGATTTCAACAATCGCATACAAAAGAAAGACGGGCAGACTTCGTTACTCTTGGGAGGCGATGCGGCTGTCAATCACTCAAGTAACCACACATTGGCGCAGACCGAGAAAGAGTCCTACACCACGGATTATACCTATCTCAACACAGACTCGATGAATAAGCAGTCGCGGGTATGGGATGTCAACTTGCGCCTCGAGTTACAGTACCAAATCGACACACTCAACAAGTTACTCTTTCAGCCGACGCTGTCGTACACGGGGCAGAGCAACCTCACCGATAAGAAATATACCTACCACCGTGCCGATACGCTTATCAATGACGGAACACAGAATCAGTTAGACTCCACACGCGAGGTGAGTGCAGGGTTGAAACTGACTTACAACCACAAGTTTATGCACCCGGGGCGGTCGCTGACTTTGGTGGGTAACATTCAGTACGGAAACACCACCGGATTCAATCGTACGAACGCTTTCGACAATCTGGCGAACGCATCCACCGTGGACCAATACACCAACTCCAAGAACGACAAACTGACTTACAGCCTCAAAGCCTCGTATGTAGAGCCTATCGTCAAGCCCAATCACTTGTTGGAGATAGCCCTCGCCGTGTCGGGGCGCAACCGTACTTCGGAGAAGAATCAATACTCTATGGGGACGGATAGCGTCTATCAATACGACTCTATCTATAGCAATCAACTGCGCAACAATTTCTATACCGAGCAGGCGGAACTAAACTACCGTTGGGTGACTAAGCAGAGCGACCTCACCGTCGGCGTGCGGGTACTTGCCACACAGACGCACAGCACCACCTACTACGGGCAGACGCTTTACAGAGACACGCTCATCAATGTATGGAACTGGTCACCGACCGTCAACTTCAAATACAACTTCGGCAAGAAAGAGTTTGCCCGCATCCGCTATCGCGGTACGGTCAGTCAGCCTTCTATCACCCAAATGGAGCCGGTGCGTAATAACTCGAACGCTATGAACGAGACCGTTGGTAACCTCGGTCTACAACCCTCGTTCGCCCACAACCTGATGGCGATGTACTCTCGTTTCAATCAGGAGCGATTCTCAAGCATTATGACAGGCATACGGGGTACGCTCACAAAAGACGCACTTGTCAACAACTCTATCTACGACCAAACAGGTAAGCTCTATCAGCAGACCGTCAATGCGGATACTTATCCGTGGAATATCGGGGCGGACTTTATGTACAACACGCCCTTTGCCAAGAAACTATTCCAATTTAATACTCGCACCGCCATTAGTTACAATCAGCGAGTGGCGTATATCTTGAAAGAGCAGCAAGCCGCTGACATCGAGCGTATGATAGAGGCCGGCAATATGATACTTGGCGACCGCTCACTGACAGGCAATCTGCAAGTGAGTGAAGACCTTGGGCTACGCTTTACGCACGACTTAGTGGACATTGGTCTGCGAGCAGACGGCACCTATAGCCGCACGCAGAACAACTTGGCACTCAACAGCACGAGCAATGTGTTCGACTGGAGTGTAACGGGCGACATAGAGTTCCACTTACCCCGTTCATGGAATATAGCCACCGACTGCGGCTACACGGCACGCTACGGCTACACAGGCATTACTGACGCCAATGAGATAATATGGAATGCCTCTATCGATAAGACGTGGTCGAATGCAACGCTCTCACTCGAAGTGTACGACATCCTGCATCAAAAGAAGAACATCGTGCAAGTGGTGGGCGAGAATTCGGTCAGTTACGCCAAGTACAACACCCTGCCGACCTACTTTATGCTCACTTTCACCTACAAACTGAACCGTATGGGCAAACTCAAAGCCTCCGGTATGGGCGGTCATATTCAAGAGATGATAGAGAACGACAAGGGCAGTGGCAAGCAAGGTCCGCCATCCGGCCCTCCGCCGGGGCCCCCTCCCGGAATGTAGGTCCTAATGATGAATTAAGAATGAATTAGCTGCCGAACGACTTTTCGTTGTTCGGCAGCTTCTTTTTGGGCTAATTGTCTTTTTCAGACTGCAAAATGAATTATTAGGGGGAATTCAATTATCGTTTTTCTATGATGAACCTGTTGAATCGGTTGTATCGAGCTATTTATCGGCTCTGAGAGCCTGACTCTGCCGTCAATTGACTAATGTACCGCTTTTTTAGATAACAAATGCCAATTCCACCATTTCTGTGATGTGCAGCGGTGGAGGCACGCAAAGAGAATAGCCGTGATAAGAATGCCGACACACATACCGGCTAAGATATCAGCAGCGAAATGCTGCGATAGATAGATGCGTGAATAGGCACCCAAGGTAGCAAACACAAAGCAGAGGATTTGCCATAACATACTCTGAATGATGCGTGTCTTATTGGAGATTTTGGGCCCTTTATCGTCTATGTGTTGGCTTTGATTGGAAATGTAGTTTGTGCCAATGATGCAGAGCGCAAAGAAAAGGGCAAAAAATGTTGTAGTATGCCCCGATGGGAATGAGTGGTGGTGGGCCACTCGAACGCCTTCTACCAATGGCAAAACGACATCCGGATAGTTGTCTGCAAAATAGGTAACCGGGCGAGGGGCATCTACAATGCGTTTGAGAATCTGGGTCGCTAATCCCGACAGCAATGTACCTGCCGCTGTGAAAACAGCCCAACCGGCCTTATAGAAAAGCAAGGCAACGCACACAACATACGGAAACCATTCGCCCACTTGGGTGTAATATCGGTAGAATATATCACGCCATGCGGTGTGGCGGTTGCACAAGAGTAGATGTAATTCCGGCTTGGAAATTGAATATAGCGCCACACTCAGTGCAATAATGAGCAATAGGCATAATGTCAAGAATACGCCATTCTTGCGGATAAATTTCATTGGAGAGAGTATTTAGGGTATCAAAAAGTTAACGATAATGCACATTTGCGCATTATTCGACTCGATTGCCATACACGTCAAATAATGTGCCGTTCAGCTTGATATATAGGTGTTTGTTAGAAATGACTTTCTCTGCTTTGGGTGCCGATTGGGCATTTGCACTGTTGCCTTCTATTGTTTGCTCGCACGAGGGTAGTACTAATCCGTCTTCACGAGTGAGCAACACATAGTAGCTGGCGCCTGCCGGCAGCGGGTCGGTGGTGTGATAGATAGAGGATGTGGCGCCATCGATAGGTTCGCCATCCTTGTACCACTGATAGCCGGTGAAGGTATAACCTCCATTGAATGCGGTGGTGTAGACAGCCAAGACATTGTCAAACTTCTGTCGGAATATGTACTCCGGATAGTTGGCAACAAAACGATAGGGGAACGACAGCGTATCGCTGCAGATAGAGTCCCACACCTCAATAGTGGCATTCCAAATACCCGGTTCTATCTCGTTGAGCGGAACGGACAGCGTCTGCGCAGACAAATCGGCCTCTGCATTGATGCGTTTGCCGTTGAGAAGCAAAGCCGCATGCGCAATTTGTCCTTTGTGGTAGGTAAATGGAATGGTATACATCTCGGTATCATCAGCTTGAGGGTCGGCGCAGATAGCTTCGGAGGCATCGGATACTTGCATATTGAGGCAGGTTAGAATCGTAAGATTGTAGCGATAGACATGAGTATGGCGACAACCTTCTTTGTTCTCGGATACAATGCTATCTTCATACAACCCCTTGCCACCCGGTGCAAAGTCGTAGGTAAGCCATTTGCCGGTCTCCTCGATACGAATGCTATCGTGCACTACCCTATCACCGTGGTCGGTGGTGTCGCGAGTATCCTTGCCATAGACAATGGTTCGAATCTCAAAAGTGTCGGTAGCGCAATCGTCTGGTTGCACAGAGTCTATCTCTTGGAGTTTGCCCGTGTAGTCCCATGGCTTACAGTCGCCTCGAACCACGACTCGGGTGGTGTCGGGGCGGCGAACACGGAACGAGAACGAAACTGCCTCGGCGGGGTAGGTAGTGTAAGGACACTCCTTGTGCGCATAGACATTTGCGGTGATATCGTACCAACCCGGAGAATCGTATGTGTGGGTGGTCTTTGTAGGGCCGTTGGTTATGGTAACGCCATCACCAAAGTCCCAATCCACTTTGTCGATGATATCTGTACCCACTTGTGCATCGAATTCGATGGGAGTTTGGACACAATAGACTTGGTCACTGATGGTGCCCTCTGTATGCGTGGTACCATCAATGCTAACTCCTCGTTTTACGGCTGCTGACCCCGCCGAATAGGCGTAGGATTCATCATCCCCATTTCCGTAGATAGTGGCGATAAATCCGCCTTTTTTGCTCGAAAGATTATAGGTGCTATTAGCATTAACAGATAATGCCTTTCGAGCATATGAGTACTTTGTACCTTGAAGAACCACAAAATCGCTACTGCTTAGAAGGTTCTGACTATATTGTCCTTGTCGTATTTCTTTCAGTTCGATACCATTTACATCGGATGATTGTGCTACGATGTTCACAAAGTGACGAGTGGTTTTGTCGGTGTTCATTACACCAAACGTTATATCGTTGATTTTTTGTTGCACAGGGCTGACCCATGTCATAGAAGGATCGCCATATCCACTATAGAATTCGGAACGCCCCTTACTGGTATAACCATTCCCTGTGTCATAATTGTATATAGCGCAAGGGCATGATGTAGTGATGAGTGCTGCGTCTTTGATAAATCTATTTTTTGCTGCTAACTCATCATTTTTCATATCATCTGCTACTGCCAACTCGATTTCGTAGGTCTCCCGAGCGTTGATAGTGGTGAGATAGATTCCGTCGATGCTAATTTGAGTGCCGTCTTCTAATGCAGTGATACGGAAACGATTTGCGTCTTTCTCTTTGGAGCGCGTAATGACAAATTCTGTTCCCCAATAGTCGGTTGGCATAGCTTGTTCGTAGTGAATATCACGTGCAGCAGTCGCGTTGGGGGTACGCGTACAAATGTTACCATTGAAAACAGCTATCTTTTTGTTGTTTTTGGCTTTTACATACGTGCCGGATAGGCATTTTTGTTTAGCGGTAGTTTCATCTGCTTGTTCGCTGACTACATAATATACATTGCCTGCTTTTAAGGGGATGGTATAGGTTTGGCCCGCCTGTTTCTTGTCGAACGTATTTGCACTCGGAGTAATTTCTACTTCTGTATTGTCTTCGGTTGCTAAGATACAAAAGTTGGTAAAAGAAGTGCTTGGCGACCCATTGGCGTATGGTGGGTAATCTTGTATGATGTATTCTGATTGAAGGGCCGTAATTGGTAAGATATTGCTAGCATCGAACGCATTGGTATAGCGCAAGGCGGCATATACCGACACTTCCTCATCGCATGTAACTTTTAGTCCGACATCATAGGTATGCCCTGAAGCTTGTTGCTGACCTGTAGTTGAGGAGGGAAATGGGTATATTTGTGCAAAAGGAATTTCATTGGGGCCTGTTCCTAACTGAGTACCTGTAATTTTTAACCAGCCTGTTCCTGTTGGGATGGAATAGACCTTGCTCCAATTGGTTGCAGGATTAGTGACGGTGACAGTTCCTTTATGCGTTTTGGAAGACACACATATAAAAGGTTCAAACCCTTTTGGCGCATCCTCTGGACCTCGTCCGATGGTGAGTGCTACCCAAAACTCTTTGCCTTCGGTGCTGGCTTGGGCAAATAGCGACTGGCTGAATAAGCACGATGCAAACAGCACTCCTGCTAAAAATATCCTGCGTACGTTCATAATGGTATGTTCTATTATGTGGCTATCCTTTCTGCACAACTTGGTGTGCAGAAAGGATAGGGTGGTTATTATAGTATCTCAATTTCAACACGGCGGTTGTTCTGACGTCCCTCTTCGGTATCGTTGGTATCGATAGGCTTGCTCTCGCCATAGCCGATAGTCTCGATACGCTCAGGCGCAATGCCCCGCTTGATGAGGTCGCGGCTGATGGCTTCGGCACGCCCTTCGGACAAGCGTTGGTTGGCAGCCTCCTTGCCTACATTGTCGGTGTGACCCATGATGCGAATACGTACTTCCGGATTGCGCTCCAAGAACATATAAAGCGCCTCGAGCGACTCTTCCGAAGAAGACAGAATACGTGTCTTGTTGGTGGCAAAGAACATATTCTTCATAACAAAGACTTCACCTTTATTGACCGGTGTCAATGCAATATGCATGCTATCGCCGATATTAGCAATGGTGGCATCATAAGGCTCGTAACCAATTTGCTCGATATGGAGGGTATATTGTTTGTTTTCGTCGAGCATAGTGCGAGCAGCTCCGGATGCGGAATCGGTGGTAAGCGTGTAGCCTGCTTCGGAAGTACTGCGCTCATATATCTGCACGGCTGCCGGAATCGCTTCACCACTTTCGGCATTGATGACATGCACACGGAACACGGGCTTGTGGCGAAGACGAATGCTGACAGGAACCGTTGAACCCGGCTCAATGACAGAAAAAGCGATGTCTTCGGTATAGTAGTCTTGTGCCTTGGCTGTGATGGTATAGTCGCCCACATTGACACGCTGACGCAATGCCCCTTTGGCTGCTGATTTCTCCTTAAGAGCCGTCTTGCCGTTCTTCTGATTGATGATTTCTATGGTAGAAGTGGCAATAGGTTGCTCGTTTGCTGCATCCAACAGGCTGATTTCGGCATACGAAGCAGGTGCAGGAAGCGGACGCGGAGTCTTGCCCGGAATCTCGAACTGTACGGTAAACTTGAGTCCGACAAAAAGATTGTTGAGCTTGGTGCCACTCAATGAGAGCATACTATTGGCATCGGTGGCAGTGGCTTTGCCCTGTTCGAACGCTAAAGGCAACTTACCACTCGGTGAGTTGGTGTTAAGCACGCCGTATTCGGCAAAGGCACTGACCTTATAATGAATATATTCTTTACCGAAAGGCAGACGCTCGCCCGCTTTGACGCGCTTTTTCTTTTTTGCGGGCTGTGCTTGTAGCCATTCGTCTAAATCGAGTCCTACTTCGGCGCAGATGCTGACGCTCTGCTGCTTCATTTGTAACTTATGTTTACTTGCTGAAGGGATATCGTAGATACCAAGCCCATATGGTTCGAGCAGGTCCTCGTCATTGACGGTAATGTCGTAACGCCCCTTTTGCGTGTAAGTGCCGAAAAGACCATAGCCTACTTTGGCGCCTACCATAAAATAGTAGCGGCTAAACTGTGCGCCAAACATAATGGGAAGCCCGAGATATCCTACATTGCGTACCTCACGAAGGTCATCGGTGGTGTAGAGATAGGTTTGACGAGAGGTGGTGTAGTCATCAGAGTAGGTATTGCCACGAGTAAGCGTGAAACCATAATCGGAACGCGAATTTAACCACGTGAAGTCGAGCCCGGTCTCAAAACGAAAAGCTCCGTATTGCAGCTCGTAGGTTGTGGAAAGACCTGCGCCCGGACCACCTGTGAGAGACTGATAGGGATAGTTGCTATCCAACTGCCATGGACGGCGAACATTCGAGTAGTTGGTCGTCATCTTATCCATCATAGCTGCATAGCCCACCTTGCCGCTAAGGTTTATAAGACTAATTACTTCGGTCTTGGGATTGGCTAATTCGGCTTGCTGCTTGAAGTAGGCTTCTTTTTGCTTTTGCTCTTGTTCGGCTTTTTCCTGTGCTGCTTTCTCCTGTGCCGCTTGTTTGCGAGCGGTTTCTTTTTCGCGCTCGGCAGCCGCCTTAGTACGCTCTTGGTTTTGACGCTCAGCCTCCTTCTGTGCAACGGCTCTTTTCTTCTCGTTCGCCTTGGCTGCGGCAGCCTTACGCTTGTTGGCTTCGGCTTGTTTCTTAGCCTGTTCCTTTTGTTTGGCGGCTTTAGCTTTGACTTGTTCTTTTTTCTTTTTTTCGGCAGCCTTCTGTGCTGCTGCCTTCTTCTTATCTTGTGCTGCAGCTTGTGCTACGGGAGCAGGTGCGGCAATAGCAACTGTGGTCGGTGTGGCGAATCCGAGCAGAAGGATAAATACAACTATTTTGCGAAAAATGTTTTTCATAGCAGTCCTTACTTAACGATAAATTTGAAATTACGTTCTTTTTTGAAGGACTTGAAATTGCCTTCATTCTTTTCGGTGGTGACACGAAGGATATAGAATCCCGATTCGCTCGGAACCACTATGGTGCGTCCGCCATCGGGGATATCCTCTTCGCTTACTATATTACCATTGATGTTGATCCACTGTGCGTGAGCTACTCCTTTGGCATTGACGAAGATATGCTCCCCGGCCTGTGCCGTGCGGGATGATATAGTAATGGAAGAGTCGGCATCGAATTGATCTTGACCTTTGTTCTCTGGGTCGAACGATTTGGCGCAGGCGCAAGTCTGTACCTCGTCGGATTTTCCCTTGTTGATATAGAAACAGAGATAGTAGGCATCGGATGTGTTCTCGACATCGTACAGATGTAGTACGGAGCTGACTTGTCCTTGAACCGCAGTGCTATCTGCGGCGTTGTACCACTGAAAATCGGACAGCTCTTTGCCTTCGAAACTCTCCTTGCGAAGACCTAACACATTGCCATAGCGCTGGGTGAGGACATCCTTATCGAAATTGAGCATAAAAAGTAGAGTGGTGTCGGTGTTGCCGCAGTCGGATGTAATCTGGATTCGAATACCATACTCAACACCATTGGCCGCCTCATCAGGGATGGTAATCTTGAATAGACTATTGGCCTCGTCTATAATCAGTTCGCTATCTTTGAAACCTGCTTCCTTGGATGCATCATTGAAACCGATGGTGGCATTGCTGCCGTGCATATCAACTCCCGATTGATTGGTGTAGTAGACTTTGCCCTCGAAGGGTTGTCCTTCGGCTTTGCAGGGGATGTCCACATGGTCAACAGAGAATGTAAAACGACCGATATTGACCGTGAATGGTATACTATCCATAGCACTTTGCCCCACACAGAGGTTCGATGATTTCCGGTAGATAAGCGCATACGCCTCGTAGACACCTGCCTCGCGATAGTAATGCTTCTCATCAGCTACACTGTCAGGACCGATGCTGACAACGGATGAGCCATCGCCGAAGTTCCAAACAATCTTTTCGAACTCATAATTGAGATGACAACCGAACGGAATGGTATCGGAGCCACAGAGCAAGTTGTGACTATCAGGGGAGAAGGTTTGCCCATTGATGGTAATGGTTTGACTTAGCGGCTTGGTTGCTCCACCGGCAGAATAGCCATAGCTCTCGTTCTTTGTAAACCCATAGACATGGGCAATAAATTTACTACCATTGCTCTTAAGTGTATGGTTGGCTGCAGCATTGCCGAGACTCTTTCGTGCAAAATAGTATTGGGTAGAACCTTTGACGGGATGGAAATCGGTGCTGATGTTGGTGCCATCGAGGGTCATCAGCTCAGGCTTGTCGGTAACGATATTAGTATAGTGGTAGGTGGTTCCATTTGAACTTGCGTAGGTGGCAAAAGTAACTTGATCGATTTGCTGCTCGATAGGGTTAATCCAAAGCATTGCGGGGTCTCCATTGTTATTTTTGTCACCATCGTATTGTTGCGAAACCATGAATAGGTGTACGGCGCATGGACATGAAGTCTCTAACAAGCAGCTGGAGTCTAATACTTCGGGAGTGGGAAGGGAACCATACTCTTTTCCGATCTCAAACTCCCAATATTGCTTTTTATCTGTAGAGAAATCAATCGTGTGTTTTAGCACTCCGTTGATACGCACCTCCGTCATATCGTTCTGTGCCATAATACGAATGATGTCTCGCTTGCGGGTGGCAGAAGCAGTCAGGACAAATGTGTTGCCCCAGTATTGGGTAGGCATAGCTTGCGAGAATATATGGTCACGTTGCTCAACCTTGTATGGGATATTGGTGTGGGGGCAGCCTTGGAATACAGCGATTTTTTTGCCGTTGCGGGCTTTTACATATGTGCCGCTTAAGTCGCCGGCTTCTCCATCTTTTTGGCCTGTCCAGACATAAAATACTTGTCCCTTCTTGAGTGGTTCACTACTGAGCGTATCGCCTATGGCGTAGCCCTTAAAGCGAGTGTATTCGGGGAACTGGGTATAGACACCTTCGCCCCATACGTTGTATTGCTGAAGGTAGTCCGTGTAGGCTTCGGTGGCTTCGGTGGGGCAATAGTCTACGATAGTGTTATCTTCTGTAGCGATAATTGCAAAATGCGAGCCTTGCGCAGGAGTAGTTTCTTTGTCCGGTTTATGATCAGATGGGGTGTAGGTCTGGACAAGATAGCTATCTAAAAGCGATGCTGTGGGAAGCACGTTGGTGGCATCGAAAGTCGCCTCTTTGTAGTTAGTGGCAAAAAGCGAGATATCAGCCGTGGACGTTACGTGTAGAGCACATGTGTCAGCTATTTCGGAATTGACGGCATAGCAAATATTGCCTGCTGCATCCATTGCAGTGCGTGCTTGATTGATACGAGGGTCCCCTTTGTAAATTTGTACAATTTTTAGTTCATTTGCAGCTACTTGAATTTTTTCGGAGTATGCCGTATATGGGTTTTCTATGGTTACTTCGCAGTCGGTTCGTGAAGTGACAGACAATGAGAGTATAAGCGTATGATATGCCCCATCATATTCTCCTTTTTTTGATGATGCTTGGTCGGCTTGGAGAAAGGTAACCCAGAAATCACGCCCCTCTGTGGATTGACCTGAGGTGGAGTCTGCCTTAACGGCAGGCGTAAATAAACTTAACAACATTCCAACGCAGAATGCTATTTTGGCATTGTTTTTCATGGTTGAATAGTACATAATTTTACGAGTGCAAAATTACAAATTTAAGGTTGCTTATAAGTGGATTTATTGACATAATAAGTGGAAAATTTGGGCGTTGTTTTGTCTACCTTCGGGAGTGGTTCGGGGAATGGTAAGGAACTTTTTTGTGTGGGGGAAAATAAACAGAGTGCTAAAGTTGTAGTGTGTGGGAACAAACTGAGTGTGAGAATTGATAGCGTGGAAAGAAACTGATTGTGAGAATCGATAGCGTGGAAAGAAACAATGTGGATAGCTAAACAAATGAGACTGTTTACAAAATGCATTGTAAAACAGTCTCATCGAAATATATTATGTATTTTATTAATTATATGGTGCGTTCTATTAATTGTGCTGCGTGTTCTATGAATTATACTGTGTGTTCTATGGGTTGTGCTAGGGGGTCTATTAATTGTACTATGATTTTTTTGTGCCGAAAGGAATGGAGCCGAATTAGCGCCGGTGGCCGAATAGGTCGTAGAGTTGTCCGGAACGGAGAATGAGAATTTGACCATTGCGGAGAATCTTCTTGGCTTCGGCTGCCGAAGACTCCAGCGTTGCATCATCGGGCAGAGCAGTCGGGGCCTTCGGAATCAGCACGCACACTTCATTCGATCGTGTACCGCTCGAAGTGGTTAGGCGATAGTACAACTGCTCGTAGGAGTGGTCAGCGGGGAGGGTAACCTGCTCGGTGCAGAAGTTGGTCGTTGCCCCGCAAGAGGGTATCGCCTTGGGGTAGCCTTTGACGGAGTTTTGCTGCACGCTCAAGTCGCCTTGCACCAAATAGAGTTCCTGCATGCATGCCCGTTTCTTGGTGCTGCCGCCCACAGAAAGAATGGTGACAGAGTCGGTGCCTGCGGGCAAAATGAGCGAATAGCGCACCTCATCTCGGCTCGTGGGGAGCGTGATGACGGTGTCTGCTGTGGTGTTCTCGCCGAAAAAAATCTGCAGTTCACCGGTGGTGGCAGTCTTATACATACTTGCACGGAACGACAGCGTTGCCTCTCGGGTAAGCCCCAATCCGTGCAGCACGACTGCACCATCGGTGTCGCTGACACCCATGGTAATGGCGTTGGTGCCGGAACCGGTATTGTTGATACGACCGGTGTAGCCCATATAGGGAGTGGCGTTTAGCAGTTTCTCTGTGATGGCGGGCATACTGACAAGCGTGTCGTTCTTACCCGTGGTAGAGTAGGTATAGACATCGAGCGTGTAGTCGGTCTGCAAGTTCTGCCACTGTGCCGTGAAACCCATGTGGGTGGTGTCTGTTGCCTCGTAGGCACGGAGGTTCTTCGTATTGGGCGTAGGAACATAATCGGCTGACGCTGTGCAGGTTAAGGTACTGAAATCGACTGCTTGTCCCTGCTTGTTCCCCCAGATATAGTCCACCAAATCGGGGTGGTCGATAAAGGGATTGCGGTTGTGCTGAATGGTGCTGACCGCATCGGCACGCTCTATTTCCTTACGGCTGACGGGGTCTGCACGGTGCCAATCGAGCAGCACTTGCAGTACCTGCGGGCGGAAAAGCAAATAGGAAGTGGAGTCGATATAACTGCCGCACTTGGAGGCGTCCCAGTGCAGGTTCTGATAGGCGGTGGCGATGTAGAAATAGGCACGGGCAAAGTCGCCGCGGTACTCCTCCGCCGGCTCGAAACAGATGTAGCCGTACTGCGAACTCTTGGCTGCGTCCATGCGGAACGAACCGTTGTCGAACTTGTCGCCCTTCTGCACATGCCCGGGAGGGAAGTTGCTCTTGTTGCCGTTCGCAGAGCCGTCGGCGGGCGTCAAGTGGTACAAATCACGGTAGGCACGATAGCCGATAGAGTCGGTCTTCTCGCTGCTATTCGTTGTCCACCCCCACCACGATTTGGGCAGGCAATGCTCAATCTCCACACCACAACCCGAGCCGCCATTGGCGGGGAAATAACGCTGTGTATTGGAATACATATCCCAAATAGTGCCGTCGGGGCGTTGGTCGGTCTGCGGCAAGTAGTTCCAAGTGCCTGTGTAGTAGATACTATCGGGGTAGGTGTAGCCCTGCGTGCCGTAATGCACACGCCAACCCATACAGATACTGTCGTGTAGTGCGGCTTTGAGGAGCGAGTCTTTGAGTCCTTGTGCGTGGTTGTAGTAGCCTTGCGGGATAGGCTCTGCCCATAGAAGCGTAGTACATACGAGCAGAAAGAGAGTGAAGCGTGTCTTCATTCCGGTAGTAGATTGTCGAAAAGTAGGGAGGATTATTTGTTCTTGGGCTGTGCAATCCAGAGCAGCAAGTTGAGCGCTACATACCATAGCACGCACGCTGCGCCGGCAAAGACAACGAGTTCGATATGGTGGAAGAGGACCGCCTTTACGATACAGAAAATCAGCAAGATAACCATACCGACAAGGAATAGATATTGCGTCTTATGTTCCGCCCAGCCAAAGCCGTGGAACTTAAACGAGAAGAAAGGAATCTCCGCATTCAGCAGAACGCAACTTATGAGGCTCAACACGAGCAGCACCCATGCCATCCAGTCTGCGGATAGCATTGCGTACGGCATGCAGGTAACAGACGCCCAGAAAATGGCGTTAGGCGGGGTGGAGAGCCCAATGAAAGAGGTCTTTTGACGCTCGTCGACGTTGAATTTCGCCAGCCGCAGTGCCGAAGCAGCTGCCATAAGGAAAGCGAGCATACTCCACCAGCCGATGAGCGGGCGAAGGTAGCAGCAGAGCATCATAGCGGGGGCAAGACCGAAAGTGATGTCATCCGCTAAGGAGTCCAATTGTACGCCGATAGCACTCGGCACCTTGAGCAGGCGAGCTGACATTCCATCAAAAAAGTCGAAGAATGCGCCTAAAAGAATAAATAGGAATGCATAGAGAAAGGCATTTTGCGTAGCTAAGAACACTGCAATGCACCCGCAGATGAGGTTGCAACTGGTGATAGTGTCCGGAATAATTCGTTTGATATTCATAGTACTTTATGATTAATTCTTAATTCATAATTTGTTCTTCACCGCTTGCGTTACGGCAAGGCTGGGAATACAGCACGTCATCACCACCCAGAAGAACCCGACATAGCCGAGTGCCTCTTCGATATAGCCCGCCACCATACCCGGCAGGAGCAGCCCGAGGAACATAAATGCCGTGCAGAACGAGAAGTGCGCCGTGCGGTGTGCCCCCTCGGCGAAGTGCATCATATAGAGCATACACGCCGTGTAGCCCAAGCCGTAGCCCAATTGCTCTATGCCGATGCAGACGGAGATGATCCAAAACGAAGTAGGCTGATACATAGATAGATAGACATAGACTAAGCACGGCAGCGTCAGGCACAAAGCCATTGGCATCAGTACGCGCTTGATTCCGTAGCGGCTTGCCAACAATCCCCCCAATATGCCACCTATGAGCATCAGCACCAACCCGATGAAATAAATATATCCCACCATATCCACATCCAATCCCAATCCGCCTTTCTCGGTTGCGTCCAAGAAGAACGGGTTGTTCAACTTTAGCAGTAGTGCCTCGGGCAGGCGATAGAGCAACATAAAACAGAGCGCTAATCCGATACCCGGCTTGCGAAAGAACTCCACAAAAGTTGTGCCTGCCTCGTGCAGTATATTGGTTATCCCATTTTCGTTCGGCTTTTCTTGGGTTTCTACAATGGGCAAGAACAAACTATGCCACAGCGCAATAAGGGCAATCAGCGCCCCGCAGCCGAGCAGCACATACATCCATGCCGTGTGGAGGGTGGTATATTGTTGCAACTTACCGACAGCGAGCAGCAGTAGCGATTGGCAGAACACACCCGCAATGCGGTAAAAGGTGGAGCGTATGCCCACAAAGGCGGCTTGCTCCTTCTCGCTGAGTGCCAACATATAGTAGCCGTCGGCTGCAATATCGTGCGTGGCGGAGGCGAAGGCCGTAATGGTAAAGAGAATCAGTGCCCAAGTGAAATAGCCTTTCGGCGCTAACCATGCAATGAGCAACACGGACAGCACCATAAGGCTTTGCATAAGGAGTACCCACCAGCGCTTGGTCTTGACAACATCCACAAACGGACTCCACAGCGGCTTGATGACCCACGGAAAAGAGATGAGACTCGTGAATAGCGCCATCTTGCCGTTGGGCATGCCCAGTTGGTTGAAAAGCACAATACTGGTGCCCGTGACGAGAAAGTAAGGGATTCCTTCGGCAAAGTATAGAGTAGGCACCCACGCCCATGGCCTGCGCTTGTCCATAGATGATTAGCGAGATTTGAGATACTTATCGGCTTCGATGGCTGCCTTACAGCCCGATGCGGCTGCCACAACGGCTTGACGGTAGTGCGGGTCGGCACAATCGCCTGCCGCAAAGACTCCGGCTATGTTCGTGCGAGGGGAATCGCCATCCACACGGATGTATCCTTCCTCATCGAGGTCTAATTGTCCGGCAAAAAGGTCGGTGTTGGGCTTATGCCCGATGGCAAGAAAGAAACCATCAATATCAATATGGCGCAGCTGTTCATCCGGTTCGCCCTTGCGGTAGATAAGGTCGGCTCCTTGCACCTTAGGCTCGCCCGTGAGGCGGAGCGTATTATGCTCAAAGAGGACTTCGATTTTTGGATTGTCGAACACACGGCGCTGCATAATCTCCGAGGCACGAAGATAGGGCTTGCGCACGATCATATATACTTTCTTGCACAGCCCTGCCAAATAGGTGGCTTCCTCGCACGCCGTATCGCCTCCGCCGACTACGGCAACCACTTTGTTGCGGAAAAAGAAACCATCACACGTGGCACAAGCGGAGACTCCGCGCCCCTTGTAGTCGGACTCGGACTGAATACCTAAAAACTTGGCTTTAGCTCCTGTGGCGATGATAACGGTGTCGGCCTCTAACTCTTGGGAATCGTCGAGGGTGATTCGTTTCGGAGTGGCGGTAAGGTCGACGTTTGTAACCGAACCGGAAAGAAAACGGGTGCCGAAACGTTCGGCTTGGCGGCGCAGGTCGTCCATCATTTGGTAGGGCTCTACGCCATCGGGATAGCCCGGAAAGTTTTCAATCTTGGTGGTTATCATAAGCTGTCCGCCTACTTGAGGTCCCTCGATAACAACGGGACTGAGATTGGCGCGGGCCGCATAGATGGCCGCTGTATAACCGGCCGGGCCGGAACCGATAATTAAACAATTCATTATTGGATAGAGTGTTAAAAGTCGTTTGTGTTTATGCTATTCGGGTAATGACGCCGTATTGGGTGGAACTAGGGCTCCCAAAGGATGGATAGGCGCGTGGTTGCTGCTCTTACCGCAAATCGTTGAGATAAGCATTGGGGTAGGATAGGGTAAATGCGGGAGTTGGTTCGGCGTAGGTAGGGGAACGGAGGGTGAGAAGCGTGGTGCGCTTGCCCTCTTTGACCTCGACCGAGATGGGTATATATTGCGTTTTTTGTTGCGGGGATGTGGTACCGTTTTTTTTGAGGCGGAGCGTGAAGCGTTGAATGCCGAGGCTTTGGTCCTTAGGCGTGAGCGTGACAATGACTTGCTCGCCATCCTTGCTCGAGTGCTCAGTGACTGTGCATACTTTGACTAAAGCTTGGGCAAAGAGAAATGGATTGGCTTCTAACAATTCATCCTCAGTGGGGTAGGATAGCGTCAGTTCGTCGGTGGACTCATCGTAGAGGTAGAGCGTCTTGCCATCGTAAACGGCTTCGGTAGAGAACATAGACAGCCGGAAAAGACGCCCATGCATCGTAATGGTGCCCGGATAGTTCATCGGTTGGGCAACCTCCTCGGTGACGGTAACCGTAAAATCCGAATGGAGTGTTTGCTGCTCAACAGCGGAGAAAAAGGAATCGAGTGCTTCACCTGCTCTGCCGCAGACCGGCAAGAGAGAGAGAAAGATTGCACCTATTATATAACGAAGGCTATTCATGACTTATGCTTGTCCTAATTCGTGCAATAATTGTTCCAATGCTTCCAAATCGGTGATGAGCACATCACGTCCCTTTGGCCCCTTATTCGGGCCGACAATACCTGCCGCCTCGAGTTGGTCGGAGAGTTTGCCCGCACGGTTGTAGCCTATCTCGAAAGCTCGTTGCAGGCGGGAAGTAGAGCCCTCCTGCTTGGTGACAACATAGCGTGCCACAACGGCGAACATCGGGTCGAGCCGTTTCATATCCACACTGCCCGGAGCCAATGCTTCGCCCTCTTGTCCTTCCGGAATATATTCCGGCAACTGATACGGCTCGGTATAGCGCTGCTGATGGCTGATATGGTCGACAATCTTATCCACCTCGGGGGTATCGACAAAGGCGCATTGGATACGGGTGATGTTATCGTTGCCCCGATAGAGCATATCGCCTCGACCGATTAGCTGCTCGGCTCCCTTGGTTTCCAAAATGGTACGGGAATCAATAACCGATTTGGTACGCAACGCAATGCTAGTCGGGATATTCGCCTTGATGACACCTGTAACGATATTGACGGACGGACGCTGCGTGGCGAGAATCATGTGCATACCCGCAGCACGGGCTTTCTGCGTGATACGAGCGATAGGCGTTTCGACCTGCTTGCCTGCCTGCATGATAAAATCGCCGTACTCGTCGATAATGATTACAATATACGGCAAATAGCGGTGATGCAACGAGTCGCCAACAAGCTTATTGGGGTTGAGGCGACGACTGACAAACTTGTCGTTGTAGTCTTCCAAATTGCGCACGCCCGCATCCAAAAGCAGCTTGTAGCGGTTCTCCATCTCGATGACAAGGGAGTTGAGCGTATTGATCACTTTGTCGCAATCGGTGATAACGATATCGTTCTCGTCGGTATCGGGCATGGCGGCGAGATAATGGCGCATAAGAGGCTTATAGGGCGCGAATTCCACCATCTTGGGGTCCACCATGACAAACTTCAACTCGGCGGGGTGCTTCTTGTAGAGCAACGAAGTGATTATGGCGTTGATTGCCACGGACTTACCTTGCCCCGTAGCACCTGCGACGAGCAAGTGCGGCGCCTTGGCGAGGTCGAACATAAAGACCTCGTTGGTGATAGTACGCCCTATCGCCACGGGCAAGTGCATTTTCTTTTCCTCTTGGAAACGCTTGGAGGCAATGACGGAGTGCATAGAGACGATTTGAGCGTTCTCGTTCGGGACCTCAATACCGATAGTGCCCTTTCCCGGCATGGGGGCTATGATACGAATGCCTTTGGCAGCCAAAGACATCATGATGTCGTTTTCGAGATTCTGAATCTTGGCAATGCGGATTCCCGCCTTAGGAACGATTTCGTAGAGCGTGACGGTGGGACCCACGGTGGCCTTGATAGACTCTATCTCGATACCGTACGTGCTGAGCGTGGTCTTGATACGGAGCGCATTGGCCTGCTGCTCCTCGTGGTTGATAATAGGAGAGGTCTCGTTGTCGTAGACCTTGAGCAGATCGAGAGAGGGGAACTTGTAGTACTCCAAGTCCTTGCGCGGGTCGTACGGACCGAGCTCTCGCAGAATACGTTCGGGGTCGTCCTCCACCATCTCGACACCTTGGGGCTTTGTTACATGAAAATCGAGGCTTTCGCCATCGTTTTTAGGGTCTTGGTTCGGGAGTGGTTCGGGAACGGAAGAATAATTGCCCGATTCACCGGCGGGTGGATTGGTGTCGGTGGAATCGTTTGCGCTTGTAGAATTGTTTGTGTCGGTTGAATCGTTTGTGCCGGTTGAATCCGTATCGGTTGTATTGTCAGAGGTGTCGGTACCAGTCTGAGGCTCGGAATCGGTGTTATCTTCGCTCGGATTTTCGATACGGAAGAAGTCGTCCGAGTTTGTATTGTCTGTATCGTTCTTGGAATCCTGTCCGTCGGAAGTGGCGGGGGTGAGATCGAGCGTGAAGGGATTATCCTCGGTGTCGGGATTTTCTTCGGCAGGCGTATCGTCGGGAACGACCGAAACTGAAGGCCCGTCGGGGGTCTCGTCAGGGTCGCTCGGATCATCCGAAGGGTCGAGCGAATCGGATTCCACGCTATCGGCTTGCGAATTGGATTTCGAAATGCGATGGCTGAGAACGATCAACTTGCCGTACCCGTTCTGCACACGAGGAATAAAATCGTGCACCGTAATAATTAAATAAATAATGAGGACTACGGATAGCAGAATAATGACGCCGAGAGGGCGTATGTAGGAATTGAGCAGTACTGCGAGCCATTCTCCATATCGGCCGCCCCAACGGAAAGAACCCGCTTCGCAAAGGAGCTGGACAAAACCGAGAAAAAGCGGTGCCCACAGCAGCCAGAATAGCGTATAGAAACTAATGCGAAGGGCAGAGACGGGATGTCTGTCGCTCGGCCAAATTGCAATGGCATAACAAATCAGCAAGGCTGACCAAAGAATGGCAACGCAACCAAACGAGCCATCGATCAGAAAATCCGCAATGACCGCTCCCGGCATTCCCAAGGGATTCTGCACCTCAAGACGATGCTCTTGGCGCTCGGAATGGGACATCGCAAGCAGGGATTGGTCGGCTGTGCCGGTGAAATAATAGCTGAAGTAGGCTATGGCAATGAACAGCGCTATAGCTACCAAAAGAATACTACACGTATAATGGGTGCGCTCATCGGTAAAAAAGGCTTTTAAGCGAGTACCGAAAGGCGCTTTTTCTACTTTGATAGAAGAAACCTCTGGGTGAGGCGTAGTGGTGCGAGTCGTATGAGTGGTACGTTTAGGCATATAAAAAATCGGAAATGAGTGCGCAAAGGTACTGAATTTTCTTGAAAAGTACAAAAAAAGCCGAAATAAATCCGTTGAATGCAGATTTCTACGGCCTTTTTCGGACTATAGTATATTGTTTTGTGACTGAGCTTTGAAAAAACTTTTTTGCAAAATTGCAAAGTCTATTTGTCAGTTTGGAAAAAAACATGTAACTTTGCGAGCTTTTTTGAAAGTATTGGTTTTACCCAAGGGTATGGCAGAGCAAATACGACACGAGGGAATCGTCCTTTCGGTGAAAGGGGATATGGCGCAGGTGCAGATAGTGCAATCGAGCGCCTGTTCGGCGTGTGTGGCCCGCAAAACTTGTTTATCGGCCGAGCAACAAGAGAAACGTATGGATGCGCTAATGCTTGAGCCGCTGCAGGTGGGCGATCGGGTGGAGGTGCTGCTCCAAGAGCGATTGGGATGGAAGGCGGTGCTATTGGCATACATCATGCCCTTTGTGGTAATGCTTATCGTGATAGCCTTGCTCGGGCATTGGTGGAATAATGAAGTGCTGGTGGGGACATTGTCGCTTGCGGCTGTGGCGGTATATTATATAATATTGTCCTTATTCCGCAAACGGCTGCAGAAGCAGTTTTCTTTTACGGCACAGAAACTAAAGGAATAGCGTTGCTCGAACTCGTGCGGACGGTATATATCCTCCCAAGGTTGGGCTCACGAATGCAAAAATCGGGCGTCTATGAACGCAAAACGATAGTGAAGCAATAAAAAACTTCTTTCAAATACAAACAAAATGAATTTAATTTGGATTTCTTTGGCCGTTCTGGGCGTGACGGGAATCGTAGCCGCTGTGCTGCTCTATTTCGTCGCTCAGAAATTCAAGGTAGAAGAAGACCCGCGCATTGACCAAGTGCAAGAAGTGCTGCCCGGTGCAAACTGTGGCGGTTGCGGTTTTGCAGGATGTCGTGCGTTGGCGGAAGCCTGTGTGAAAGCAGACTCGCTCGATGGTCTTCTGTGCCCTGTTGGCGGCGCACCCACCATGCAGAAAGTGGGCGAGATTCTCGGAATGGCAGCCACGGCTGCGGAACCGAAAGTAGCCGTTGTTCGCTGCAACGGAACCTGTGAGGCTCGCCCTCGTACCTCGAGTTACGACGGTGTGAAGAGTTGTCGTATTCAACACAACCTCTATGTGGGCGAAACGGCATGTGCCTTCGGCTGCTTGGGGTGCGGCGACTGTGTGGCTGCTTGCCAATTTGGCGCTCTGAGTATGGACCCCAAGACGGGACTTCCCATTGTGGATGAGGAGAAATGTACGAGTTGCGGTAAGTGCGTTAAGGCTTGCCCGCGTGCTATTATCGAACTGCGCAACAAGGGGCCGAAGGGTCGCCGTATGGTAGTGGAGTGCGTCAACAAAGACAAGGGTGCTATTGCCCGCAAGGCTTGCTTGAACGCATGTATCGGTTGCGGTAAGTGCCAGAAAGTATGTGCATTCGAGGCGATCACGGTGGAGAACAACTTGGCATATATCGACTTCACGAAGTGCCGTTTGTGCCGTAAGTGCGAGGCAGAGTGCCCGACGGGTGCTATCCATGCCATCAATTTCCCGCCACGCAAACCCGCTGAACCTAAGGCAGAGACAACTGCTCCGGCAGCACCCGCTGCAACCAAGTTGGAAACGGCTCCAGCGGCTCCGAAAGCAGAGCCCGCTGCAACGGCTGCACAGACTGTGGTAGAACCTAAAAAAGAGGAGGCACAAGTATGAGTACATTTAGAATAGGTGGTGTTCATCCACACGACAATAAGCAATATTCTGCCCATCAGCCCATTACTGAATGTCCGCTGCCCCAAAAGGCCATCATTCCGTTGGTACAACACATCGGTGCGCCTGCGCAGCCGGTGGTAGAGAAGGGACAGAAGGTGAAAGTAGGCGAACTGCTGGCTAAGGCAGGCGGATTTGTTAGCGCCAATATCCATGCGCCTTTCAGCGGAACGATTACAAAAATAGACAGCACCGTTGACGCATGGGGAATGCGTATGCCCGCTATCTTTATGGATGTAGAGGGCGACGAGTGGCTCGAAACGATAGACCGCACGGCAACCATTAAGCGCGACTGTACGCTGGAGCCGAAAGCCATAGTGGATAAGATTGCCGAGGCAGGTATTGTAGGTCTCGGTGGCGCTTGCTTCCCGACACACGTCAAACTCCTTCCCCCTCCGGGCAAGAAAGCAGAAGTGCTGATTGTCAATGGCGTAGAGTGCGAGCCGTACCTGACTTGCGACCATGAGCTGATGCTGGAACACGGCGAGGAAATCATTATCGGTATTCAAATACTGATGAAGGCCTTGGGTATTAATCGTGCCATTATCGGTATCGAGAAAAACAAGCCCGATGCGATTGCTCGCATGAAAGAGTTAGCCGGTAAGGCACTCGGCATTGAGGTGAAACCGCTGCAACTCAAGTACCCGCAAGGTGGTGAGAAACAGCTGATTGACGCTTGTATTCGCCGTCAGGTGCCGAGCGGTGCGCTGCCTATCGAGGTAGGTGCCGTAGTGGACAATGTGGCTACCATCTATGCCGTCTATGAGGCGGTGCAGAAGAACAAACCGCTTATCTCTCGTGTGATGACCGTAACGGGCAAGAGCCTGCAAAAGCCGGGTAACTACTCGGTTCGTTTCGGTACTCCGCTGAGCGATGTAGTGGCACTTGCCGGGGGCGTACCCGAAGACACGGGCAAGATTATCGGTGGCGGTCCGATGATGGGTCGTGCGATGAACAACATCGATATGCCCGCCAACAAGCGTGTGAGCGGTATGCTCTTCTTGCCGGAAGCAGAGAGCCGTCGTAAGGAGGCGGAGAACTGCATTCGCTGCGGTAAGTGCGTGGACGCCTGCCCGATGGGATTGGAGCCGTACTTACTCTCGAAACTGGCTTCGTTCCAAATGTGGGACGAGATGGAGAAACACGATGTGATGGACTGTATCGATTGCGGCTGCTGTATGTTCACCTGCCCGAGTAATCGTCCGCTGCTCGACTATATCCGTATGGGTAAAGGCACGGTCGGAGGCATTATTCGTGCGCGTCAAGCGGCTCAAAAGAAGTAACGCAAAATAATAAGTAAACGATATGAAACAACTTATAGTAGCACCGGCACCTCATGCGCACAGCAATGACAGTGTCAGGAAAAATATGCTTCTTGTGATTGCCGCGCTGATGCCCGCCTATATTGTGTCGGTCATCGAGTTTGGCTGGGGAGCATTGATAACAGCGGCTATCAGCGTGGTTGCCTGCGTGGCATTTGAATGGTTGATAGCAAAGTTTATCCTAAAACAGAAACCGACCGTATGCGACTGCTCGGCCATCCTAACGGGTCTGCTCTTGGCATTCAACCTGCCGAGCAACCTGCCTTGGTGGATTATCCTGATAGGCTCCTTGGTGGCTATCGGAATAGGCAAAATGACTTTCGGCGGACTGGGGCAGAACCCCTTTAACCCTGCGCTGGTAGGGCGTGTGTTCCTGCTGATTGCCTTCCCCGTACAGATGACGACTTGGCCGCGTCCGTTGGGCTTTGCGGGCAGTTATGTGGACGCAGAGACGGCTGCCACTCCGTTGGCGCTGTTGAAACAAGGTATCAAGGGCGGCGACGCTTCTGTGGTAAGCAACCTGCCGAGCCTGTGGGACGCTTTTGTGGGTGCCATGGGCGGTTCGCTCGGTGAGGTCTGCGCTTTGGCCCTGCTCATCGGTGGTATATTCCTTATCTGCACGCGTGTGATTACTTGGCATATTCCTGTCAGCATTCTTGCTACGGTGGCACTGTTTGCTGCCGTTACGGGCTGGTGCGGTGCACTGCCTGAGGGCATGACGACCGGACAGTATGTAGCCCTGTCGCTCTGCACGGGTGGTATTATGTTGGGTGCCTTCTTTATGGCAACCGACTATGTCACTTCGCCTATGACGGCTTGCGGAAAGATTATCTTCGGTATCGGTATCGGCTTCATCGTGATGGTTATCCGTACTTGGGGTGCCTACCCGGAGGGTATGTCTTTCGCTATCCTGATTATGAACGCCTGCGTTCCGTTGTTGAACCATATTCGCCCGAAACGCTTCGGCGAGAAAAAGAAGAAATAAGGAGGTAGAGGTATGAAAAAATTAGAAAGTACACTTACCAATATGCTTCTCTCGTTGGGCTGCATTACGATTGTGGCAGCAGCGGCACTGGCAGGGGCTAACTTGCTCACGCAAGACACCATAGCCAAAGCAGCAGCGGAGAAACAAACCAAAGCCATCAGTTCGGTTCTGCCCGAGCACGACAGCATTGCCGCTCCCGAGGAACACGATGGTATCATTATCTATAAGGCATACAAAGACAACCAATTTGTCGGTGCTGCCGTTAAGGCAAATGACAAGAACGGCTTCAACGGACTGATTGAAGTGATGGTGGGCTTTGATGCAGCGAACACGGTTGTCGGCTACGAGGTGCTGACCCAAAACGAAACGCCGGGTCTGGGTGCTAAAATGCCCGCTTGGTTCAAGAGCGGTAAGGGAAGCATTATCGGCAAGCAGGCAACGGGGGACTTCACGGTCAGCAAAGACGGTGGCGATGTGGATGCCATTACGGCTGCCACTATCTCCTCGCGTGCATTCCTTCGTACGATCAATGCAGCGTATGCTGCTCTCAATGAGCAGGATGTGAATGCGGCTTCGGGCGCAAGCGAGCAAGCTGAGCTGAACGAAGACGAGTTGCAACCCGTAGTGGACGCAGATGAAACAACTACAAATGAAGAAAAGGAGGCAAACAATGAATAATGCGCTCAAAACTCTGACCAACGGTATCTTGAAAGAGAACCCTACCTTTGGTTTGGTACTCGGTATGTGCCCTACGCTGGCAACGACCACTTCGGCTATCAACGGTATGTCTATGGGCTTGGCAACCATGTTTGTGTTGGTCTGCTCCAACGCAGCCATTTCGCTTCTCAAGAACCTCATTCCCGATAAGGTGCGTATTCCTGCTTTCATTGTGGTGATTGCCGCCTTTGTGACGATTGTTCAACTCGTTATGCAGGCCTACCTGCCGGGTATCTACGATGTGCTCGGTCTGTTTATTCCGCTAATCGTTGTGAACTGTATTGTGCTGGGGCGTGCCGAAGCATTTGCCGCAAAGAACAGTGTCGGTCTGTCGGCACTCGACGGACTGGGCATGGGTCTTGGCTTTACGCTCTCGCTGACCGTTATTGGTTCTATTCGTGAGCTGCTCGGTACGGGCTGTATCTTCGGGCTGAATATATTCCCCGAGACCTACGGCATGCTTATCTTCGTATTGGCTCCGGGTGCCTTCATCGTGTTGGCTTACCTGATGGCGATTGTTCATAAACTAATGAAGAAATAACTATGGCATACTTTCTTATATTTATCTCGGCGATATTTGTCAATAATATCGTATTGAGCCAGTTCTTGGGTATTTGCCCGTTCTTGGGTGTCAGTAAGAAGATTGATACGGCACTCGGTATGGGAGCAGCCGTTACATTTGTGCTTACGCTGGCTACGGTAGTTACCTATCTGTTGCAGAAACTGTTGATTCTGTGGCATGTAGAGTTCTTGCAGACTATTCTTTTCATCTTGGTTATCGCCGCTATGGTGCAGATGATTGAGATTGCGCTCAAAAAGGTATCTCCGTCGCTCTATCAGGCACTCGGTGTGTTCCTTCCTCTGATTACCACCAACTGCTGCCTTTTGGGTGTGGCTATTATGGTGGCTAACGGCACGAACAAACTCCCCGGTGCGCTCGACCATAACTTGCTGACCGGTACGCTGTTTGCTTTTGCAACCGCTATCGGCTTCTCGTTGGCACTGATACTCTTTGCGGGTATTCGTGAGCAGTTGGCACTCAGCAAGGTGCCTAAGGCCATGCAAGGTACCCCTATCGCTCTTTTGACCGCCGGTCTGTTGGCTATGGCGTTCATGGGATTCAGTGGCGTTGTAGGCTAATTGCAGACTATACAAGCAAAAAAAAAATCCACCTCTGACTGAGGTGGATTTTTTTGTTTAGTGGGACGGACTTATTACTGTGCGTTGTAGGCTTCGAGGGCTTTGCGGAGCACGACCATGGCTTTGGCAAGGTCGTCTTTCTTCAGTACGTATGCCATACGCACCTGTTTCTTGCCCTCCTCGGGGTCGGTGTAGAAACCGCTGCCCGGTGCCATCATTACGGTCTGCCCCTCGTGTTGGAAGTCGGTCAGGCACCACTGGCAGAACTTGTCGGTGTCGTCCACGGGCAACTGCACCATTGTGTAGAACGCTCCCATAGGCGTGGGGGCGAATACACCGGGTATCTGGTTGAGTTGGTCGATTAGGAAGTT
>CAVHGD010000015.1:27029-30566 GCA_963635385.1 Dialister sp. CAG:486 | reverse complement strand
GATATAACCAGTGGTTCTAATAACTATGATACTATAAAATTATTCTACCAAAAATAAATAAAGTTATGAAATCCATCAAATTAATCATTAACACAGCTCTAATTTTATTCGCGTTAATGGGATTGGAAAGTTGTGGAAACACAGTAGTGTACAACGAGTATTTTTTACACAATACAACAGATCACATTGTTACTATTGTAAATACAAAATCCTCATTTACAAACAACTATGATAGCATTCAGCTAGCTGCCGGTGATTATTACCCCTTTGTTCTCACTTCTTTCACCAAAGAGGAAAGTGATTATCACAGCGCACTGAACATCTACTCAAAATTGTATATTTACAACAGAGACACCTGCTATTACATCCACTACGGCGATGAATCGCATAATTGTCTATGGAAGTATGCGTATCGAACTCCTTCAGATGAAGAATCATCGACACTATCAGCTATAAATCAGCAACATAACTATGTATACGGAAACAAAAATTTCGATCTGTATGTGTTTGATTTGACAGATGAGAATATCGGTGTAAATTCTGAAATTAGAAAATAAAATACAATAAAGCGTATTTGGTGATTATTGCAGCATTTTCGACAAATTGTTCGAGAATGCTGCAATTTCGTTCAAAATAGAACGATTTTTGTAGAATATGCACTGAAACTCAAAATATATCTTTAGCAACAATAGTTTTTATATGGCAGACGATAAGAAAATCATCTTTTCGATGGTGGGCGTGAGCAAGAGTTTCAGCCCGCAAAAACGAGTACTGAACAACATCTACCTATCTTTCTACTACGGGGCGAAAATCGGTATCATTGGTCTGAATGGTACAGGTAAGTCCACCCTAATGAAAATCATTGCCGGCGTAGAGAAAAACTATGAAGGCGAAGTGGTATTCTCACCCGGTTACAGCGTGGGGTACTTAGAGCAAGACCCGAAACTCGACCCCGAAAAGACTGTGCGAGAGTGCGTCCAAGAGGGCGTGCAGCCTATCATGGACATGCTTCGGGAGTACGATGCGGTAAACGCCGCCTTTGCAGAACCCGATGCCGATTTCGACAAGTTGCTTGCCCGACAGGCGGAACTGCAAGACAAACTCGACAGCAGTGACGCATGGAACATTGACCAGAAACTCGACCGTGCAATGGATGCTTTGCGCTGCCCCGATGACAACGCAAGCGTGAAAAACCTATCGGGAGGCGAACGCCGCCGTGTGGCACTCTGCCGACTACTGCTACAACAGCCTGATATTCTGCTGCTTGACGAGCCTACAAACCACCTCGATGCAGAATCTATCGATTGGCTCGAACAGCACCTGCAACAGTATGCGGGAACTGTTATCTGCATCACGCACGACCGTTATTTCCTCGACCATGTGGCGGGGTGGATACTCGAACTCGACCGTGGTGAGGGAATTCCTTGGAAGGGCAACTACACCTCGTGGCTGGAACAGAAGACCGCCCGCATGGCACAAGAGGAGAAGCAGGCGAGCAAGCGTCGCAAGACCCTCGAGCGCGAGTTGGAATGGGTACACATGGCGCCGAAAGCCCGTCAGGCAAAGGGAAAAGCCCGACTTGCCGCCTACGACAAGATGCTCAACGAGGAGCAGAAAGAGCGTGAGGAAAAACTCGAGATATTCATCCCCAACGGCCCCCGTTTGGGCAACAAAGTTATCAACGCCGAGGGCGTGGCAAAGGCCTTCGGGGAGAAAGTGCTGTTTGAGGACTTAAACTTTATGCTGCCGCCCAACGGCATTGTGGGCGTGATAGGTCCGAACGGTGCAGGAAAGACTACCCTATTCCGTATGATTATGGGCATGGAGAAACCCGACAAGGGAACTTTCTCGGTCGGCGAGACGGTGAAAGTGGGGTATGTGGACCAAGTACACTCCAACATCGACCCCGAAAAGACTGTGTTTGAGACCATTGCCAATGGTACGGAGTACATCCGCGTGGGCGGACGAGAAGTGAACGCACGCGCTTACTTGAGCCGCTTCAACTTCACGGGAAGCGACCAAGAGAAGAAGTGCGGTGTGCTGTCGGGAGGTGAGCGAAACCGCCTGCATTTGGCACTGACACTGAAGTCGGAAGCGAATGTGCTGCTGCTCGACGAGCCGACCAACGACATTGATGTGAACACGCTACGGGCACTGGAAGAAGGATTGGAGAACTTCGCCGGCTGTGCCGTAGTCATCTCGCACGACCGTTGGTTCCTCGACCGTATCTGCACACACATCCTTGCCTTTGAGGGCGACTCAAAAGTGTTCTGGTTCGAGGGCGACTACTCCGACTACGAGGCGAATAAGAAAATGCGCCTCGGCGAGGATGCGCTGACCCCAAAACGCGTACGCTATAAGAAACTAATGGAATAACCGGGTTGTAAATATAATATAAGTTATCTATACATAAGAACGGATTATGAAAGACAGACGGGAATTTATCATTACCAAGGCAATGGAGTTGTATGCGCTCAACGGCTACAACAATGTGTCTATCACCGACTTACAGATTGCACTTGATATGGGGCGCGGAACACTCTACTACTATTTTAAGTCGCAAGATGAACTATTCCAAGTCTGTATGGAACGCTATTTCTTGCGCCCCAAGCAGGCAGCGCTGCAGCAACCCGATACGGTTTTGCTCCCAGATATGATTCACGCCATGCTCGGCTATCTCGACAGCCTAAATGAAGCGTTGCAAACCTTTGATAATAAAAACATCAACACAAGTAATGTAGTCAATCTGATGTTTACCGCCTATAACCGATTCCCAAGTCTATCCAGAAAAGCCAAACGCCTTTTCACCAATGAGGTGGAACTTTGGAAAAAAGCATTGCGCAATAGTGTGCGTGCGGGGCAGGTGCGGTCCAATGTCAATATCGACCTCACAGCGCTGATGTTCACGCACATAAAGGACGGCTACGACAGCGGGCAGTACGGTATCACGATGGACTTCTCGATATTCCCTAAACAATATAATTACCTCTACGAACTGATTAAACCGATTGCTTCTGCGCAGGTGTGAGAGAGCGTGCTTGGCATTTTTTGACAGCAACTGAACACTTGTTCAAATAAAAAGCACTACCTTTGCCGGCGACAGACGCAAGTAGAACGATTCATATACGAAATAGATATGGCAACAAAACATTATTTGGCGTTCCTTGAGGGAACGATGAAAAAACGCTGGAACGAACTGGCTTTAGCTGATATCGATAGTGAAACCAAGTACACGTATGCGCAGTTGGCAGAGCAGATTGAGCGTCTGCACATCACTTTCGAGGCGTTAGGTATTAAGGAAGGCGACAAGATTGCACTCTGCGGACGCAACTGCGCGAACTGGGGCGTTACTTTCCTTGCTATTGAGACCTATAAGGCGATTGCGGTCAGCATCCTGCCCGATTTCACGGGCGATGGTATTCACAATCTTGTGAACCACTCGGAGGCAGTGCTGCTCTTCGTAGGCCCAAATGTGAAGAAAAAGATTTCGGCAACGGAGATGCCAAACCTGAAGGGCATTGTCTTTATGGACGATTT
>CAVHGD010000015.1:18619-26305 GCA_963635385.1 Dialister sp. CAG:486 | reverse complement strand
AAGGGCATTCCGCAGTGCCAAGTGCGTGTCGATTCCGAAGACCCGCAGCATAAGGAAGGCGAACTGCAAGTGCACGGTGTGAATGTAATGAAGGGCTACTACAAGAACGAGGAAGCCACCAAGGCGGTCTTTACGGAGGACGGTTGGATGCGTACGGGCGACCTCGGCATTATTGACAAGGACGGCAATATCTTTATCAAAGGGCGTAGTAAGAACATGATTCTCGGTCCTTCTGGGCAAAATATCTACCCCGAGGAGATTGAGGACAAACTCAATGCCCTGCCCGGTGTGGTTGAGTCGGTGGTTGTGGACCGTCAAGGCAAACTTGTGGCACTAGTCTATCCGGACAACTCGGCAGAGGGAAAGAAACTCCTACACGGTGCAACTACTTTCAACGACTTGATGGAGGCGAACCGTAAGGAACTCAATAAGTTACTGCCTCAGTATAGTCAAGTGGCCGCTATCGAATTGGTAGCCACGGAGTTTGAGAAAACTCCTAAACGCTCTATCAAGCGTTTCATGTATAAATAAATTCGATCTCTCTCGCTACATACCTGTAGCGTATACGCAAATCACAAGTCAATATCCGTATACTCAATACTTCTGCCTAAATGGCAGAAAGTATTGAGCAGGGTATGACTATGTCAATCTTTAAGGTATTATGACACAGATTAAAGACAAAAATGTACTCATCACAGGTGGTGCATCCGGTATTGGAAAGATAATGGGGCGCATCTGTTTAGAGAAAGGTGCAAAGAATTTGATTATTTGGGATGTGAATCCCATATCGTTGGAACAGACAAAAAAGGAGTTGGATAAAGTAGGCAACGTAACCACCTACTCGATTGATATTACCAACGACCAAGCGGTGGTCGAAACATACAAACAAGTGTTGGAGCAGTTTGAGCGAATTGGAATATTGATCAACTGCGCCGGCATCGTTCGGGGCAATAAGACATTCAACCACAATTCGATAGACGATGTCCGGCTCACGATGAATGTAAATAGTATCGCGCCTATGGTACTGTCACTACAAGCATTGCAACCTATGCTTGACTGCAACGAGGGACATATCTGCAACATTGCGTCCGAAGCCGGAATGATATCCAACCCCAAGATGACTATCTACGCTGCCAGCAAATGGGCGGTCATCGGTTGGAGCGATTCACTACGCATAGAACTGGCTGAAGCAAAATCAAATGTACATGTCACAACCATTGCACCCTACTACATCAATACGGGCATGTTTGACGGCGTGGAGTCGCCTATATTTCCGATTCTCGACCCTGAAAAGACAGCTCGAAAGATTGTTCGGGCTATCGAAGGGAATCAGGATTTCTGCGGCCTCCCTTGGGGATTCCATTTTGTTCGGTTTATGCAAGGCATATTACCCACAAAGCTATTCGATTTTCTGTTTGGCACCGTATTTGGTATATTCAAGGCAATGGATCACTTCACCGGGCGTAAACCGGTGACAGACAGCAAAATATAAGGACGTAAAGGCACCTACGTCAATGCGCATATTTCAAAATCAACATAACAGCACTTGCTATGACTGAAATCGAGCAAATAGTAGCTCGCCAACGAGCTTTCTTTGAATCGGGTAAGACACTCGACTATGCTTTTCGTAAGCAAATGTTACAACGCCTCAACGAGGCCATTCATCACTATGAAAAGGCGCTCATGGATGCGCTATGGACGGACTTGCACAAATCGTACGAGGAGGCCTATCTGACAGAAATCAGTATCGTCTATGGTGAGATACGCAACCATCTGCGCCACCTGCGTCGCTGGATGCGGCCGGTACGGAAGTCATCGCCCATGAGCATATTCCCTGCACACAGCCAAGTGATAACAGAGCCACTGGGTAATGCGCTGATTATTGCACCTTGGAACTATCCGGTGCAGTTGTTGCTCAATCCTTTGGTCGGGGCTATATCGAGCGGCTGTACAGCTATGCTGAAACCTTCGCCATATACACCGCACGTATCAGCGGTTTTGACGGAGATGGTTCGGGAGTGGTTCGGGAATGAGTACATCGGAATCGTTGAAGGACACCGTGATGTGAACACCGCCCTACTGGAACAACGATGGGATTTGATATTTTTTACGGGGAGCCCGGATTTAGGAAAAAAGGTGATGAGGTAATGCTTGCCGCCTCAAAATATTTGACTCCCGTGGTCTTGGAATTGGGCGGGAAAAGTCCCTGCATCATCGACAAAGATGCAAACCTTGCCATCGCTGCTAAACGCGTGGCGTGGGGAAAGGCACTGAACGCGGGACAGACTTGTATCGCACCGGATTATTTGCTGCTACACAAAGATATTCAAAGCGAGTTTCTACGCCTTCTGAAGCAAGAATTTGAACATCTGCTCGGCAACGACCCGCAACAAAGCAAACACTTTGTGCGTATCGTAAGCGATCGAGCTTTTGAGCGACTAAGCGGCTACCTGAAAGACGGGAACATTTACTACGGAGGCCAAACGGACCCCAAGGAGCGCTACTTCTCACCCACGATATTGACAAATGTACAGCCTGATGCCGCCGTGATGCAAGAAGAGATATTTGGCCCGATTTTTCCGGTACTCACATTCGGCGATATACAAGAAGCCATCGATTTTGTTCGCGGGCGGGAGAAGCCTTTGGCACTCTACTATTTTGGGAAACAAGACAAACGAGTGCTGAAACATACTACCTCCGGCGGTGCTTGCATCAACGACACGATTATGCACATTGTGAATGACCACATTCCTTTTGGGGGAGTGGGCAATTCGGGCATGGGGGCCTATCACGGCATTGACTCGTATTTAGCGTTCTCCCACCGACGCTCCGTGGTCAAGACTCCGACATGGATAGACCTTCCTTTCCGCTATATGCCCTACTCCCTATTCCGTTGGGTGAAACATATTCTGTAGAGCAACTATCCGGAAATACAATGTACCGCCCCGCCAACCGAACGAAACGATTGGCGGGGCGGTTTGTTTAGGGTTACCACTACGAATTTTGTTCGTAATAGGGCAGACTCTTGTAGATTTGAAATAAAAAGCGTAACTTTGCACGCTTTTTACTTCGTAACGGAGGCAAAAATTGCTCCTAATGCGCAACAAAATAACGCGGCACGAACAAGGCACGAGGTAAAAGCACAAGAACCATAGAGCAAAGGTACGAGAAGGTTGGTTTATGAAACAAAGCGAGTTTACACCGGAAGAGGAACAAATGATTCAACATGCGTTCGAGGAACTGCTGGATGACTATGCGCACACCGCGCACCGTCAGAAAGTGGAAATCATTACGCATGCCTTCAACTTTGCCAAACAAGCCCACCAAGGCGTTCGACGGCTGAGCGGGGAGCCCTACATTATGCACCCGATTGCCGTTGCCCGTATCTGCGTGAAAGAGATTGGGCTCGGCAGCACCAGTATCTGCAGTGCGCTGCTACACGATGTGGTGGAGGACACCGACTACACCGTGGAAGACATCCGCGACCTATTCGGCGACAAGATTGCCCAAATAGTAGACGGGCTGACCAAGATTTCGGGCGGCGTATTCGGCGCACAGGCGAGCGAGCAGGCGGAGAACTTCCGTAAGTTGCTGCTCACCATATCGGATGATATTCGTGTGATACTCATCAAGATAGCCGACCGTCTGCACAACATGCGCACCCTCGGGGCGCAACCCAAAGACAAGCAATACAAGATAGCACAATATGCGCACCCTTGGGGCACAGCCCAAAGACAAGCAATACGAGATTGCGGGCGAGACGCTCTATATCTACGCTCCCCTCGCCCACCGTTTGGGACTGTTCCCCATCAAGACCGAACTCGAGGACCTGAGTTTCAAATACGAACACCCCGACAAATATGCCGAGATAGAGGCGAAATTGGCCGCCAACAAGAACGCCCAAATGGCGACTTTCGAGACTTTCTCTGCTCCCATACGGCAGAAGCTCGAGGCGATGGGCTATCAGTTCACCATTACGGCACGCATCAAGTCGGTCTATTCGATTTGGAAGAAGATGACCACCCAGCAGATACCTTTCGAGGATGTGTACGACCTGCTGGCGGTGCGCATCGTCTTCACCCCCCACGAGGGCATGTCGGAGAAAGACCAATGCTGGATGATATACTCCGCCATTACGGAACTCTACCGCCCGCACCCCGAGCGCATCCGCGACTGGATTAGCACGCCCAAGGCCAACGGCTATGAGGCGCTGCATGTGACGGTGATGGGGCAAGACGGCGAGTGGATAGAGGTGCAGATACGCACCGACCGTATGCACGAGTTGGCCGAACGAGGCTTGGCGGCGCACTGGAAATACAAGACGGGCGAGGCCGACGAATCGGAACTCGACAAGTGGCTTTGCGAGATAAAAGAGATACTGGAGCACCCCGAGAAGGACGCCATGGAGTTTCTCGACACCTTCAAACTCAACTTGTTTGCGCAAGAGGTGTTTGTCTTTACGCCAAAAGGCGAGATCAAGACCATGCCGCAAGGGGCAACGGCACTCGACTTTGCGTTCCAACTCCACTCCGAACTCGGCGAACACTGTATCGGGGCAAAAGTGAACCATGCGTTGGTGCCGCTCAGTTATGTGCTGAAAGGCGGTGACCAAGTGGAGATACTGACCTCGAACAGCCAACACCCGCAGGACAACTGGCTCAGTTTTGTGACAACCGCCAAGGCGCAGAGCTGTCTGCACGACTATTTCCGTCGCGAGGAGCGCAACTACATCAAGCGGGGCGAGAAACTATTCCACGATGCGCTCGACATGATAGGGGCAAAAGACTGCGTCGATATGGCGCTGCAACGCATGCTGAACCACTACTTGCTCACGCAGCCGTCGCAACTCTACTTGCAGATTGGGCAAGGCAGCATTCGCCTCGACAATATGCAGCAGATTATCTTCCCCAAGAAGAGTCTGTGGGAGCGGATTAACCCCTTTGCATCCTCTACTTTCGGGCAATCCAAAGCGGCTATTGCGCCTGCTAAGCCCACCGAGAAACCGAGCAAGAAAAAAGAAATTGTCCTCACCGACGAGAACCTCGGCAAAGAGTATATCCTCGCCGACTGCTGTCACCCAATCCCCGGCGATGAGGTTTTGGGCTATTTAGACGAAGACGGCAAGATGTATATCCACAAGATAGACTGCGAGGAGGCTATGCTGCTCAAGTCGTCGCACGGCAAGCAGATATACGCTGCCTCGTGGAATACGCACCGCGTGCAGTCGTTCGTGCAAACGATTGAGATTCAAGGAATTGACAAGTTTGGCGTCTTTATCCACGTGCTGCAAATCATCACCGAGCAATTCCACATCAATATGCGGGCGATGAACGTGATAGCCGATGACGGCATTTTCCGAGGACGACTCGAGCTCTATGTATTCGACCGCAAAGAATTGGAAGACCTGTTTGTGGCACTGAAGAAACTGCCCGAAATAAAAGTGGCAAAATGCGTGGAGCAATTAACAGTTAACAATTAACATGCAAGGCCGCTTTCAATTAATAATTAACAGGTAATTGTTAATTGGGTACTTTTCCTTGGTTTTGCCTTGTGGTTACCTTGTTCTTACGCAGCTCGTTCATAAAGTTTCATTCACAATTTTTCAACAGAAGGAACGGGGATACAATAAGGACAGACAGAAATAGTAAATTCATAATTCACAATAGAATATACGATCAGTATGAAAAAGATTCTGGCGACACTCTCTATGGCTCTCATAGCAGTAGCCATGCTGGCACAACAACCTGTGCTCACCTTTGAGCAAACAGAACACGACTTCGGCAAGATAAACGAGGCTGACGGGCGCGTTACTACCGTATTCAAATTCAAAAACGAGGGTATGGAGCCTCTCGTACTGAGCAACGTACGCGCCAGTTGCGGCTGCACCACCCCAAAATGGACACGCGAGCCCATCGAACCCGGGCAAACGGGCGAGATAACCGTCACCTACAACCCGAATGGTCGCCCGGGACGCTTCCAGAAGACCATTACCATCACCTCGAATGCCACCGAAGCCACCAAGCGCCTCTATATCAAGGGCGAAGTAATCCCCAAGCCCGCAAAACCGATTAACCAGTATGGCGTGAAAATGGGCGACCTTAGCCTAAAGAGCCAAGCTCTTAGCTTCGGCACCATCAAAAAGGGTGAGAGTGCAAAGCGCGAGATTGAATATGCCAACCTGACCGATAAGGAAATAACTGTTGAACTCGCAACCCGCGATCAAGACAAATATCTTATCAGCCAGACCACATTAGGAAAACTGAAACCCAATGAGACCGGCAAATTCGTATTCGTTTTGGATTCTAAGGAATGCCCGCTCTATGGTCCGGTAGAAGTGTATGCGTATGTAGTTGTAAACGGCAAGCAAGCCATAGAAGACACCTACAAAATCACGCTGAAAGGCGAAGTAACCGAGGATTTTAGCACGCTAACGGCCGAAGACCGCCAGAATGCTCCTATCCTCGAGATGGAGAAGGAATTCAACCTCGGAGAAGTGACAGCCGGCAAAAAACTGAAAAGCACTATCTCGCTGAAAAACGGCGGTACCAACCCCTTGCAGATTCGCCGTGTCTATTCGAGCGACAATGCCATTGAGTGCATCGCCCCGAAATCGGTAAAGGCAGGACACAAAGCAAGCACGATCCGTGTAGAGATTGCCACAACAGTAGACGGCAAGAAAATGGAACCGGGCAGCTACGCACGCCAGATTCAGGTCATCACCAACGACCCGAACCAACCGAAACGTATCGTAACCATACTCTGGAAAGTGAAATAAATTTTCTTGTATGCGAAGAAAAGGCGAGTTTTCGGCAAGAAACTCGCCTTTTTTGCATACTAATAGCAAAATGGTATTGTGTAATCAAGAAAAAAGCAGTACCTTTGCAACGCTTTTGTGCGAAATAGAACAAAGGCGGTAATGTAACATCGTTTGGATAGTCGTGCAGGGCTGCGACAAAGCGGCATCAAGGCGACCAATTGGACGAGGTTATGATCGTAAAACCAACAAAACTACAAAAGTCATGTATTTGACCGCAGAAAAAAAAGCAGAACTCTTTGCACAATACGGCAAAGACGCAAAGAACACCGGTTCGGCTGAGAGCCAAATTGCACTCTTCACGTTCCGTATCAACCACCTGACAGAGCACCTGAAACAAAATCGTAAGGATTTTGGTACCGAGCGTGCACTGACCACCTTGGTAGGTAAGCGTCGTCGCCTGCTCGACTATCTGAAAGAGAAAGACATCGAGCGCTATCGTGCTATCATCAAAGAGTTGGGTATTCGTAAGTAATGCCAACAAACCAAACAAAAAGGAGCCGTCAGCGGCTCTTTTTTGTTTAGATTTATCTGTAATAGCACACAAAATTACACCCCATAAAAAGCAGGAATTGCAATCTGCTGCCCATTCGTAGTTGCCCAAGTCGATTCTTTTTTGTAACTTTGTCGCAGAAAAGATAGAAACATCACTCGATGATAGAAATAAAAGAAGAAATAGAAAAAGCGGTATTGGTAGGACTAATCACCCCTACCCAATCGGAAGAACGCACTCGTGAATACTTGGATGAGTTGGCTTTCTTGGCCGATACGAACCATATCGTGCCTGTCAAACGATTTGTACAACGGCTGGACCAACCGAACACAAGCACATACATTGGGGAGGGAAAAGTGCAAGAAGTGAAGGACTATGT
>CAVHGD010000015.1:5671-18396 GCA_963635385.1 Dialister sp. CAG:486 | reverse complement strand
CCCCGACTGACTCGAATGTGGTCGCACTTGGACCGGCAACGAGGAGGCGGCACGACGGCACGTGGTATGGGCGAGACACAGATAGAAGCCGACAAACGAATTATCGGTCAACGAATCGCCCTACTGCGAGAGGACTTGAAAAAAATAGACCGACAAATGACCACGCAACGACAGAATCGAGGAAAGATGGTACGAGTTGCGCTGGTGGGCTACACCAATGTCGGGAAATCGACCCTAATGAACCTGCTGAGCAAATCGGACGTATTGGCAGAAAATAAACTATTCGCCACGCTCGACACTACGGTGCGGAAGGTAACGATAGATAACCTCCCGTTCCTGCTGAGCGATACGGTCGGGTTTATTCGCAAGTTGCCGCACCACTTGGTGGAATCGTTCAAATCGACCTTGGACGAAGTTCGCGAAGCCGACCTGCTAATCCACGTAGTGGATATTTCGCATCCCAACTTCGAGGAGCAATACGAAGTAGTGGAAAAGACTATCAATGAGCTACTTACGCACGAGGAGGAGATTCAAGAAGGGAAACCTTGGTCCGGCAAAGGAACGCAGAAAAAAAGCGAGAAGCGCATTCGAGAGATTCCGCGAATTGTGGTTTTCAACAAGATAGATGCTTTTACCTATACCCCCAAGGAAGAGGACGACCTGACGCCTATCTTGCGTGAAAATCTGTCGCTCGAAGAACTGCAAAAGACATGGATGGCCAAGCTGCAGAACGACTGCATCTTTATCTCTGCCAAAAACAGAGATAATATAGAGGAACTGAAAGCACTGATGTACGAACGAATCAAAGCGATTCACATCCAACGCTATCCTTACAACGACTTCATATTTCAAAAATACGAATAAATCATGACAAAGTATGTATTTGTGACCGGTGGTGTAGCTTCTTCGCTCGGAAAGGGTATCATAGCTGCCTCATTGGGAAATCTACTCAAAGCACGTGGGTTCCACGTAACCAATCAGAAATTAGATCCGTATATCAATGTGGACCCCGGTACGCTCAACCCGTATGAACACGGCGAATGCTATGTGACGGAAGACGGGCACGAAGCCGATTTGGACCTCGGACACTATGAGCGTTTTCTCGATGTGCGTACCCACAAAGCCAACAACATCACCACGGGCCGAATATACCAAACTGTCATTGAGAAAGAACGCCGCGGCGATTTCTTAGGCAAGACGGTACAGGTGGTGCCTCACATTACGGACGAGATTAAGCACCAAATACAACTGCTGGGCGAAACCGGCAACTACGACTTTGTCATCACGGAAATAGGCGGTACGGTGGGCGATATAGAGAGTCTGCCCTACATAGAAGCCGTTCGACAACTCCATTGGGAACTCGGCAACAACTGCTGCTGCATACACTTGACGTATGTTCCCTATTTGGCAGCCGCCAAAGAGCTGAAAACCAAACCGACGCAACATTCTGTCAAAGACCTGCAACAAGAGGGCGTGCAGCCGGATATCTTGGTGCTGAGAACCGAGCATGAGATTCCGATGGAGATGCGTCGTAAGGTGGCTCTATTCTGCAACGTATCGGTGGATTGTGTCATTCAATCGATTGACGCACCCACTATTTATCGTGTACCGCTGAATATGCAGAGCGAGGGGCTCGACAAAGCCGTACTGCGCAATACCGGATACGATATAGACCACGTGCCTGCGGCCGATATGACACGATGGAACACTTTTCTTGCCCATTTGGAAGGTGCCACCAAAGAAGTACGCATCGCCATCGTGGGCAAATATGTGCAACTGCAAGATGCCTACAAGTCGATTCGTGAGTCGCTCACCCACGCTGCCGCCTACAACGACCATAAGCTGGTGCTGACCTCCATCCTGAGCGATGAACTGACCGCCGACAATGTAGCCGAGAAATTAGCCGGCCAACAAGGCATTGTCATCGCTCCGGGCTTTGGCTCACGAGGGGTGGAAGGCAAATTTGCCGCACTGAAATATGCACGCGAAAAGGGCATTCCCTGCTTTGGTATTTGCATGGGTATGCAATGTATGGCCATCGAGTTTGCACGTGATGTATTGGGCTATGCAGACGCCAACTCGACCGAGTTTGCTCCCGACACGACTCACAATGTGATTGATATGATGGAGGCCCAAAAGAAATTGGTCAACAAGGGCGGGTCTATGCGGTTGGGCGCCTACCCTTGCAAGCTAAAAGCCGGAAGCAAGGTAGAGAAAATATACGCCGAGCATACCGAGAACATGCAAAACGACATCATATACGAACGGCATAGACATCGCTATGAATTCAATCATACCTATCAAGATGCGTTTGAGAAGAACGGAATGGAGTGCGTGGGTCTAAATCCGGACTCCGGGTTGGTTGAGATATTGTGTCTCAAGAATCATCCTTGGTATATCGGAGTGCAATTCCACCCCGAGTATTCATCCACCGTACTCCACCCGCACCCATTGTTTGTTGATTTTGTAAGAACAGCCACTCAAATATCGAAATAGACTATGCGTACGATTCAAGAACAAGGACTTACATTTGATGAGTATTTGACGCCGGCTCAGATAGACGAGGCCGTACAACAGGTTGCGACACGCATCAATACGGATTATGCCGGACGAGAGCCCCTATTTATCTGTGTGCTGAATGGGGCTTACATCTATGCGGCAGACCTGTATCGCCGTATCAACCTTCACTCGGAGATCACCTTTGTGCGACTAAAGTCGTACGAAGGAACTTCGACGACCGGTAATGTGCGGATGATAATTCCCCTACAAGAAGACATAAAGGGCCGAGATATAATAGTCATTGAAGATATCGTGGATACGGGCATAACGATGCATGGATTCAAACAGCTCCTCATGGAGCAAGGGGCGAAGTCGGTGGCTGTTACCTCATTCCTATTCAAATCGGAGGCATTACAGCATGAGGATGCCAAACCGGAATACATTGGCGTAAGCATTCCAAATCAGTTTATTCTCGGTTACGGATTAGACTACGATGGATATTGTCGCAATCTTGACGCGATATACGTACTAAGGAAGTAGACGGAATCCTCATTCTTACGGATTGCAGAATGTACATTTCGCCCAAATGAACATTGCGCCATAAAGTAAGCGAACTTACTCAAAACAAATAGCAAAAGGCTGTCTAACGAATGTCAGACAGCCCTTTTTATTAAATGCTATGCAGCGGATTACTCCTCGTTGAGGGTTACGCGACGGAAGTCAGTAATCTGAACATTGTTCTTCTTGAGAATGTCCTTAACGAGTTCCTTGGTATCACTCATGATATATGCCTGCTCTACCAAAGTGTTCTCTTTCAAGAACTTACCAAGACGACCTTGTGCAATCATCTCGACCTTTTTGAGGTTGATGGCAGCCTCTGCCTCTGCAGGAACGGTAGCACGAATGGTGCGTGCCTGCTCAGCCTGCTCTGCGGTCAGCCAACCCTTAGCGGTGTTCGACTCGATATGCTCCTCGCTATCAGCATGTGCAGGGTTGATGCCTGCCTTGCGGAGTGCATTCTCGATAGCCTTATTTACCTCATCCTGCTTGGTCTTCTCAACGGCAACTGCCAACTCTTTGTCCTTCACCTCTTGTGCGACATGATCAGCATCGAGAGCGATAGGCGCCATAGCGGCAACCTGCATCGAGATACCGTGTACGGTCTCTTGGTCAGCATCGGTGTTAGCAACTGCTACCAACGACGACAGCTTGTTGCCGAGGTGGTTGTATGCATCTACCTTCGGCGCAACGAGGAAAGCGTAGTCGCTCAACTCCATCTTCTCGCCAGTAACACCACTGCGCTCGGTAACTACCTGCTCAACAGTGAAGTCCCCAATCTTGGTAGCCTTGAGAGCTGCCAAGTCGGCAGGACGCTGATCGATAGCGGTATCGAGAATCAGTTTTACCATAGCCACGAAGTCTGCGTTCTTAGCCACAAAGTCGGTCTCGCACTTTACAGCCACGATAGCACCAAAGCCCTCAACAGCCTTTGCCAATACGCATCCCTCCGATGCCACACGGTCGCTACGCTTGGCAGCAATAGCCTGACCACGCTTACGGAGCAGGTCCTTTGCTACTTCGAAGTCACCGTTAGCCTCTTCCAAAGCCTTCTTGACATCCATCATACCTGCGCCGGTAATATCGCGCAGTTTCTTTATATCTGCTAATGTAACAGCCATAGTTTTAATTAACAATTAAAAATTTAACAATTAATATGCGCTTCTGCTTTCGCCAATCTGCATCCGACCACAATTATTCAGCGGCGGGAGTTTCAGCAGCGGGAGCCTCTGCAGCAGCAGCTTTGCGAACACGCTGACGGCGCTCTTTGGGAGCAGGAACCTCACCATTCTGTGCCTGTGCAGCCTCTTCGTCAGCTTTCTCTACCTTACGCTCCTCAAGACCCTCTTTGATAGCCTCGCATACTGCAGCAAGGATAACATCAATAGACTTGTTGGCATCGTCGTTAGCAGGGATAACGAAGTCGATGTTGTTCGGGTTCGAGTTGGTATCAACAATACCAAACACAGGAATACCGAGACGATTGGCCTCACTTACTGCGATTTGCTCTTTGAGTACATCTACAACAAACAATGCGCTCGGAAGGCGATTCAGGTCAGCAATAGAACCAAGGTTCTTCTCGAGTTTCTCACGCTGACGAGTGATCTGCAGTTTCTCACGCTTCGAGATGTTGTCGAAAGTACCATCCGTCATCATCTTATCGATGGTGGACATCTTCTTCACAGCCTTTCGGATAGTGGGGAAGTTGGTAAGCATACCACCTGCCCAACGCTCGGTGATATAAGGCATACCTACCTCTTGAGCATGTTGAGCAACAGTCTCTTGCGCTTGTTTCTTCGTACCTACGAAGAGAATACGGCGCCCCGACTTAGCGATGTTCTTCAAAGCCTCAGCGGCCTCGTCAATCTTCAGTGCGGTCTTGTTCAAGTCGATGATGTGAATGCCGTTGCGCTCCATATAGATGTAAGGAGCCATTGCCGGATTCCATTTGCGTTTGAGGTGCCCGAAGTGGCAACCTGCCTCAAGAAGTTGATCAAAATTTGTTCTCATTTTGATGTGTAATGTTTTGATAGTTTTGTATTATTTGTTTATTATCTCCGTGCTTTAGGACACACCGTTCACATCGGACATATCAAGCCCTCAGCAGGCGCAGCAGACCGTAACAGACTTGTATTCAGTAGGGTAACCAATGTACCCGCAATCCGTAACAATCGCTCTATGCAGCCTTTGGTGTTCCAAAAGAATCGTGTGGTAATCCCGCGAGGGAGTCCACACGATTTGGAGTATTGATTCGATTAACGCTTACTGAACTGGAAGTGCTTACGAGCTTTCGGTTGACCCGGTTTCTTACGCTCAACCTCACGAGCGTCACGCGTCATAAAGCCTTCTGCCTTCAGTGCAGTCTTGTCCTCGGGGTTAATCTTCACGAGTGCACGAGCGATTGCCAAACGCAATGCCTCAGCCTGCCCCTTGAAGCCACCACCATCGAGATTTACCTTAATATCATACTTCTCTGCCACCTCCAACTTGTTCAGCGGTTGGAGGACGATGTAGCGCAGAATAGAAGACGGGAAATAGGTTTCGATGTCACGACCGTTGATCGTAATCTTGCCTGCACCCTCACTCACATAAACACGAGCAACTGCCGATTTACGACGGCCTAATGCATTAATTACTTCCATATTCTTCTATTATTTAAGAGTGTTGATATCAATTTGTTTGGGCTGCTGTGCTTGGAAAGTGTGCTCTGCACCGGCAAACACATGCAGGTTGGTGATTTGGCGTGCACCCAGACGATTCTTGGGGAGCATACCTTTAACGACCTTGGTAATCAGACGGTCTGCGCCCTTCTCCAACAACTGTGCCGGAGTCATCTCACGCTGACCACCGGGGAAGCCCGTGTAGCGGATATAGATGCGGTCACTCCACTTGTTACCCGTCAGTTTAACTTTGTCTGCGTTGATAATGATCACATTGTCACCGCAATCCACATTGGGAGTGTACGAAGGTTTGTACTTACCACGAAGCAACTTTGCCACTTTCGTGCACATACGACCAAGCACTTGGTCTTGCGCGTCGATAACCACCCACTCCTTTTGAGCGGTAGCCTTGTTCACCGACACGGTCTTGTAACTTAAAGTATTCATTTAGTGTTTGTTTTGGCTGAACCGACAGACATCATTTACGCCTCGTCTGCAACGCCGCAGACTACTTGCCACTGCCCAATTCAGCGTGAATAAAATATATTTTGCTTCTCTCTGCCATGCACTGCCTACTGCTCTTACGATACCCATTGCCGGTATCTTATAGCCATATCGACGGGCACATACACTCAAAAAGCGTGCAAAGGTACGACTTTTTCCCGAGTCCGCCAAATTTTAGCTATATTTTCTGCATATTTTCGCTTTTTAAGGGTTAAAATAGAATGAAATAGACATTTAGCCACCCCAATTAGCCTAAATAGTTTCAAAATTATACCGTACATCAATCGACCGATAGCTCTCGCGACATCAACCACTTGCTATTGTGGTCGGTTATGATAATGAGAAACACAAGTTATTTTATTGGATATGTACCTTTATACAAATACTCTTTCAATTCCTTATCATCCAACATTCCAATTCCAATATAATCCAGATTGTATTTTGTATCCTTAAAGAAACTTTTTTCATGCATGGCCCCACCCAACACTATCATAGAGTCAATTATTGGTGTCGGCACACCATAGCGCAGTCCTAAATCGTGATATATTTTGCAACTCACCGGGATGTCCTCTGTTATATATCTATGATTGATATCATTCGGTCCCGTGTTACCTTCATCACATGGTTTGTCAAGAGGGAATACCACATTGTCCCTTCCATTCTCATCAAGTCCCATATATTCTTGTGTTAAGATACTACGACGCGAGAAAAACGACTCGTAAGAATAGAAAGGATAATCTATGCCAATTGCTTTCGCCAAATTACACTCTTCTTGATAAAATTGATATTGCACTCTGCAAATAGAGGGACATAACCCATGCGAATACATAGAATACGAATCCGGGGCATTACCATATACCAAGGACCAATTTTCCATACTGGAAACACCAAGTAGCGATGCAGGAACATGAATAACCGGATTGACATTAGAGAACCCTATATCAAGCATTGTATCTCCCCGAACCGGCCCATCCCCATAGGTGACAGAATCCATGCAAGGAATATATTTGGATGATTCAATAAAGTCATACATATCAGTCATTGGGAGACAAGCACCTCGCAATGATATAGCTCGATACTTTATGCCAACATGATTTGTCCAAAAGCCATTGATCTTCTCGATTCGTGTTCCATAAGGAGCCGAACTCCAACCACCAATAACGACATCTTTAGTACATCCTGATTCACGCATATACTTACGCAAAAGAAAAGAGGCATAATTGTCGGTGAAAGTATGGATGAACATACCATCCTCCAATAGCGGAACCAATTGTTTAAGATAGTCCTCGTGAACTAAAGCCGGAATTCCGATAATAATAATTTTTGCTCCCTTAACGGCTTTTGCCATATCGGTGGTAATGACATCTAAAAAAACACGACCGGAACGTTCAAAGCCATACAAATTTCGCTGAATACCGTCGAGCAATATACCTGTTTTCTCCAAGTAAGCGATTGATTTTGGACTACGAGAGTACAAACGCACTTCTCTGCCGGCTAACTTACAATCCGCAGCACTTGTTTTGCCTACAGCCCCCCCCCCTAAAACGGCTATCGGACATATAGAAAGATACGATAAATCTCTATTCATATTCTTATTACTCTGTAAAGTTTAATTTTGACACAATCATATTCTCTCCCTTTTCATCTAGGATATGTAAATTATCGTAAACAAAATCAACGAACTTCTTCACTGTCTTTCTATTTGGTAAACAAAAGACAAACTCCGCAACACGCTGTCCTATATCTCCCGTTGCCCTTATAACATCACCACAATGATATCGCTGGCTTACAGATACCACATGCGGGTCAGCACTGATTATGTCCATACCTGAAAAAGTACAAATTTTCCCAGCTCTCACTGCGACAGAAAGAATAAAACAAATATTTCCATTCAGTCGCCACGCATTGACAGGCTTACCTACTTGGCTATGGATATCGCCTGTCAATGCAAAGCGAACAAAAGTGGACATACTATCAAAGCCGGTAGTGTCACGAATAACAATATCAAAATCACTCCCCGGGAAACGCAAACCGGGATCGTACATATACACATGCCCATTTTCGTAGAACCCCTGCAAAAACACTGCCCCAAATTGAAAACCTAATGCCCGAATCATATCTTTCACAGCAGGCTCTACATGCCGAATATATTCATCTTCATTTATAGAAGGAATCACCGTGGCTATTTGCTGACGATCCAATCCATCCTCAACTGTTCCTACATATCGGTCCCCTATCTTGAGCAAATAGGGTTCGCTATTTATCACAATATAAGCAAAAGACATATCTTGACAACCACGCATATAGCGTTCTATCAAATACCCACCGTCATGCGATTCTTTTTGAGCAAAATCAATTGCTGCAACCACTTGATTTCTCGCGTAACATATTGTTTGCCCACGCGAACCCCGACTATCCGTTGGCTTAACTAATATAGGATAAACGACTCTGTCATTATACACATCATCGATAGTGTATTCTGGTATCACATCGACTCCATGCTGTATACAATAGTCTTTGAATTTTCGTTTATTAGTCAGTATCTCAAACTGCTCACGCGTACCATAACATGGCACTCCTAATTTCTCACACACTTGTAAATAGGGGATCTGCGCAGGGTCAATGCAAAACGCTAACACACCATCGACATGCTCTTCTCGACAACGATTCACTATCACTTCGGTGTCAATTATGTTAAGCATCCAATACTCATCTGCCTCTTTTTTTGCAGGTGCATCCTCTGGTGAGAGATAATCAGTTACTATGGTATACACACCTAAAGCCTTAGCTGCTTTGACCACTTTTGTATGGACATCTGCTCCTGCAAGGATGAGCAATTTTTTACCCTTAAGTTCTGTATTATTCATCATACTTTCTGTTGCTAAACATACACACGCAAACGACTCCGATGCTATGCAGCGAAGTCAAAGGATTGCAAGAATAAAATACTAATTATTTGTGAATAATGGGGGGGGGAGCAGTTAAAAATGCTTCATTTTCAATAGAAGTGGCAATATTTCCACTGAAAGTAATATCGTGTTGGGTATTGCCGAATATTCGAGTCAGCAAGCCTTTATTTCTTGGCTTAATGGCACGGCAGGGAATACCAGCATAGATTATCCAAGGTTCGGTGGAGACTTTGCAGAGCGACATTGCACCGAGGACACTGCCTTCTGCCATAGTTACGGCGGGGAACACCGTACTTCCCGCACCCACCTGCGCATAGCGACACAGGCGTACCTCACCGCCCGTGACATGCGTCAGAGAAGAATCGTGGATAGGACCGATGAGATAGTCGCCGCCAAAATCGTCCATCGCGCTATAGAGTGTAGTACGAGCCGATAGCCCCGTATAGTCCTCCAACACAATGCCCATCGCCCCATAGAGCGCACAATAGGCTGCGATATGGATATGCGAGCCGAGCGTGATATGCCCCGACAGGATACAGAAATCGTCAATGCGCACATTGTCGCCGATACGGATATGCGCGGGCGAATAGAGGCGTGCATAGCGGCTGATACGGACATCCCGACCGTAAGACGCAAGCCCCAAGGTCGGCAGTTCCTCCTCCGTATAGAAGGAAGAAACGGATACTTTATGTTCTAATGCGTTCGTGGGCATGAGTTGGGGTTAGTGGGGTTCTACTAGTGGTATCTAGTTGGTCTAGATGGTCTGGATATTCTAGATTTTATAGATATTCTTAGTGGCTTTATTGGGGCAATTGAGCCTTGCGGAAACTGTCATTGCCGATGTTGATATATCTGCCCATAAGGAAACTATTTTATAGAATTTCTCTCAACCTTTCTATCCACCTTCGGTGGAAGCACCTGCGTTTGTTCCGACTCGAATAATTCTCCTCTATCCAATGTTTCTAAGACGGTCATTTGTTTTATGGCAATCTCATTTAAGCGTATCAATCGGATAGACTGATTCAAACCATCATTTATAAATACAGCATTTAAGTTCTCCAAATTACTCAAACATATCAACTGATTGATAGTTGCATAATCTCTAATATTTCCTTTTTGTTTGGGATGATTTTCACGCCATTCCTTCGCTGTTATTCCAAAAAGTGCGACATTTAGGACATCCGCTTCTTCTGCATATATCAATGACCTATGCCTCACATCTATCTCCGATGGAATTAAGTTTGTTTTGATTGCATCCGTATGAATATGATAATTCAGTTTGCTAAGTTCGCGTTTGGCTGTCCACCCCAACAAACGCTGCCTTTCTTCTTGTAAAATTTGATATTGTTTAACCAATAAGAGTTGGAAACGCGGGCTTATCCACATACCAAAATGATATGCTATGTCTCTGTGGGCATAGGTGCCACCATAACGCCCCGTTTTAGCAACTATACCGACAGCATTTGTTCGTTCTATCCATTGTTTAGTAGAAAGGACAAAATTATTGCTCCCCGCCTCATTTTTAATTGTACCGAATTCGGTATAATTAAAATCTGGATTGTATAGAAGTTCCCACTCTCCCAAATATTCGATAGTGCTCTTTAGACTCATCCATTTGAATATAATATGCTCTTGCATTTGGCTATGAGCCATATCTGTCAAACTGATATAGTCCTCGCCATTCAAACCGCTCAATACCGATATTTCCGATGATTCAACTACAATTTTATCCATATTATCTTTATTATTTTTGAAGCCGTACAATGCATTTCACTACTCTCTCTATTTCATCGGCGGTTAGGGCGTGGTGCATCGGCAGGCAGATGACTTGGGATGCCATACGATAGGCATTCGGCAGGTTCTCGCGCGACGCTGAAGGCAAGCCGCGATAGGTTGAGAACTCGCTGATAAGCGGATAGAAATAGCGGCGCCCAAGCACATTCTGTTTGCGCATTCGGGAATAGAGTTCATCGCGGGTCACACCATACTGCTCCGCATCCACCAGAATCGGGAAATAAGCGCAGTTCCAGTCGTAGTCTTGCGTGGGCTGCAGCAGTTGTTTCTCGCAGTCGAACAGCGTAATGCCCGGCACGCCCTGCAACGCCTGCACATACTTGCGTGCCACCTCTTTTCGAGCCGCAATAGCCACATCCACATAGCGAAGGTTAAGCAGACCGTATGCCGCACGCACCTCGTCCATCTTCGAGTTGATACCCGGCGCCACCACCGTCACCTCGTCGTGGAAACCGAAGTTCTTCAGGTCATCAATGCGGCGTTTGGTCTCGGCGTTCGGCATAATCATCGCCCCGCCCTCAATCGTATTATACACTTTCGTGGCGTGGAAAGAGAGCGTACTCATATCGCCCGCCAGCAGAATACTCTCGCCGTTGCGACGCACCCCGAACGCATGGGCGGCATCGTATATCACTTTCAGCCCGTAGGTGTCGGCTATCTGCTTGATACGCTCCGTGTCACAGGGCTGCCCATAGACATGCACGGGCATAATAGCCGTTGTATGTGGCGTGATAGCCGCCTCTACCTTGTCGGGGTCCATATTGCCCGTCTTGGGGTCAACATCCACGAAAACCGGCTTGATACCGTTCCACCAAAGCGCATGCGTTGTTGCCACAAACGAATAGGGAGTGGTAATCACCTCACCCGTAATGCGCAACGCCTGCAGTGCCGTAATGAGCGGTAGCGTACCGTTAGTAAACAGCGACAGGTGCTCCACCCCGAGATACTTCGCAAGAGCCTGCTCCAACTGCTGATGAAAAGAGCCGTTATTGGTAATCCATTTGCTATCCCAAATCTGTTGCAGATACGGAATAAACTCATCCAATGGCGGCAGCAAGGGAGAAGTAACGGTGATTTGATTGGGTTCCATAAGAGGGGTTCTAACGTATTAGAGTTCGGCCAAATAATTGTGAACTATGACCAAAACAAAGGAAAACTTTGGTCTAAAATTGTCTGCAAAGTTACCCTTTTTATGCTGAATAAGCAAGAATAGCTCCAAAAATCGCTGTTTTTCCCTACAAAATTCATTCGATTAGCGCACCAACAGCAGTTTCAGTACTTTTCGCAACAGACGGCGACGATAGTGCGACTCGGTTTGCCAATCGATACCCGACAAGTAGATTTTTCGGTTCTCGGCAAAGCGTTCATAGCCTGTACCGACAAAATCGAAATGCGGCTCGGTATCGAAAGGCACGCTGTCGTATAGTTGTTGCATCGCCGTATTGTTGGTTGGCATCGTCACGCCCGAGCCATCCAGACCGATGTTCCGCACCAGCGACTTGGCAGGCAACACTATCTGCGCCCCTGTCAGCCGCATCAGCATCGATATATCCACATCCACAGGAGGATTAAACACCCGATGCCCCTTTCGGCAGTACTCCAAGAGCGTACCCAGCGTAGCATACTCGTGCCGCCGAAGCAGCGAGCAGACCGTCTGCCAAGTAAGGTAGCGGTGAAAATAGCGGTAGTCGTATTGCGTTGTGCTGCGCTTCTTTGCCCACTGGGCGTAAGTCCACGGCGTGCAATTAACATCCTCTCGAAAGAAAGTATTCCCTTCGAATTCAAACGGGAAATACCATCG
>CAVHGD010000015.1:0-5438 GCA_963635385.1 Dialister sp. CAG:486 | reverse complement strand
CCCCCCCCCTGCAGGGCACGAAGATAGGTACGATTGCGCAGCCAGCCTTCTTCGTACTTCTCTCGATTCACCTCCGGCGGATAGTCCAATGCCACGAATACATCAGTCTTATCCGCCCACGAACAGCGGGACAGCGACTCAAGGCATTGCCGAAGGTGATCGTATCGGTTCAGCGTCGGAATCAAAACAGGAGCATAAATCATAAAATATGTCGAATAGAAATGAAAGTTGTCAAAATGAAATTACAGCAACTTTATATGATACCAAGCAGCCGCAATGTCGCTTCAGGCGTGCCATATTGTTGCCAATAGTGCGCAGCCCCTTGCTCCAAGGTGTGCTGATAGTCGGGATGCGATAAGATATAACACAGCGCCTCACGCATAGCCGATTCGGAGTTTTCTACAATGTGGATGTCCACGCCATGCTCGAGCGGATAGGGCAAGTCGTTGCTCAGTGTGGTCGAAAGAATACATTTCCCCATCGCCAAATACTCGCCTAACTTCCACCCATGGCAATTCCAAAACGCCGGCGTATTGAACACCACTGCAGATTGTTTGGTTCGTTGTAGCCATTCACTCATTTTTACCCCCCCCAGATACAATCTTGAAATTTATTAACAGAACTCCGATTGTGGTCTTGCGGAACAAGACCGCCTGTGAAGAGCAGTTCCGGAATGGCATGACACGCCCGCACAAAATTGGCTCGGGTTAGGTTCACCCCTGTATCGTTTTGATTCTGTTCATTGCTATACCATAGTGTGCTGCAGAAGAATATAGTCTGCTTATCTATAGGAGCCGTTTGATAGTATTCATTCAGCGGTCGCCGTGTGCGGAGCAATCGGTAGTGCTTGCCCAGAAACTTTTTCACGCTCCCCCACTCCGTTCGGTAATCCGACACTGCACGACGCAAGGTAGTCAGCACACTCCAACATTGTATGCCGAACGAAGGACAGAGCGATACCAATTTGGCGTGATATCTCGGATCGGTCAGTGCAAAATTCGCATTGACGCTCCCATACACATCGCACCAATTGTAGGCGTCCTCATTAATTTGATAGAAATCATTGCAAGCGATATAGTAGCGTTTTTCCTTGGTATGTGCGCCATCCGATACGACAAATAGCATATCCTTGTTATTGCGGGTCGCTAATGGCAAGTCCGCAAAAGGAGCGCACGAATACGACACATTATGCATCCCGAAAGCCTGCTCTAACGCATATACATAGAAACTCTTGTACAAGATGTCGCCACCCGGGTTGATGATTACTTTTGTCATAGTCTTATCTTATGTAGGAATAGTTGCTTACAATGGCTTGCCAAGCGTAGCGCTGCTCGCCAACTGCGCAATAGCGGAATCGGAATATGATATGGCTTAGCGGCAGCCTTCGGTTGCTGCGCCCAATCCACTTTTGCGAGTTCGGCTTTTGCTCGGTCGAGATACTGCGGGCTAAGCCAATACTCCAACAGCCCGCCCACACGAAGTCGATCAAATAGTTGTTTCCATTCCACCGAAAGGGTGCTCTCGGGAGCAATTGTATCGAGCAGGAAGAACATTGTCTGCTCCGGCGCGTACAGGTGGCGAGTTGCCCGTAAGGCGGCAGGCACATCGTTGTTGTAGTACGCGAGCGGTTGGTTGAGAAAAGCCACCGAATAGTGCATCGCCGTCTTTGCCCATAACAAGAAGTCCTCCCCTAAACGCACCCCTGCCGGAAAGCCGCCCATTTCATCGAATACACGCTGAGGCATGGCTACCGCTCCCGTCCATACGGGCATCGCCACATTATGGAGATACGCTTGCGGGTAATTGATATACCCCGTTGGCAAATCAACCGCCGTATGCGTCTTTCGCGGCTTATAGTACACATAGTTCGTCGCATACAGCCCCGCATTAGGATAGTTGTGTATCAGTTGTGCCATCTCCTCCAAGAAAGTCGGCTCCCACCAGTCGTCGGCATCCAAGAAACAGAGATACTCCCCCGTTGCCTGTTCCACCGCCTTATTCCGTGCCGCTGCTACCCCCACATTCGGTTGTGAATTGATACGAATACGACTCCTGTTAGTGGCCGCCTCGACGCATCGTTGCGCCTCTGCCAAACTATGGTCGGTGCTTCCGTCGTCCACGATTATCCATTCCCAATCGGTATAGGTCTGTGCCAACACCGACGCCACCGCGCGGGCGATGTACGATTCTTTGTTATATAATGGCGTAATAATGGAAAACATCATCGTATTATGAGCGACGCAGAATACCCCACTTTTCCAACTTAAAACAAACTCGTTCTATGAAATAAACCAGCGGATAGAGATGGTGCCGACGGAGCCGATTCATCTGCTCCATATCGAAGGCATGGTGGTCGTAGTCCCATAGCACCGCAGGCGGCAGCACCTCCTCGAGTACCTGCCGACGCTCTGCTTGTCGCAAGTCGAGATGGGTCTCGCTGATTCCCGCGCTATCAAAAAGCGTCACATCTATATCCACATATATCGGGTCAACGTGCCCCATTCCGATGGCTTGCAGATACCATTTCCAATCGCTTACGATACGCAGACTCTCATCATAGAACCCATACACATCAAACAGCGCTCGGCGGATATAGGCGCAATCGTGATTGAGTGTCGCCGAGTAATACTGCCGCAACGAACGCCCCACCTCTCCGCTCTTTCCTATGACACGCCCGGTTGGGTCCACCTTCAACATATTCCCATAGAGTATATCCACCATCTTCTTTTGTGCATGCCGGCTGAGTTGGGACAGCATGCGTTTCGTCACATCCGAAGCTGCCAAACAATCGCCCGCATTGAGTATTTGGATATACTCGCCTTGCGCTATGCGGATGCCCTTGTTCATGGCGTTGTAGATACCCATATCGGGTTCGGACACTATCTGTAGTCCAACCAATGGGTGCAACGCCAACCGCCCAGCATCGGCACGGAGGGTATCCAAGTATGCCTTTGTGCCGTCGGCGCTGTCTCCGTCAATGATGACCCATTCAAGGTCGGTTGCGGTCTGTGCCAGCACGCTCGCTGCCGTCTTTTGCAGCCCCGCAAGATTATTATATGTAATCGTTATGATGGATAGTTTCATCGCCTATTTCTTATTAATCTCCCGTATTAGTTTATCACGTTTCAAGTCGTTTTGTTCCATTTATAAATAACCCGGCAGCATTTGTTTCATTTAATAGCTAAAAACCAGCCATATTTGTTCCAATCCTTAGACGTTCTCCTACTCCACTCGTATGGCGGTTACTCCGTCGGGCGTCAGTACGCGCCTCGTGTGTGGAACAAAATCAGCGGAGAACACACTCCACGATGGTTCCGAATAGGCAGAGTCCAGCGAAATGCCCGCCATATCGCAAACGGAATAGAACATACAATCGCCGTTGATAGGAGCCGATTTGTGCGCTTTGGCGGCTGCCACTTTCTCTGGATAGTACTCTGCATAATCCGCAGAGTACCAGAACAAGAACGGCACATGATATTCATCTTTTTTCGGACTGCAATCGCCCCCATGTCCTCCCCCGCTCTTGCACAGGTTCTCTCCGTGGTCGGATACAAACGCAAAAGCAGCCATCGTGTTAGGGCGGTCTATCGTGCGAATGATTGATGACAGGACATAGTCTGTATAGCGGGTACAGTTGTCGTACGAGTTGATAAACAGGCTATCGCTATTCGCTCGTTCCGCCGCCGTGCAGGTATTGGAATTCGGTCGATAGATGTCATACTCCGCTTCATAATTGGTGTAGTAGGAGTGATTGCCCAAGAATTGCATCAGCACAAACACTTTCTCGTGTTCTGTCACCAACGAATCCACAATATGCGCTATGGTCTTGTCCCCAGATACCGAATGTCCGTTTTCCATTCGATTAGGAACCACAATCAACGAATCCACTCCGTCTGTCAAGTATTTTTCGTCTGCCAGCAGGTTGCAGCACACAATCGCAAAGGTACGAAATCCACATTCACGAAAGGGTTCTACGATAGAGCGCTCCGCATAGCAGAGGTCAAAATTGTCGGGTGTGGCGCGGGTAACCAACATCGGGACCGATAGCATTGTCAAACAACCTTGCGAATAGTAGTTGTCGAACAAGAGCAGATGGTCTGTCTTTTCCAATTGCGGAGTGGTCGATCGCGGATAGTTTCCATTGAGCGACAAACTGCTATAGCGAAGAGATTCACCTATTGCCATAACATACACTTCGCGATAGGGGGGGTATTGCGTACGGCTCCAAAATCTGTTTCTTTTGCGTGTGCCAACCAAGCCCGTTTACGCAAGTCGCCTGCCGCATTAACAGACTGATAGCACACATTGTAGGGCGGACGGTTGAGAATGCGATGATCGACAAAATAGCGCACGGTCAGTCTTGATTGATAGAATCCGAGCATTTTGTACGACACAAAACCGGTGGGCAGCAAAAACGACAGAACCACCGCCACCAAAGAGACCCGATTGTAGTGCGGGCGCCTATAAGTCAGGCACGCCGCCCCACACAAGGCGATAACCGGCAGCCAATGCAACACCTCTGATAGGTTGGCGTGATAGAATTCCGAAGCCTCGTGGGCGTTCGTCATAATGGTGGATAGTATCGCTCCGGGAAGGATGTACGAGTGGAATAGGTCCACCATCGTCAAGTCTATCAGCGAGACTATACCCGACACAACCACTGCCACGCAGTACGCCCACCGTCTCGGCAGAAGTGCCTCTATCGCCATTATGGGCAACGCATAGAGTACACTCGTCAGGACATAAGACACCCCTGCTGCCGCAGTCGCAGTATAGACCAAATTAGGATATATTAACACCAAGAGCAAGCAGAGCCAACTCATGATGGAACAGACCCTATTGCGTACTATGTTTTTATCCATAAAATTCTTCGCTTTTCGTTGCGGAAGACAATTTTGTCGCATTTTGTCGCCTATCTCCTTTCTGATTGCAAAGATACAACTTTTCTTTCATACGCCAAAATCTCTCCCCAAATCACGGCAGAATGTTCATTTTACAGTTTGAAATCGTTCGGAAGCCCTGATTTAATGGGGTCCGCAGCGATTTAAGGTGCTTGAAACAAAAATCAATAAACAAAAGTGCTCTAATAGACATTTGCTGTCTGAAAACTTGCGCAAGTCCGATGAAATCAGCATATAGAAAGCATCAAACTAACCAAAAATGAATGCTTTTATAATGTTCAAATTGAAGTCAGCGCCTTTAAACATAATAAGTAGGGAATTGCGTAGTATACAGCTAGGGAGCCGCGTAATTACTGAATTTTTGGGATGATATTAGGGGAGGCAAAAGCCAGACTGCAAAATTTATATTAGAAGGCTATATCCTTTTACAGACTGCAAAATGACTATTCGGTCTAAAAAACGCACAACACACACTAATTTGCCCCACCCACCACCATACAAATACCAACAAAGAGTGCAAATACATTCCTATCGTAT
>CAVHGD010000014.1:15306-33574 GCA_963635385.1 Dialister sp. CAG:486 | reverse complement strand
CTTTTACTTAACCTTAAAATCTAATACCATGAAAAACACGGTGCAAAAGTACTGCATATTTCTGATATGACCAAATAAAAATGCGAAAAAATATGTTTTTCAGCATATTTTTCGTGATTTTGCAAGATCTACTTTGCAAAAGCAAACACAAAATGTTCTATTCCACCTGTCGAATGTATAAATACAGAACATCCACCAAAAATAGATTGTGAAACGCCCCAAATAGTACTCGGAAACTCAAAAAGTATAAAAGTTTCCATTCGCGGGGCATTTTTATGCTCTTTGGCACACCTTTTGCAAAATTCCCCACAGCGTCGCCAACGTAACAGGACGCAACCTCTCTCCGCACAAAGCGGGGACCCCAAGCTATGACAGAAGAGATACGAGAGAAAATAGTGGAAATCGCCGGAAAGAACATGATGCGCCTCGGCATACGAGCCGTGTCGATAGACGATTTGTGCAAGGACCTTGGCATTAGCAAGAAAACGTTCTATGTCTATTTTGCCACCAAGGACGAACTCGTTGAGGCGATTCTGCACGAGCAGGAGCTGCAGATGGACAAGCGCGTGGACGAGCATCTGGTGCAATCGCAGTCGGTGTTGGACATCATCGGTCAAAACATCGATATCATCGTGGAGCGCACCACCAAGCTGTTGCAGCCGCTGCCTTTCCTGCACGACCTGATGAAGTACTACCCCCGCCTCTTTGAGGCGCACAAGAAAGTGGTTTTTGTCGCCACCAAGCAGCACATCATCCGTTTCTTGCAGCACGGCATCGATGAGAAAGTGTTCTTCCGACACATCAATGTGCCGCTGACGGCAGAGTTCATCGCTCGCCTGCACCAGCACCTGCTCGAGGAGATCGCCGAGCAGGAAGACCAATTGGAGGAGCTTTCCGCTGTCTGTTGCCACGGTATGGGGCTGATTATCTGCGGTTTGCTGTCCGAAACGGGCAAGAAGCTGATGGAGGAGCGCATTCAGTCCGACCACCGCGAAAAAATCCGCGCCCTTATGAACCGAGACGACCGATACAACCAAGAGGACCGAAATAACCAAGATAACCGAGAAAACCAAATCAACGGAGACGACAAAAATACCCCGGAATCCCGAACCACTCCCGAACCAACTCCGACAATAGCTCCCGAAACGGCCCCTACCGATCCCACAATTGATAACAAATAATACATTATAAAGCAATGAAAAAACGATTCTTACTACCGACACTGGCGCTGCTGTTAAGCGTGAGCGTTGTAGCAGAAGACCATGTAATGGCAGCGACCAAAAAGGCGCCCGAACGGGATGTGCCCGCTGCCTTAAGCCTCAGCCTCGAAGATGCGCAAGACTATGCCGTGAAGGCCAACCGCAGCCTGCGCAATGCCAACCTTGCCGTTCAGGAGGCGTACGCCCAACGCTGGCAGACTATCGCCCAAATGCTGCCGCAAGCCAACGCCAGTTGGGGATTCAACACGATGTGCGGCTACAAGATGGAGCTGCAAGGTATGGAAATCTCCATGCCGGACTACTCAACGACGGGCGTTTCCGCCTCGGTGGCCATTAGCGGACAGATGGTGGTAGGAGCCGTGCTCAATACCATTGCCATCGATATGCAAAAGATTGCTTTGGAACAATCGGAGGACGACCTGCGGGCGAATGTCAAAACCTCGTACGCATCCGTATTGGTGCTGCAAGACGTGGTCGCTCTGTTGGATTCCTCGCTGCAAAACGTAGAGAAATTGGCGACCATGACGCAACGCTCGGTGGATGTCGGTGCGGCAGAGCAGACGAGTGCGGACCAAATCATGGTGCGTGTGAATACGCTGCGCAACAACATCAATTCCAATAAGCGTTCCACGCAGTTGGCGATTGCCTCGCTCAAGGTGTTGTTGGATGTGCCCGTCGAGACCGAACTGACGCTCACCACCACGCTCGACGATATGCTTTCTGCCGAAGCAGTCCTTAACCTACTCGGTCAAGACTTCTCTATTGCCAACAACCTAAACTACCAAACCTTACAGAAAAATGTAGAGCTCGCCAAGGCGAATGTCCATTTGGCCGGCTGGGCGTATGGTCCCACCGTCAGTGCGGGCTATCAATACAGCAACCAGCACTACTACGGCGAAGGCGGTTTCCGTATGACCCCGCCCCACTCCGTATCGGTCACGGTATCGATGCCGCTTTGGTCGTCAGGCAAGCGTGCCGCAGGCGTGGTGGAGAAAAAGATTGCGCTTGAGGAGGCACGCAACACCCTCGCCGAGACCACCGACAACCTCGGCATACAAGACCAACAGCTGCGCTACACGCTGCAAAATGCGTTCGAGAGCTACCTCACTGAGAAAGAGAACCTCGATGTAACACGCCGCGTCTTCCAATCGACCACCAACAAGTACAACTACGGCGCCACGTCGAACCTCGAATTGGTAAATGCCAGCAACGATGTCATCACCGCCCAGTCGAACTATGTCCAAGCCGTACTGACCCTTGTCAACGCCGAAGTAGAACTCGACAAATTCTTAAATAACTAAACCGCTTACGCTGTTAGAGTTTAGACATAAACTGTCTACGGCTGTTTGAGTTTAGACCGCTGCGTTATTAAAAAAAACAGACATTTCCCGAACCACTCCCGAACCAACTCCCTACAAAGTACTTATAAACTCCTTACAAAGTACTAATGTACGCCCTACAAAGTACTTATGTACGCCTTGCAGTTGGTGGGTTTTGCATAAAACGCTAAATAGTAAATTACAGATATGAAGAAAAAACTTATTCTTGCAACCGCTGTATTGGCACTGGTCGGTTGCGGCAACAAGAAGACGGCGACCACCGAGGACGCCGCAGAGCGTACGGAGGTAGTGGAGTTGACTACTCTCCACACGCGTCAGATACAACGCGAGATTTCACTCTCTTCGAACCTGCTGGGATACGAGACTGTGAATGTCGCTCCGTCTATCACAGGCAAGATTGAACACATCTATGTGGAAGTGGGAGACAAAGTAAAGAAGGGCGGCGACCTCGTGCGTATGGACCAGCAGCAGTACAAGACCACGAAACTGAGTGTGGCTAATCTCGAGACCGAGATGGCGCGTATGGAAGGACTGATTCAGACCGGGTCGGTATCGCAACAACAGTACGACCAGACCAAGTTGTCGTTAGACCAGACGAAGGAGAACCTTACCTTCCTCGAAACAAACACGTATGTAAAGGCTCCCTTTGCAGGCGTTATCTCGGCAAAGAATTACGAGGACGGGGAACTCTACAGCGGGCAGGCCATTCTGGTGCTGACACAAGTAGAGAAACTCAAGACGCTGGTGGCTATTCCCGAATCGTATATTCCACTTGTCAAAGAGGGGATGAAACTGACACTGAAGTCCGATGTATATCCCGACAAGACTTTCCCGGCTACGATAGAGGTGGTATATCCGACGGTAGATGCCTCGACGCACACCTTCCAAGTGAAAGTAGTGGTGCCGAACCGAAGCGGACTGCTCCGTCCGGGTATGTATGTAACGACTACCCTCGGTCTTGGTAAGGCAAATGTCATTACAGCGCCCTACTCCACCGTGCTCAAATTAGTGGGTGCAAACGACCGCTATGTGTTCATCAACAACAACGGCTACGCAAAGCGTGTATCGGTCGAGATGGGACAACGCTTCGGCGACGATGTGGAGATTTCCGCACCGGAAATTGTCGAGGGCGTTGAGCTCGTAACCAAGGGCGAAGCGCGTCTAATTGACGGCGTCAAGATTACCACAGAGAAGTAAAAGCCACCGAGAAAGTCCGCTTTTGATTTTCAATTACACCATACGAGCCATATTATATTGTTAATTGTTAATTATTAAGTAGCATAGTATAGGCTCAACCACAAGGTAAAACCAAGGAAAAACCAAGGAAAACTACCTTGCATGGTAATTGTTAATTATTGATTAGATATTTCCTCTACATGTTAATTGTTAATTCTTAATTGTTCATTAGAAGACTATGGCTATCTATAAATCAGCCGTGCAAAAGCCGGTTACCACTGCGCTAATCTTTGTGGCAGTGATAATCATCGGTCTATTCTGCTATGTGCAGTTGCCTGTCGACCAGTACCCCGAGATGGACCCGCCGTACATCACGGTGATGACCACCTATCCCGGTGCGTCTGCCTCGGAGGTGGAGACCAATGTGACCAAGGTGATGGAGAACTCACTGAACTCTGTGGATCACCTGAAAGAAATTACCTCGAAGTCGAAGGATAACATCTCGCAAGTAACGCTGGAGTTTGAGTGGGGTACGAACCTCGATGAGATTATCAACGATGTGCGTACGTATGTGGACTTGGTGAAGGACGACCTGCCCGACGGGTGCTCGAACCCGATCATCTTGCGTCTGTCCACCTCGATGATGCCTGTCATTCAGTACGCTATCACCGCCAACGAGACCTATCCCGCGCTCGACAAGTTGCTCGACGACGAGATCATCCCGCAACTGAACCGTGTGGACGGAATCGGTAACCTGACCGTCTCGGGTGCGCCCGACCGCTACGTGTATGTCTATCTCGACCAACAGAAGTTGGATGCGTACGGGCTGACGGTAGAGTCGGTGGGAAATGTGATTGCCGCCAACAACCTGAACATGTCGTCCGGTACGGTGAAACTGAAGAAAGAGCAGTACCAAATGGAGGTGCGCTCGGAGTTCGTGGAGTCGTCGGAGATAAACGACCTCGTGGTCACCACAACCGCTGACGGGCGGCAGGTGTTCGTGCGCGATATTGCCACCGTGCGTGATACTATCAAGGAGCTGTCCTTGGATGAGAAGACCGACGGTATTGAGTGCGCGCGTCTGATGATTACCAAACAGACGGGTGCGAACACCGTGCAGATTTGCCGCGACGTGCGCAAAGAGGTGGAAAAGATTCAGAAGACGCTGCCCGCCGATGTGCAATTCAAGATGATTTACGACTCATCGGAAACGATTGAGAACTCTATCAACTCACTGAAAGAGTCTATCGCATATGCCTTGCTCTTTGTGGTATTAGTGGTGCTGTTCTTCCTCGGACGGTGGCGTGCGACGCTGATTATCGGCTTGACCATTCCTATCTCGCTGATTGTGGCGTTTATTTACTTGAAGTTAGTAGATTCGTCGCTGAACATCATCTCGCTCTGTTCGCTCACCGTGGCGATCGGTATGGTGGTGGACGATGCGATTGTGGTGTTGGAGAACATTACGAAGCATGTCGACCGTGGTGAGAACCCACGCGAGGCGGCTATCTATGCAACCAACGAGGTGTGGGTATCCGTTATCGCCACGACGCTGGTGTTGGCAGCGGTATTTATTCCTCTGACCACGCTGACGGGTATGGCCGGTATCATGTTCAAAGAGTTAGGCTGGATTGTAACAATTGTCACCTCGACTTCGACGCTGATTGCCATCTCGCTGACGCCTATGCTCGCCAGCAAGTTGCTCAAGCCGCGCAAAGTGCATGTGGACGAGGAGGGCAACCTGATAGACGACGACAAGAACAACAAGTCGTGGTACGACCGCACGGTGGTGCGGCTGCTCGACTGGGTGGATGACAAGTACGCCAAGGGACTGAATTGGTGCTTGAACCACAAGGCGATTGCGTTCGGCGGGCTGTTCCTGTTCTTTGCGCTGACCATGATTCCGGCGCTGACGGGACAGATCGGTACGGACTTCATGCAGCAGCAGGATAACGGGCGTATGTCCGTCACCATCAAGTTGCAGCGTGGTACGCGTATCGAGGAGACTTTGAAGACGGCTCGTGCCTTGGAGGCTCGCTTCACCGAATTAGTGCCGGAGATACAGTTGATCAGTACCTCCGCCGGCTCGAACGACGACTCGGGTGTGTCAGCGCTCTTCACCTCGACCATGAACAATACCATTTCGATGACCATTCGTTGCAACAAGAAGTACCAGCGTAACCGCAGTATTTTCGATATAGCCGAGGTCATTCGACAAGAGATTGCTCGTTACCCCGAGATAACGGATTACCAAGTCAGCACCTCGACCGGTGGCGGCGGAATGGCCTCCAACTCGGTGGATGTGGAGATTTACGGCTACGATTTCGATGCCACTTCGCTGCTGGCCGAGGAGGTACAGGCCAAGTGTAACCACGAGGTAAAGGGTGCGCGCGACGCGACCATTTCGCGTGACGATGAGCGTCCGGAGATAAAGATTGTAGTAGATAAGGAGAAGGCGAGTCGCTTGGGGCTGACCCCGACCACCATCTCATCTTACCTGCGCAACCGTGTGAACGGTATGTCCTGCGGCTACCTCAAGGAGGACGGCTCGGAGTACAACATTGTTTGCCGTCTGCAAGAGGACGACCGCAACACAATTGAGAAGATTCAGGACCTGACCATTCCGACGCCTGCGGGCAAGAGTGTGAAGCTGTCCGAGGTCTGCAGCATCGGCGAATACTGGACGCCGCCTACCATCGAGCGCAAGTTGCGTCAGCGTATCGTGACCGTTTCCGTCACGCCGTACAATGTGCCGCTGGGCGAGTTGGCGCAGACCATCCAGACACAGGTCATCGATCAGCTGAACATCCCGCAGGGCGTGACGATTCGTATCGCCGGCGACTATGAGGACCAGCAAGAGACCTTCGGCAAGATGGGCTTGCTCGCTGCGCTGATTGTCATTCTGGTGTACATCGTGATGGCGAGCCAGTTCGAGTCGTTCAAGAAACCTTTCGTTATCATGTTCACCATTCCTTTCGCCCTCTCGGGTGTGGTCATGGCGCTGTGGATGACGGGTCGTTCGCTCGATATGATTGGTGCGCTGGGTCTGATCATGCTAGTGGGTATTGTGGTCAAAAACGGTATCGTGCTTATCGACTACACCGACCTGCTGCGTGAGCGAGGCGTCGAGCTGAACGAGGCGGTTGTCAAAGCCGGCCGAAGCCGTATGCGCCCCGTGCTGATGACGGCGTTCACCACCATTCTCGGTATGGTGCCGATGGCGGTATCGTCGGGCGAGGGTTCGGAGATGTGGCAGCCGATGGGTATTGTCGTCATCGGCGGTCTGTTGGTATCGACGCTGCTTACCTTCTTTATGGTGCCGACGCTCTATGCGGCCATGTCGCGCCACGGTGAGCGGGACCGTATCAGCGGAATGCGCAAGGGCTTTATATTTATGAATATAAAACTCAAGAAGAACCAAGAGCCGAAGGATGTGAATAGCGAATCGGAAGCGCATGTCTTTCCCGAAACAACGCCGACGGAACTGAATAAATAAATGGAAAGTGGGGGCGCAATGCCTTAGCGCACGGCGCTCCCATTTACCGATTTACAAACCTACAAATTTACTTTTTGCTTATGAAGTCTGTCATGATCGTATTCAATCAGGCGAATACCGAGCGCGTGGAATATATGTTGGATATGCTGCACATACGCGGATTCACGTTCTTCGAGCAGGTGCAAGGGCGCGGCACGAACGGGGGTGAGCCTCGCCGCGGCACGCACGCATGGCCGGAGATGAACTCGTGCGTCATCACTGTGGTGGAAGACACGCAGGTGCAGCCGCTGCTGGAGGCCGTGGAGAAACTCGACCTGCGCAACAAGGAAGTCGGCGTGCGGGCCTTTGTTTGGAACATCGAAGCCACCGTCTAAAAAACAGCTGTATATACTAAAAAACGCTTGTCCATATGGGCAGGCGTTTTTTTTGTCCCCAAACCGAATTGTCAAAACGCCCATTGCCATACCAAACATTTTGCGCTCAGCGGTATATTCGCCTAAAAACATTTTGCGCTCAGCGGCACATTCATCCAAAAACATTTTGCGCTCAGCGGAATATATTTGTGTAATCCAATAAAAATCAGTACCTTTGCAACCAAAAGGAAGGACGCACTATGTCAGAACGAGTTTTTAAGCGAAAAGCCTATCAAGATATGCTTCGTTGGAAAGCAGAATCTGCAGGCAAAAGTGCATTGCTTGTAGAGGGTGCACGCCGTGTGGGGAAATCTACATTGGTACGATATTTTGCCGAACAAGAATATGAATCCTATATCTTGTTAGATTTTGCCAATTTGCAGCCCGAAGTGCAGCAACTGATAATCGACCATATCACAAATTTAGACTACCTTTTTATGCGATTGCAACTTATCTGCAATGTCGTCTTGAAAGAGCGTAAGTCCGTGATTATTTTCGACGAAGTGCAACTTCTGCCCTTGGCACGACAGGCGATTAAGTATCTTGTAGCGGATGGGCGATACGATTATATCGAGACGGGGTCATTAATTAGTATTCGAAAAAATGTACAGGACATCGTTATCCCCAGCGAAGAGGAACGTATAAAAATGTACCCAATGGACTACGAGGAATTTCGTTGGGCATTGGGCGATGAGGCGACCCTACCATTGTTACGGCAAATGTTTGACAAACAGCAACCCTTGGGAGATGCTACCCACCGCCATCTTATGCGTGATTTTCGGTTGTATATGTTGGTTGGAGGTATGCCACAAGCTGTGAACGAATATTTGGAGACCAATAATTTGCAAAAAGTTGATGTCGTCAAACGGCGAATTTTGAACTTGTATGCGGATGACTTGCAAAAATTAGATACGACCAACAAGTTGCGTGCATTATTCTTGTCTATTCCTGCCGAACTGAACAAGAACACGTCACGTTATCAAGCGACTACGGTACTTGATAATGTAAAACAGTCCAGAATGCAGCACTTATTAGAAACATTGCAGGATAGCATGATTGTCAATATCTCTTACCAATCATCCGACCCGAATGTTGGATTGGCACTCTCTTCCGACAGAACCCGATACAAAATGTTCCTTGCCGATACAGGACTTTTTGTTACGCTGGCGTTTTGGGATAAAGCATTCACCGAAAATAGTATCTATCAAAAACTTTGGGCAGACAAAATGAATACCAATTTAGGATATGTCTATGAGAATATGGTCGCCCAGATGTTGCGTGCATCGGGATATGAATTATACTACCACACTTTCCAGCACACAAGTAATCACAATTACGAAATAGATTTTTTGCTTTCCAAGGGAAATAAGCTTTTGCCCATAGAGGTGAAATCATCCGGCTACAAGACGCACAAGTCATTGGATGTCTTTTGCGAAAAGTTCTCAGAGCGGATAGGAAATCGCATTTTGCTTTACACGAAGGACTTTCAAAAAGACGGTGCAACAATGTGCCTGCCAATTTATATGACACCATTCTTGTAACACTTGCCCTATACTATTTTTCGTTTTGGCACTATGCCCCCATTGCATTCCCCTCTATGTAAAGCGAACTACAATAAGTAGAATCACTCATAGAATTTGTAAAGAAGCGACTTGTACACTATTAAGCAGCCGTCTATACAAAAAAACGCTTGTCCAAAAGGGCAGGCGTTTTATATATGATGTTCGAAAATCAATCCATTTTCGTCGTATACGACAATGGAAAACGAACTGTTCCTGAAGTACCGGGGCGCAGCACATTGATTGTACAAGTGTCCACCACGATACTACAAATCTCCTTCCAAATAGAATCTCGCAAATCGGATTGAACCGGATAATGAAAAACATTGTCATAATGGGTTGTCTCATCTATGGTAGTTGCCTTTATGAGCGCAATACGAACAGCGTTATTTTGCGTCAGCGGTGTGACTACCAATTCATAATAGTCCGCAACCAAATCATGCGGCGACTTCTGCCGAGTATAGGTAAAGATACCGGACAAATACATATCGCCGAAGCCGACTATCCTATTTTGCTGCGGATTAAGAATGGAATAATCCACAGTCCCCGATTGATTGATTTTGGATGAATCATAGACAAGAATTGGCATTTTCTCTATTCCGTAATATCCATCCGTCAGAGTCGTATGGTTCGCCGGAAACGATACCGTAACCGAATCTTCACTCATTATATAGATAGAAAAACCATCGCGGGCCGTTGTACTACAAGAGCAGAAAAAGAATAGAGAAAATAGCAGAAAATAGCAGGTCTTTTTCATTGTAATATCCATTATAGAGCTGTTAAAAAATCACCAATAAAAAATATATGGAACACCATTTTGTAAATTAGCACCACAAAATTAATACAAATCACACATTTATCCAACAATACCATTAAAATATATCGCATTTATTCCATTAAAAACCACATCCATTATAGTCCCGCCCTCCCTTCTTGCACTAATGCATTTTTTTTTGTAATTTTGCACGCTTTTAGATACAATCCGTTCGGCACCGCCCCTACAAAATGACATCGCAATCCTTTTTTCTCTATCGACGCTCTCTTCGGCCGCTATTGTTAATCGTTCTGCTAACCCTGTTTGGGGGCGGAACCATCTGTGCCGACCCGACACGGACCGACCTTCCCGATGCCGAGGCAGAGGCCGCATCGGAGGCTATAGCGTGGGCAGCCGCCGAGGCGAATGCCGCCGCTGCGGGTCCCTGTCTGCGCCGAGAAGCCCCTGCCCCCAGCCCGCTTTCGACGCACTGCCTGAGCCTTCGTGAGTTGCAGGACTCGCTCAATACCTACTACAATCCTTTCCTCATCCGATGGAGTGCGCCCATTCGGGTGAAGCAGTTGCGCACCAACGGCAACACCATCGTGCTGCGCACCAACGCCACGCTCGGCGGCGTGCCTTTCTCGCCCGACGAGCTGACGGCCCTGCGCCGCCAAGTGAGCCTTTGGGTACTCGGCCACACAAACGGAAAAGTGACTATCTACACGGGCGGCTACGAATTGAGCGAGCTCGTTCCCAACCGCTTAAAAACCCGCAAAGAGCACTACCCGTCGGGCAGCACCGCTCCCGCATTCCTCAGCAAGAGCGTACCCGCTAACGAAGTATATACCAACGGATTAGACGGTAAAATCATTGCGCTATGGTCGAGCCACGGCGTTTATTATAGCCGGAAGCAGGACGAGTGGAAATGGCAGCGGGCAACCCTTTGGACCACCGTCGAGGACCTCTACAGCCTCGAGTACGGGCGCCGCGTGACCGAGATGCTCGAGAATGCGGGCGCTATCGTGCTGCAGCCTCGCGCCCGCTTCGATGGGCCGAACCTGCGCCAAGACACGGCGGGGCAGTGGCGCATGGTGGCGGACGGCGCAGGGCAGGAAATCGGCGAGAGCGGCTATCCCCGTTGGGCGGAGGCGGCACGCTATTGGCTCGAGTACGCCGGCTATCCCGCTTCGCTTTGGGACGTCAACGACGGGCAGAACGACTATAAGGACGACCTCCAGAGCCGCGGCTTGTGGGTCAATTGGCTGACAGGCGGCAGCCGGAATAATCCTTCGCAGGCGGGGCTTGGCATTCCCGTCGATGTGGCCGTGGCGCTCCATACCGACGGCTACGACTCGCCCGACGACACCACCACGGTCGGCACACTCGCTATCTACACCGACCACGACGATGCGGGGCGCAAGACCTTCGCCAACGGCAAGACGCGCCAGATCAACCGCGACCTCGCCGACTACGTGCAGACGCAAATCGTGGCGGACATCCGCCATACCTACACGCCCAATTGGACACGCCGCCAGCTCCATAACGCCAACTACTGCGAGTCGCGCTACCCTGTGGTGCCGTCGGTGCTGATCGAAATCTTGAGCCACAAGAGCATGGTGGATATGCGCTACGGACTGAATCCGGAGTTCCGTAACACCGTCGCGCGTGCTATCTACAAGGGGCTTGTGCGTTACCTGCATAGTCAGGACGGCCGCAAGGTCATTATCCAGCCGCTTCCTGTCGCAGCCTGCAGCGTGGCCATCGAGCGTGACACCCTCTTGCGGCTCACGTGGCAAGCGCAGGACGACCCGCTCGAGCCGACCGCAGCCCCCACGCACTACTATGTCTATACGCATGCCGACGGCGGCGAGTGGCAACCCACCAAAACCACCAAGCCGACCCTTACCGTGACGGCACGGCGCGGCATGCGCTACGATTTTTATATCGTGGCCGCCAATGCGGGCGGGCGCAGCGGGAAAAGCGAAATCTTGTCCGCCTACCTGTCGCCCGACTCGAATGCACCTATCGCTCTCGTTATCAATGCGTTCCGCCACGCTTACGCCCCCGAATGGTTCGCCGACTCGCTCCATGCGGGCATCGTGCCGCATAGTTACGCCGTCGAGGAAGGGCATAGCCTTGCCTATATCGGCGAGCAGCACGATTGGGAGCGCCGCAGCCAATGGACCAACGACGACAACTGCGGTTGGGGAGCCTGCTATCGGGACCGACAGGCCACCGTCACCGTCGGCAACACGCACGACTATCCCGTCTTGCACGGACAGGCTCTGCAGGCGATGGGCATCTCCTATCTGTCGGCGGGCAGCGATGCCGTTCGCCGTATCGATACATCTTTTGCTTTTGCGGATGTCATTTCGGGGCAGGAGCGCCCCGGCGACAGCACCTCCGTGCTCTCCGACACGCTGCTTCACGCCCTTTCGGACTACTTGCAGCAGGGCGGTCGGGTGCTGCTGAGCGGCAGCCATATCGCAGGCGGCCTCGATGCGCTATGGACGGCCAAGCACCTTCACTACACTCGCTATGCCGGCCGTGCCACTCGCAGCGGAGCCCTTTTGGCCGGCGACACGCTTCGCAGCACGCTCCGTACCGAGCCCAATAGCGAAGGCCTTTTCTCCGAATCCCCCGAGGCGCTGACCCCCACCGACGGCGCCGTGCGTATGGCTCGCTACCTCGATAGCCGCACCACGGCGGGTGTCGTTTGGAGCGACCGCACGGGTCCCCGAACCATCGCCCTTGGATTTCCTTTGGAGGCGCTTACCGATTTTGCGCCTCTCTATACCTACTGCGTAGAACAACTCGTACGGACTCACCCATAGTCCCAACACATAGCTAACACAATGAAAAAGAAGAACTTACCCCTCATCGAGAATGTAGAGATAACCGGCATTGCCGCCGAAGGCAAAGCGCTGACCCGTATCAACGACTTAGTCGTTTTCGTACCCTACTGCGTGCCTGGCGATATCGTCGATTTGCAGATCACCAAGCGCAAACATAGTTTCATGGAGGCGCGTGTCGAGCGTATCGTGCGCCCGTCGGCGAAGCGCTGCGAGGCGGTCTGCAAGCATTACGGCACCTGCGGCGGTTGCAAATGGCAGATTCTGCCCTACGAGGAGCAGCTCCGCTACAAGCAGCAACAGATTGTCGACAACCTGACCCGCATCGGCAAGGTCGAGCTGCCCGAAATCAGCCCCATTCTCGGCAGCCGTCATATCTACCAATACCGCAACAAGTTGGAATTCACCTTCGCCGACCGCAAATGGCTCTCGTGGGACGAGATTCACGCGGCGGGCGGCATCGAGAATGTGGACAACTCGTACGGCGTCGGCTTCCATATCCCCAACTGTTTCGACAAGGTGTTGGACATCACCGAGTGCCATCTCATGCCCGAAATCAACAACCGCATTCGCAACGGCATTCGAGATTATGCCCGTGCGCACGGCATCTCGTTCTACAACGAGCACAGCCATTCGGGGCAACTGCGTACCCTCATTTTGCGTTCCAACCACCGTGGCGAGATTATGCTCATCGTATCCTTTGGCGAGAAAATCAACGAGGCGTGCCACGCTCTCTTGGAGTGGCTGCACACGGAGTTTCCGGAAATCGTCAGCCTGCTCTATGTCGAGAATGAGAAGATGAACGACACCATCGGCGACCAGACGGTGCATGTCTTCTACGGGCAGGACCATATCATGGAGCAGATGGAGGATTTGCAGTTCAAGGTCGGGCCCAAGTCGTTCTACCAGACCAATACCGAACAGGCCTACGAGCTCTACAAGGTGGCACGTTCTTTTGCAGGGCTGACGGGCAACGAGTTGGTTTTCGACCTCTATACGGGCACGGGTACGATTGCCAATTTTGTCGCCAAGCAGGCCAAGCAGGTCATCGGTATCGAGTACGTGCCGGAAGCGATTGAGGATGCGAAAGTGAACGCTCGCCTCAACGGATTGGACAACACGCTGTTCTTTGCGGGCGACATGAAGGACATCCTCAACCAAGATTTCATTGCGCGATACGGTCGCCCCGATGTCATTATCACCGACCCGCCTCGTGCCGGCATGCACGAGGATGTGGTGAATACTATTTTGTTCGCCGAGCCGGAGCGGATTGTCTATGTCAGTTGCAATCCTGCCACGCAGGCACGTGATTTGTCGTTGTTGGACGCCAAGTATCGGGTCGCTCGTGTGCAGCCGGTGGACATGTTTCCTCACACGCAGCACGTGGAGAACGTCGTCCTCCTCACCCACCGCTAACTCTCCAATGCACTAAACGCTCAACACTAAACACTAAACTGCACTCAACACTAAACACTAAACACTAAACTAAAAATATGCTCCGCCGCCTCTCGCCCCGTACCAAGAAAATCCTTTATGCTCTCATTTTCATTGTGAGCTACGGCTACTTGCTCTATCGGCTCATCACGTTTGAGAACTATTCGGCTATTTGGGCGCATTTTCACGAGGCGGGTGCCGCTCCTTTTCTCTCGTTGGTGCTGTGTCTGATGTTGATGCCGGTCAATATTCGTCTTGAGGCGTGGAAGTGGCAGTTTTCGATTCGTAAGATTCACCCTGTGTCGTTTCGTGAATCCGTCAAGCAAGTCTATGGCGGCATCTTCGCCGGCTTCACGGCGCCGTATCAGTTGGCGGACTACCCCATGCGGGTGGTATTGTCCAACGACCGCCACAACGATGTCTCCTCCATTTTCATAGGCTTCTACGGCAGCTTCGTTCTTACGCTCGTCATTGCGCTGATGGGCATTCCTTCGGCGGTGATTTTCTTTGCCGGCGACAGCGGCCAGACGCTGTTGCAGATTCTTCTCTCGGCGGCGTTTGTTGTAGTCGGGGCGGTGGCGTGCCCATGGGTAATGATCCATTTTGCGCGAAATATCCACCGATGGCCCTCCGTGCAGAAGCACTTGGAGCCCCTCCGGCAGGTAAGCTTCACCGACTGTTGTGTCTTGTTCCTGCTCTCTTTCCTGCGCTACCTCTGCTTCTCCGCTCAGCTGTGGATTTTGCTCTACGCCTTCGGGGTCGGGCTTACGCCTTTGCAGACGCTGCAGGCCATCCCGCTTTACTATTTGCTCGTTACGCTCACGCCCAATATGCCCGCCGTCGATCTCGGTGTGCGCGGTGCATGGGCGCTATTCGTTTTCGGTCATTACCTTCCCGAGGCGGCGGTGAGCAGCACCTTGGCCGTGGCCGCTATTTGGATTATCAATACCGCCATTCCGGTTTGTATCGGCGGATTCTATTTCATACACCACAAACTTATTCCTTGATTTCGGTCTATGGATATCACATTTTCTATTTCCTATCGTGCTCGTTTTGGCGAAACGCTTTGTATCGTGTCCGATGCGCAGCCCGAATTGGGTTGGAGCGAGCAGACGCCGCTGCTGATGCAATGCACGGCTGATTCTCAGTGGTCGGTGCGTGTCTCGGTGTCCGATTTCCTCTGTAGGCTCGACTACCGCTATTTGGTGCTTTTGCCGCCGGGGACCTACCGCCGCGAATCGGGCGAGCTGCATCATCTTTCCTTGCCGGCGGGCGAGACGCAACTCTTCGTGCGTGACTTTTGGCAGTTGGACGACTTGGACCGTGTTTTCCGGACCAAAGTCTTCCGCCGCGTGCTCTTTTCCCGAACCACTCCCGAACCATCCCCATCCCTGTCCGCAGGCAACCTCTTGTTTCATATCGAATTAGCGCAGGTATTGCCTTCGGAGGGCGTTGGCGTCATCGGCAGTATCCCCGAGTTGGGCAATTGGTCTGCCGCAGGTCTCCTTCCGTTAGACGATAGTGCTTTCCCGGCATGGTCAGCGCAGACCGCTATCCGCTCCGCAGCGCCCTTCGAGTACAAGTATGTGATCTACGACCGCCGCACGCGCGCCATAGTCGATTTGGAGGATGGCGACAATCGCCGTATCGAATCCCTTCCAGCTGCCGGCCTTTTTGTCGCCAACGACTGCTGTTTCCGCCGTTCGCGTCCCAACTTTCGCGGCGCGGGGGTCGTGCTGCCCGTTTTCTCTTTGCGCAGCGAGCACGGCTTTGGTATCGGCGAGTTCTACGACTTGCGTGCCTTGGCCGATTGGGCGGCGCAGGCGGGCATGCAGCTTATCCAGACGCTCCCCGTCAACGACACCACTCGGAGCCATACCAATCGCGATTCCTATCCCTACAATGCAATCAGTGTCTTTGCGCTCCATCCCGTCTATATCAATATCGACACCATGGGCACCCTGCCCGCAGATTTGCAGGCGCAGTACCGTTCCGAGCGCACGCAGCTCAATCGCAAATCCTTTGCCGACTATCAGGCGGTCTACGAGCGCAAGGAGCGCTATTTCCGTGCGCTGTACCGTCAGGACCACCCCTCACTGCTCGCCTCGGAGGACTACCAACGCTTCCTGTCCGACAATGCTTTTTGGCTCGACAGCTATGCGCTCTATCGGGCGGCGCACGACGGCGAAGACGCCTCCTACTACACCTATCTGCAGTACCACGCCTATCGCCAGTTGGAGCAGGCGGTAGCCTACGCCCATTCGGTCGGCGTGGCGGTCAAGGGCGACATCCCTATCGGCGTGGCTCCCGATGCCGTCGATGTCGAGACGGCACCCGAGCTGTTCAACCGCAACGCCTCGGCGGGTGCGCCCCCCGATGACTTCTCGTTGAGCGGCCAGAATTGGGGTTTCCCGACCTACAATTGGGATGAGATGGCCAAGGACGGCTACGCATGGTGGTGCCAACGCTTCCGCAAGATGCAGGACTGCTTCGATGCCTATCGTATCGACCATATTCTCGGCTTTTTCCGTATTTGGCAGATGCCCAAGACCGATGTGTGGGGGCTTTGCGGCCATTTCAATCCCGCCCTGCCCTACACGCTCGACGAGCTTCACGGCTTCGGCATCTCGCTTAGCCGTGAGCGCCTCACCGAGCCGTACCTCCGCCACGAGCACCTTGTCGAATGCTTTGGCGAGCAGGCCTCAGCGCTCATTCCCCGCTTCTTCTGTCGCAAGAAGGACGGCACCTATCGTTTCCGCAAGCCCTTCGACACCCAAGTCAAGATTCAGGACTATTTCCGTGCGCATGGCACGAACGGCGGCGCCGCCCTTTGCGAGCAACTCATAGCGCTCCGTTGCGAGGTCTTGTTTGTGGCCGACCAAGCTGACCCCGAGCTTTTGCACCCCCGCATTTCCATTGCTCGTTCCGACTCCTTCCGCAGCTTGTCGCCCGACTTGCAGCAAACCCTTTTGCGCCTCTACAACGACTATTTCTATGTGCGGCACAACGATTTTTGGAAGGCGAGTGCGCTTCGCAAGCTGCCCACCCTGCTCCACGCCACCGACATGCTCTGTTGCGGTGAGGACTTGGGCATGGTGCCCGCCTGCGTGCCGGAAGTCATGCAGCAGCTGCATATCCTGAGCCTCGAGATTCAGCGTATGCCGAAGGCGCTTGTCGAGTTTGGCGACCTCCGGACGCTGCCCTATCTCTCCGTCTGCACCACGGGCACCCACGATATGAGTACGCTCCGTGCGTGGTGGCAGGAGGATGCGGCCAAGACGCAGCGCTACTACAACCAATGCCTCCACCTCGACGGCGCCGCCCCGGCCGAACTTAGGCCGAACCTATCCGAGCTAATTATCCGTCGCCACCTCGAGAGTCCCGCTATGTGGGTCGTGCTGCCGTGGCAAGATTGGCTCTCTATTGATGAGGAGCTGCGCCGCCGTGACGCACAGGTCGAGCGGATCAATGTCCCCGCCGACCCCGATAACTTTTGGTGCTACCGTATGCACCTCACGCTCGAGCGCCTGCTGACGGAGACCGCCCTCACCGACCGCCTCCGAGCCCTCACCGCCCTCCGCCGATAGAGTTCCCTATCCGCCCTGTGGCGGACCACTCACCCTATCGCCAACACAAAAAACAAAAACCGAAATATGCAAAAACTCAGCATACAAGAGATGAATCGCCTCACCCCGGAGGCCTTTCACCAAGCGCAAAAACTGCCGTTGGTGGCGGTGTTGGACAATGTCCGCAGCCAGCACAATATCGGAGCGGTCTTTCGCACGGCCGATGCTTTCCTTATCGAGGGCGTCTGCCTGTGCGGTATCTGCTGTTGCCCGCCCAATACGGAGATTCACAAGACCGCACTCGGCGCCGAGGAGACCGTCGATTGGCAGTACTATGCCGATACGCTCGAGGCGGTAGCCGACCTGCACCGCCGCGGCTATCGTGTCTATGCCGTCGAGCAGGCGCACGACTCCATCACGCTCGAGGCGGCCCGTGCCGAAGTCTCCGCCCTCCT
>CAVHGD010000014.1:12932-15267 GCA_963635385.1 Dialister sp. CAG:486 | reverse complement strand
CTCAGTCCCCCCAAAAACCGCACCCGCTGGCATAGCCTTTGTCTTGGGTCACGAGGTCTTTGGGGTGCAGCAAGCAGTCGTCGATGCATGCGATGCATGCATCGAGATTCCGCAATACGGCACCAAGCATTCGCTCAATGTCAGTGTTACCGGGGGAATTGTCTTGTACGCATTATCGACAGCCCTGCGCCGTTAGTCGCCTTTTGGCTACCGCCGGCCCGCACGGTTCTCGTATCGTTTTGTTTCTGCAACGCCCGAATGAGCGTTGCATTTTCGTTGGTGGTCGTGTCGTTTTCTATGTCTGCAAACGGATCTTTCATCCGTTCCACCTCGGCGGGCTGATTCGTGTGGTAGGTCAGCTGATATACCACGTCCGCCCCTGTTTCCTCTTTCTCGTAGCCCACGCAGCCGACATACAGCACATCACCCTCTTTGAGGCTCACCGTGGTGTCGTATAGCGACAGTCGGTCCTCTCCGCGCGTGGTCATCCCGCTGATGTCAAATCCCCACGAGTAGTAGGTGCTCCGCACGTGCGAGAACCACGTATACCCTATCAGCGCCGAACCTAACACTTCCTGCACCTCGTTGGCATCCACCGAGTCAATGCTCAGGCTCTTGAAGGCAGTACTTTTCAGCGCCACTTCCCAGAAATACGGGTCGTCGTTGGTCGGCGTTATAATCAGTGTATCGTTTGTGGGCACCACCGTTATCGAGAAATCGATATTCGAGTGCGGCTTGGCGGGCGTCGTAAAAGCCGTCTTCAGCAGCTTATGAATAGGCTTCTGCTTCGAGTCGAGGCAGTATAAGCAAAAATAGTAATCCGTTTCGGGGTCGAGTCCGCTAACCGCACTTTTGTACGGTCCGCTGTTGAATAGCAGGTTCTCTATGCTCGGGGCAGTCACGCCCAACGAGTCGTACAGTTCCACCAGCGTCGCATAGCTATTCTTCAGCTCCTCGAAGTGCGCCTCGATAAACTTGCGGTCTTTGTGGTATTTGTGATACTCATCCGCTTTCACCACGTCGCACACATACGAGTACGAGTTCCCGTTCGGCACCACTTCCGCCCACACTTGCGACGACTGAATCCGCTCCACCGACAGGCGGAACGAGTCGTCTTTTATCTTGAAATACGAGCACGCCCCGAATAGCAGCGGCAGTGCCAATAGCCATACTTTTTTCATTCTCATTTTTCCGTTCTTCATTGTTACTATTTGTTGGTTCGCCATCCCCTTATTCATTCTTTTTCAAGTCTTTCTGCACCGCTTTCATAAAGGCCAAGCAGCCTCGCATGTGTGTTCCGTAGTGTCCGAAGTTGTAGGTCACCGTCGGCGCTTTGTCGCGGAACTGCCGTTGCATCAGTTGCGAGTTGATAAACGGCACCGTCTCATCGTCCTCCGAGTGGAACAGGTAGAGCGGCGCTTTGGGGATAAAGCTCGCCGGAATGCTGTTGTTTTGCAGCTCCACGTAGAATCGAGCCGTCTCACGATTCGATCGGTCGGTGCCGTTCTCCGTCAATATCTCGCTGAGCCGTTTCGCCCCTATCAGCGTCGACATCTGATTCACCGTGTATTTTTTCGAGTTGATCCACTCGTTGTAGTTCGACAGCAGCGGCTCTTTGAAGAAGAAGGACATCTCCAGCGGCTTGTCCATGCCCACGCTCATGCCTTGAATAATCAGCGGCACGGCGCACGGAATTCCCGTCACATCCACTTTCACTTCGTAGTCGTACGTGCTTGCTATGTCGTACGGGCCGGCCCCCGCATACACTTTTTTGATGGTGAATTTGTTTTGATAGGTCGGGTTGTTTTCCATCACGCGTTGCACGTGCAGCGTGGCCGCTCCGCCCTGCGAGTACCCGAATAGAATCACATCTTCCGACTGCACTTTCAGTCCTCTTTTGGCGATAAACGGACGCACCGCCAGCGCCATATCAATCACGTTGTGCGCAGTCGTTTCGGCCTGCAAATAGGGGTGAATGCTATCCACCGTCACGCCGTAGCCGATGTAGTCCGCTATCACCACGCCGTAGCCCATGGCGGCATACATGCCCTCAAAGCTGAAGGTCTCCGACGGGGCTTCTTTGTTGGCGCCGATGGTGTAGTGCGACACGATGATCAAGTTTTTTATCACGCCGTTTTCGGGATAGAAAAACTTTCCCGACACGGTCAGCGAGTCGCCATGCACGTCAATGCTTCGATAGGTGCCGGCCACTTGATGCACTTTGTAGGCGTAGAAATGTTCCACAAACCCGCGTGCCACATCCGTCACCGTCAGCGGCGATGTCCTCCGCACGCCCGTTCCCTGCGCACTCTCGTTCCCATTCTGCTCCGTCCCC
>CAVHGD010000014.1:11431-12824 GCA_963635385.1 Dialister sp. CAG:486 | reverse complement strand
GCCACCGCCTGTTCCCACGGTGCCTCATCTCGCACGTCGCTTGTCTGCTCTCGCATGGGCACGAAGCAGTTTGCCTCGTCGGCGTACTTGCTAAAATCCACATATTCCGGCTCCGACTGCTTACATCCCCCCATAGCCACCCCCAAGAGCAGACACGCACAAGCTCCGATATGAGCCTTCACATACGCCTTGATATGTACGTATCCCCTACCGATACCCATTATTGATTCAATTTTCATACTTTTTTCTCCTATATCCCTATACTACTATTCTATTCCTATTTCCCTATGCTTTCCCGAAGGACTGCCTTACCAACTTTATATATTTTCATATTCACGCTAAAAGGAATACCCTACCGATGCCGAAACTAACCGCGAGCCGACCATATAGATGTAGTTACGACCGGCCAATGCGTTTAGGAATCCGACCTCCACGGTGCCGAACAAGTGGTTTCCGCCCGCTTTGAAGCCCAAGAGCGTCACGCTCCATGCCGGCGAACAGGCGGTATGGCGTCCCTTCATATCCGTCTCGGTGCCGCCATTGATGGTCATACCCAGCCCCAAGGACGAGTACATCGCAAAATAGTTGCGCCTGCAGTAGGTGAATCGCATCATCGGGAGAATCGTTATGTTGTAGAAGGTCACGTCTTGTATCGGATTCTCGAGCACCCGATTCCCCTCCATGGTTTGGTCCCACCACACCTGTTCATAGTCTAACTGTCCGCCGAGCGAGAACCATGGCTTGAGATAATATTGATACTCGGAAAACAGGTGCCCCGTGTAGCGATAATGCTCGGTGCGGTAATTGTCGTGCCACATCCATGTCTCGTAGAGCATATCGCCCCAGCCGATGCGCACTTCGTGTCGGCTCGTTTGGTCGACGCCCCAGTATTGGTGTTTGGGCACATGCACGTAGTAGCCGTTTCGAGCCGCCACCATCGCCCCTTGCCCCCAAGACCCGACCAAAACGAGTATCAATAAAAAATAGCGTTTCACTTGCATAAAGAATCGTATTTCACGTGGTAAGAACAGTTTTTACTTGTATAGAGGTTAGCCGTTTCACTTACACAACAAATAACATTCCACTTGTGTATTAAAGATGTATCACTTGCTTATTAATGAAGTATCACTTACATATTAATGATGTATCACTTAATAATTAACGATGTATCACTTAATAATTAACGATGTATCACTTAATAATTAACGATGTTCCACTTTTTGTATATTATACTTTAAGCGTCTTTGCAACGTCTTTATAGCTCCTATATAGTACGAATTCCCTTACCACTCCCGAACCAACTCCCAATCTTCCCCCTATCATCCCCTTACCACTCCCCTACCATTCCCCTACCATTCCCCTACCACCACCTTATCATTCCCTTACCACTCCC
>CAVHGD010000014.1:0-11234 GCA_963635385.1 Dialister sp. CAG:486 | reverse complement strand
CGGGTATTGACTTCAATGTCCGCCCCGGTGAAAGAGTGGATAAAAGGCAAATCGGTCAGGCGACCATTGAATAGGTTCGGGAGTGATAGGAGAATTTGACGCGCCGTCGGCTTCTCCACAAAAATAGAATGAAATATACCGTCCGTCGGGTCGGCGTCCGGATTTTGGCGAATACCGCCACCGGAATAGGGTCCGTTGCCGATATTCATAGTAAAAAGCAAGTCATTAACCACTTCTCGGCCGTCTGCCATCAACCGAATACGCTCCGGCTTATGGACACAGATGGCCACGAGCAGGGCAAAGAAATAGTTGACATGGTGGCTGCCGACATAATACTTGAGCGTGCTCGCCCACGAGCAGCACAACGCATCGACGCCAAAGCCGACCGAATTGATGAAATAATGATGGTGCTCTATGCCATTGCGCCAATAGGTCAGGCAGCCCACATCGAGCGGGCGAGCCTCGCCCTCGAAGAAACGCTGCAGCGCACGCTTGTAGTCTTTGGTCAGCCCCCAATAGCGACCGAAATCGTTGCCGGTGCCACGCGGCATGAGGCCAATGCTGATACGGGCTCGCTGCTCGGCGGTAAGCGAGGAACGCATAATGCCGTTCACCGCTTCGGAGAGCGTGCCATCGCCTCCCAAGACCAAAATCTCATCGCATCCCCGCTCAACCAACTCGCGTCCTAACTCGATGGCATGGCCTGCATACTTCGTCACACGGTATGCAAACGGCTTATGCTGCTTGCGCAGCAGCTTCCACAGGTAGATGCGTTGCGCACGAAAGGCACGCTTACCCGACTTGGGATTGATGATGATACCTAACACAAAAGTAAAAATAGGGGCGTTTTTCAGGAGTTGCTTCGGGAGTGGTTCGGGAAATGCAGCAAAAAAGGGTTGAAAAATATGTCACAAAAAAGGGGTTAAGTCACCACCCAAAAAGGGTTGAAAAATATGTCACAAAAAAAGGGCTAAGTCACCACCCAAAATGGGTTGAAAATATGACACCTCAAAGCGAGTGCAAAGGTACAAAAAAAAATGAGAACTACAAAAGAATGCGGATTTTGCTTGCACATCTGCAAAAATAAGTTTAACTTTGCAGCGATAAGGAAAAAATCAAAGAAGCACTGAATTCACCGGCACAGGAGAGAAAATCTACTACGCGGGAGAAAATGCATGGAGATTTGTGTATGTCGGAGAAAAAGCGTACCTTTGCAGCCGCTTTGGCGAGATAAGCCGAAAATGTACCGGGGCAGTATGGGCTGTAACGAGGCAGTATGGACAATGCCCATTTATCCCCTAACCACTAAAATGGGTACAAAGCAAGGAAAGATGGCGGAGTGGTCGATCGCGGCGGTCTTGAAAACCGTTGACCTGCGAGGGTCCGGGGGTTCGAATCCCTCTCTTTCCGCAAAAAAAAATTGACATAATGCAAAAGGGCTGTTCAGCATGATCGTTGAACAGCCCTTTTTGCGTGATTTTACGCTTGCTTTTCTTGAAGTTGGAAAGCCCTTTTTGCGGGATTTACACTTTTACATTCTCCTTACTTAGCTTTTGCGTGGGTTACACTTTTATGGCTTAGTGGGAGAGGTGGAGGGAGTGGTTTTGAATATACGGGAGGGGATGGTTCGGGAGTGCTTCGGGAGAAAGGGGCTGACCAAGCAAATTATAGGCTTGGCGAGAAGACTCGGAACGAGATGCTTCGGGAATGCTAAGGGGCGCGTCCGGCTCCTGCGACTCGTACGGCTCGGTTTCGTACTTCGACTTGTCGATCGTGCCATCCGCTACACCATTAAGATACAACTCCAAATAGGTATAGCCGCTTGACTCAGCATCGGTGGAAGGGTGCGTGGAGGCTGGCTCATCTGTGGCGGAGGACTGCGTGGATGTTGCTTCTTCTTCGGTAGCAGAAGACTGAGATGATGCTACTTGAGCGGCGTCGGTGGGATCGGTCGGGTTAAGACCCAACTCGATCTCGTAGGCATCCGGAAGGCCGTCCTCATCGGTGTCCAAAGCCAACGAGTCGCCCTCGACGGCATCCAAGAAGGGATAGTTGCCCACTACGCTGTCGCCCACATAGAAATAGTCCTCGCGGGTAAAGCGGATGTCGTTCTGCGAGTCGATGATACCCAGCCACGTCTTCTGCGTGGAGCCGACAAAACGAGGGGCAATCTTGCCGGATGCTTCGGCAATGGTTCGGGAATCCTGCTCATCGTAACGCGGCAACGACGCCCCCGCGAGGGTCGTGACACGCGCAAAAGCAGACGCTGCCGACTCCGCCACAATGCCGCTCTCCGCCACGGGGCGAGCCAAGACATAGCGATTGTAGTTGGCCTCGCCCGCCTGCGCCCCATCCAAATTGAACGCACGGTTGGCGTTGTTCTCCACATAGCCATAGAGGTTGTCCGTATTGACAAGCCGCAGCACGGAATCTTGCCAACACGGCTTGTCGGTGCGGTTGTAGGCGTTGCCCAACTCGAACTCGTTGCCGCTCAGCAGCCACTGCCCATAGTCACCCACACGGCTTCCCTGCACGAAATAGCGCGTGGAAAGCCCGACGGCGTAGGTGGTAGGACCACAACGGAAATAGTTATTAACCAAATAGATACGGTCGTAGCCGACACAGCGACCCGATGCATCGTGGTTCTTGGAGGTGTCGTTCTCGCCGCCATAGAGCGAGTTCTTTTTGCCCCAATTGAAGATGACGTTATTCAAAAACTCGTTATCGACAAAGGCATCGTGGTCGTGGCTGCCCTGAGCGATATTGGCCTCGCTGCGCACGCCATTGAAACGGGGCGTGCGGTTGTGGCAGTTGGCAATCAGGCAATGGTGCATGGTGGCATGCTCACCGCCCCACTGGGTGGCGTAGGCACGGGTGCCCTTCTTGTTCTTGGAGTTGTACAGCCCTTCGGCGATAATCGACCACTGAATCGTGGTGGAATCGGTGTCGTACATGGTGAGGCACTCCTCCATCGACCACGAGAACGAGCAGTGGTCGATGATGACGTGGTGCGTGTTCTCCACATCGAGGCACGGATAGCTGACCGACGGAATGTCGCCCGCACGGAAACGGATATGGCGAATGATGACATTGGGTTGGCAGACATAGACGTTAGCGCCCGCAATACAGATGCCGCCGCCCGGAGCCGTCTGCCCCGCAATGGTCACATTCGGATGCGCAAACTTGAGCTTGGAGGAGAGATAGATCGTGCCGCAGACCCGAAAGAGAATGGTACGAGGCGTGTCGTCACCGTCACGGAGCGCCCAACGCAGCGTGCCCTCGACAAGATGGTCGTCGGAACAGTCGTCGAGCCGAGTGACATAATAGACACGGCCGCCACGACCGCCCGTGGCATAACGGCCATAGCCCTCCGCTCCCGGGAAAGCAAGCGTTTGGGCAAACGAAGCAACGGCGACACTAAAGAAAAAAAGAAATGAATAAAAACGAGACATGGTATCAATTAGGAATTAGGAATTAGGAATTAGGAATTTGTTTGGCCTTGAAGGAAAGCTGCAAGCTGTTGAATATATTTTGCCAAACGATATAGGCAGCGGGCCCTATGGCTGACAACGGATTGAGATAGGTCTGCGCCATCCAAACACCCAACGAGGTGTTTTTCTGGCCAAACGCCTGACCCGCCGTCACCTTGCTGACAGAACGCATATCGTGTGCCGTGGCGGCAGGGTTGATCTCCTCGTCGTGGCTCTCCACGCCAATGGTGGCCGCCGGGAAACACGAACCAATCCACTTGCCCAAATAGAACTGCAGCAGGCACGCCAAGAACGACCCGACACACAAACCGAACAGCGTGAGATAGTTATACGAATGCGTGGTGAGCGTATAGGTGATGTCGCCCATCAAGATAACCAACGTGCCCACCCACAAATAGAAAGGCATCGCCGTCCATGTATGCGAGAGGCGGAACGTGCGCTCGGAGCCGCGACGACGCTGCACGGCATTGTAGCTCAAACGCAACAGCCACGCCGCAAAGAAAGGCCCCAACAAGAGCGGACCGACTCGGCGCAAGATAAGCCACAGGTCCGCCCAAAACGCACGATCCGCCCCCGACACGACGGGGAAAAAAGCCGACACGACCAAAGCCGTGGCGATATTGCTCAACAGCGTGAACGAGGTGAGATTCTGTATCGAGCCGCCCAACTTGCCCGCAATGATAGGCGCCGCCGTGGCCGTCGGCATAATGATACAAACCATGATGCCCTGCGAGAGGACTTGCGTCTGCTCGGGTGTGCAGCCCAACGTACGGCAGAGGTAGAAAACGGCGTAATAAACCCCGACGGACAGCACCAACTGCGTGGCCAAGACCACCCAATGCCACGTGCGCAAACGCAAATCGACGGGATTGACCTTGCAGAACGTGAAGAAAAGCATGAGAAAAATCATCCACGGCAGCAAAGGCATGAGATGACGGAAAATGGGATAGCCGATAGCTCCGAGAGCCATCGAGAGAATCAGCGCATTCCGATTGAGGAACGCACGAATGGGACTAAACTTCATTATAAGCAGTATTAAATTGGGACACAATGGTGTCCATCAGCGAAAAGACTTCGTCACGCGTCTCGGCACGCAAGAGCGCAATGCGCGTCTGCTTGAAATCGGGCAGGCCCTTGAAGACCGGCGAAGCGGCAAAATGGCGACGGCTATGAACGATTCCCTTGCGCTCGTCGCCTATCCACTCGATAGAGCGAAGGACGTGCTCCTTAAGAATATCAACGCACCACTGCATGGGGCGCTTGGGCAAGCGCTCGCCCGTAAGGAGGTAATGCTCGATATCCTCGAAAATCCACGGACAGCCGAACGTGGCACGGCCAATCATGACGGCATCGACGCCATAGCGGTCGAAACACTCACGAGCCCGCTCGGGCGTGGTGACATCGCCGTTGCCGATAATGGGAATATGCATGCGAGGATTGTTCTTGACCGCTCCGATAAGCGACCAATCGGCATCGCCTCGGTACATCTGCGCACGCGTGCGGCCGTGGATGGCCAACTCGGCGATGCCGCAATCTTGCAACGCCTCCGCCAAATCGACAATGATACGATGGTCGTCGTCCCACCCGAGGCGCGTCTTGACCGTGACGGGCGTATGCACGGCGGCGACCACGGCACGCGTGATGGCGAGTAGCTTCGGGACATCTTGCAGCAGCCCTGCGCCTGCGCCCTTGCCCGCCACCTTCTTGACGGGGCAGCCGAAATTGATATCGATGAAATCGGGATGCGCCTGCTCGACGATACGAGCGGCATCGGCCATCGACTCCGGCTCACGGCCGTAGATCTGAATCGCCACGGGGCGCTCGGCGTCGGAGATTTGGAGCTTGCGCGTGGTGGAAGCCACATCCCGCACAAGGGCATCGGCATTGACGAACTCGGTATAGACACGCGAAGCACCAAACCGCTTGCAGAGCAAACGGAAGGCGGGATCGGTGACATCCTCCATCGGAGCCAAATAGAGAGGGAAAGAAGCCATACTTAAGCCTGTTGGAGCGTGGGGTACGTGATACGATGGTGATAAATGGAAATAATGCGCTCCTTGAACACACGGCGGATGTCTTCCACATCCTTGAACGAGAGCGGTGTCTCGGAGAACTGGCCTTCGGCTATCTGCTGGTCGATCATTTGATCGACCGCAGCGGAGATACTCTCCTCGGTATAAGCGGAAAGGCTGCGGGAGCGTGCCTCGACGGCATCGGCCATCATCAGAATAGCGCCCTCCTTGGTGGTCGGCTTGGGGCCCGGATAGCGGAAGAGCGTCTTATCGACCTCCTCGCCCGGATGCTCATTGCAATAGGTGTTATAAAAATAGCGGACCAACGAGTTGCCGTGGTGGGAAGCGATGAAGGTGACAATCATCTCGGGCAGGTGGTGCTTGCGCGCGATGGCGACCCCATCGGGGACATGGGCGAGAATGATTTTAGCCGCCTCGACGGGCGACATGGAAGCGAGCGGATTGGGCACGCCCTGCTGATTCTCCGTGAAGCAATACGGATTGGTGAGCTTGCCCACATCGTGATAGAGCGCCCCCGTACGCACCAACAAGGCATTGGCGCCGATGGCCTTAGCCGCCTCCGTAGCAAGATTGGACACCTGCATGGAATGTTGGAACGTACCCGGCGCCTTCTCCGCCAATTCGTGCAACAGGTCGGAATTGATATCCGTCAGCTCGACAAGCGTGATAGAAGAAATGAGATGGAACACCCGCTCGAAAAGATAGATAAGCCCGTAGGCACCGATGATGAGCAGCGCATTGACCAAGAAATAGACATACATCATCGGCTCGATGGCGTGGTAGTCGCCCGACGTGGCGAAGGTAAAGGCCGTATAGGCCAACGCCTGCGTGAGGAAAATCCAACCCGCCGTCTGGGCAAGCTGCGCACGGCGTGTCATATCGCTAAGGCTCGACACTGCCACCATTCCGACCGTGATCTGTATAAAGAAGAACTCGACCGGTGCGGGAACCACCAACGAGACAATCAACACCGTGGTGAAATGCAAGAAAAGACCCGTACGCGAATCGAAAAAAACACGCGTCAGGATAGGCACCCACGCGAAAGGTATGAGATAGATACTCAGCGAGGTATAGCGAAGGCACAGGCACGAGAGAATAATCACTATCGCTGACGCCACGCAGAAAAACAGAACCGTGGAGGTGCTGCCGATATACTGGCGGCGGAACACATAGAGATAGATGATAAACATGCAAAGGAACAGGCAGACCATGATGCTCTCGCCCAAAATGGACAGGATGCGCTGGTGGTGCGTCAAGCTGTTGTCCTCGCACGCACGGCGAAGCGACTCCAAAATGCGGTAGTCCTGCTCGGTGACAATCTCGCCTCGGTCGATAATTTTCTCGCCCGCCTGAATGACGCCCTGCGTGGGAGAGATAGAGGACAGCAACTTGTCGCGCATGATGGCCGTCAGCACCGTATCGGGCTGTAGATTAACCGAATAGGTCAGCCCGAAACGCTTATACGCCTCGCGGGGCGTATAGACCTCGGAAAGCGGATAGACCTTGGAAACCTTGTCTTGCACCAACGAGATACGCGAATAGCCGTCCTGCCGGAGCGATTCCTTGTCCTGCAACGAGAGGACCAGCGGCGACTTGACCGCTCCCTCGACATAGCGATAGCAGGGCGCAAAGGTGGAGAGCAGGCGCTTCTGCTCTTCCTCAAGCTGCCGATCGGATTTATAAATCGGGAAATCGAACTCCGCCGTGACCAACTCGTAGCCCCACGGCTTGCCGACCTCGAAATGGTAGCGGAACGACGTGGTATAACGGGGGAACAAGACAACCGTCAAAATCGCAAGCCCCGCAAAAATAAGAATGCGGAAGATGTCTTTGGGAAGCGAAACGGAATGAACAGATGGCTTTTTCATAACTGCACAAAAATTAATAAATCCAACTCACCACGAAAGGCGCAGAGGGCATTGCCGCTAACGGCGCACCGCAAAGAATCGCTGCATAAGCTCCCGACACTGCGGCTCGAGAACGCCCTCCGTGACCATGGCACGGGGATGCAACGCGCGGGGGGCGAACGTACGGAACCCCCGCTTGGGGTCGGCACAGCCATACACCACACGGGACACTTGCGCCCAACCGATGGCCCCGGCACACATGCAACACGGCTCGACCGTGACATAGAGCGTCGCCTCGGGCAGATACTTGCCGCCCAATGTGGCTGCGGCCGCCGTGATGGCTTGCATCTCGGCGTGCGCCGTGACATCGGCAAGCGTCTCCGTCAGGTTGTGCCCACGCCCGATGACCTGCCCCTGCGACACGATGACGCACCCCACGGGCACCTCTCCCTGCCGAAAAGCGGCCTCCGCCTCGTGCAAAGCGAGCGCCATAAAACGCTCATCGGTCTGCTGTTGAATTGTATTTAACTCCATTGAGCGACAAAGGTACTGCTTTTCCGGCACATACACAACACGATAGGAGCAAAGACAAGGGCAAAGCGCATCAAAACTTTGGAACGAACGCCAGCAGCGTATGGACACGAATTGACATTAAGGACAAAGAATAATCATTCTCCAAATACACGAAAAACCGGTATGTCGCCGGAGACAACAATTTCCTTGTGAACAAATGGAGGCATGTTCCACGAGCCGAACGAAAACGGGTTTGCATAATTGCATAAAATTATGTAATTTTGCACGCCCAAAGAAAGAAAAACATTCAAACACAAACATTGATATGAAAAAGTCTATTTTAGTACTTGCCGCATTGGCCATGAGCTTGGGACTATCCGCCCAACACGTAACTAAACTGAACATCGAACTGGTTTCCATCACATTAGACAGCATGCGTACGCAATACGCTGACAATCTGCCGATGTACAAATCGGAATTGCAACGCATTCAAGAGGTGCAAGATGCGTACAAAAAGGACCTGAACAACGCCGCCAAAGAGCTGAAAGAGGAGAAAAGCTATGCCAAAGACGTGGCCGCCTACCTAAAACAGAAAGAAAGCACCTACACCACGCTCCAAAAGCTCTACACCAACGAGCAAGACAAGCTGACCGATATGCGCGACGCCATCGAGAAACAAGTTTCCCGCATTCAGAAGGCAAACCGACTGAACAGCGAGACCCGCGACGACAGCCGCAAGGAGCTGGACATAGAGAAAACCAACATTGAGCGCTCGCTCAAAGAGGTGGAGCTCCGTCTGAAAAGCATTTCGAAAGTTATCGAGGGTCTGCCCGCCGAGCAAGCTGCGCTGACCACTTTCAACGTGGAGATTCAGCAAAAAGAAAACGACCTGAAACAGCTGCAAGCTACTCAAAAGACCAACGTCAGCACCCTCAAAACGGAGCTGAAGACCGTAAAAGCTGCGCAGAAAGGCAAATAAAGAATATTCCACATCGCCATGAAGATTATCAATCTATCGGAGAAGAATTCTCTCATCAGTCAATACATACGTGAAATTCGCGATGTAGATATACAGAAAAACCGTCTGCACTTCCGCCGCAACATCGAGCGCATCGGCGAGCTGATGGCCTACGAGGTGAGCAAGACGCTGCACTACGAGAGCGTTCCGGTGCAGACCCCGCTCGCTGCCACGGAGGCACAGTCGATAGCCGACCAAGTGGTGCTGGGCACCATTCTGCGTGCGGGGCTTCCGCTGCATCAAGGATTCCTGAACATGTTCGACAACGCCGAAAACGCCTTCTTGAGCGCCTACCGCCGCATGGGTCGGAACGTGAACGGACAGCAAGAAATCGAAATCGTGGCGGAATATCTGGCGGCGCCCAATCTGGAGGGCAAGACGCTGATTCTGGTGGACCCGATGTTGGCCACGGGAATGTCGATGGAGGTGGCCTACCGTGCGCTGATGAGCCACGGCACGCCCGCACAGACCCACCTGTGCTGCACCATCGGCACCACCCAAGCCGTGAAATATCTGAAAAAGACGCTTCCGGACCACATCACGCTCTGGTGCGCGGCCATCGACCCGATACTGAACGAGAAGAAATATATCGTTCCCGGACTCGGCGACGCCGGCGACCTCTGTTTCGGGCAGAAACTATGAGACGCCCGCTCGCCTACATCCCCACTCTACTTGTACTCATAGCGATAGCGTGGCTGTCGCTGATGGAAAACCCGAACTTGCCGCTGCAGAACCAATGCAGCGACAAGTTTTGGCATACACTGATGTATCTGGGGCTCGCTGCCGTATGGAGCTACGGCGCGCTTCGCAATGCGCACGACCGTCTGCGTCACGCCGCCGAGATATGGAGCCTGAGCTGGCTCTACGGCGGGCTGATGGAGCTGATGCAAGCCTATTGCACCGAGACCCGCAGCGGCGACTGGGGCGACCTCTTGGCCGACATTGCCGGCGCCACTCTCGGAATCGCCATCGTTTGGCTCACTTACCTGCTATGGAAAAAGAAACCATCTACCACATCGCATTAGCCGACCTTTTTCGCAATCAGACCCGCAAAGGACTGGCACTGCTGGAGCAATTCGGCAGTGCCACCGAGGCATGGAAACATCTGAAAGCCGATGGGGCGTCGAAATCGCTGAAACGAGCCGAACACGAGGTGGAATTCATCGAGCAGAACCACGTGCGGGTAACCACCTGCCTCGACGAGGACTATCCCTATCGGCTGCGGCAATGCCCCGACCGCCCGCTCGTGCTCTTTTCGTTGGGCAACCTGAACCCCAACCGAGGCAAGATGGTGTCGATAGTTGGCACACGCTCCGCCACCGAACGCGGCAAGGAGACCACGCGACAATTTGTGCTCGACTTGGCGGACAAGACCGACGACGTGACCATCATCAGCGGACTCGCCTACGGCGTGGATATCGCCGCCCACCGAGCCGCTATCGAGGCAGGGCTGCAAACGCTGATAATCCCTGCGCACGGGCTGGACATGATGTATCCGTCGGTGCATCGCCCCGTGGCGGTGCAGGCGCTCCAACACGGCGGAATCCTTACCGAATACATGAGCAAGACCACGCCGCTGCAAATGAATTTTGTGGCGCGCAACCGTATCGTGGCGGGCTTGGCGGATGCCGTGGTGGTGGTCGAATCGAAAGCCAAAGGCGGCTCGCTCATCACGGCACAGATGGCGCTGGATTACGACCGAGAGGTCTTTGCCTTTCCGGGACGCCCCACCGATGAGGACTCGCGCGGCTGTAACGACCTGATACGCAGCCAGAAAGCCATGCTTATCGAATGCGCCGACGACCTCATGAACGCCATGCAGTGGGAGCCGAAATCGAAGCCCGTGCGGGTGCAGACCGAGCTGGACCTGTTCGGACTGCTCTCGGACACGCAAAAGAAGCTGCTTGCCAAGCTACATGAGCAGGAGGACGGCATGCACATCAATATGGTGGTGATGGAAATGGGAATGCCCTACGCCGACGTGTCCGCCGAGCTGATGATGATGGAGATGCACGGTTTTGTCAAAGCACTCCCCGGCGGAATCTATCGAGCGTTGAAATAGCCGCTGAAAAGATACGGAACACTCCCACCCACGCAGCTCAAGCCGAAACAACGCACGGAACTCTCCTCACGACACAAGAAACGCATTACTCTCCACAGCACCCAAAGACCACTTACGCATATAGCCAACAAAAAAGACCGACAAACATCGGTCTTTTTTGTTGTGGTACCTCTTGGAGTTGAACCAAGGACACATGGATTTTCAGTCCATTGCTCTACCACCTGAGCTAAGGTACCTTGTGCTTCCCGCTAATCCTATTTTCGCCCCGAT
>CAVHGD010000013.1:14966-35506 GCA_963635385.1 Dialister sp. CAG:486 | reverse complement strand
CCATTCCATAGCCATTTCCTACCCATTCCCCTAAAAAAGTGCAGAAAACTTCGAAAAAATGCTCGAATAATTTGTGTATATCAAAAAAAGGCAGTACCTTTGCACCCGCTTTTCGATTGAAGTACCCCTGCGGATGGTTAGGATAGCAAGTAGGCGTGTGAGATAACGGCGGGTGTGCGGGCGGATGGAAATCCGCTATGAGGATCGAAGAAGTGTTCTTTTTAGTATTGAACGTAGCAATGTCTCCCTAGCTCAGTTGGTAGAGCAACTGACTCTTAATCAGTGGGTCGAGAGTTCGAGCCTCTCGGGGGACACTTAGGTACAGGAGTTCTCGTTTTGAGTGTCTTCCGTGGATGCTCGCGGGTTGGATCAAAATCGTACCTTGCGCCGCTTTTCCGCTTTGCGGAGTGTTTGCGGACTCACGCTTGCAAAAGCAATGAGAGCCGCAGGCAGAAAAGCAAACCGCCTCTATAGCTCAGTTGGTAGAGCACTAGATTTGTAATCCAGCGGTCGTTGGTTCGAGTCCGACTAGAGGCTCAAAAGTTCTTTGACAGAATTGAAAAATGGTTATGTATGAATAGCATAAGAAAAGGATGAGAGAATATCTTAGTTATAATTCCTAATTCCTAATTCTTAATTCATAATTACCCAAGGGGGTGTGTTCCAGAGTGGCCAAATGGGGCAGACTGTAAATCTGCTGCTTTTCAGCTTCGGTGGTTCGAATCCATCCGCACCCACTTCCTTTTCATGCGAAGAATTGCGTTGCGCCAATCTTGCGCGAGTTCCTCTCGGGCTTTGCAGTTTGTCGCTTTGCAGACCTCGCGCGAAAAACGGCGTTCTTGTCGTGGCTCGCGGAAATAGCTCAGTCGATAGAGCACTAGCCTTCCAAGCTGGGGGTCGCGGGTTTGAGTCCCGTTTTCCGCTCAAATCCTTTAGCGAGTAGAGAGAACTTTGCTCTGCTCCATAAAGAAAGGTGTTGCTAATGTAGCTCAGTGGTAGAGCGCATCCTTGGTAAGGATGAGGTCGCGGGTTCAACTCCCGCCATCAGCTCCACGCAGAGATTTAGCTCTGCTTTGCGTACCGAAAATAGAAGGATTGTGCCTTCTTTTTTGTGTACAACCCACAACGAATAATATCAATATTATTAACGTTAATAAACTATTACACACTATGGCAAAAGAGAAATTTGACCGCTCGAAACCGCACGTTAACATCGGTACTATCGGTCACGTTGACCACGGAAAAACTACTTTGACTGCCGCTATTTCGAAGGTTCTGCACGAGGCAGGTTTCGGTAGCGAGGAAATCAAGTCGTTCGACCAGATTGATAACGCTCCTGAGGAGAAAGAGCGTGGTATTACCATCAACACCGCACACATCGAGTACGAGACTGCAAACCGCCACTACGCACACGTAGACTGCCCGGGGCACGCTGACTATGTCAAGAACATGGTAACGGGTGCTGCTCAAATGGATGGTGCAATCATCGTTGTTGCTGCTACCGATGGTCCTATGCCTCAGACCCGTGAGCACATCCTGCTCGCTCGTCAGGTGAACGTTCCTCGTTTGGTAGTGTTCATGAATAAGTGCGATATGGTTGACGATCCCGAAATGCTCGACTTGGTTGAAATGGAGATGCGTGAACTTCTTTCGTTCTACGATTTCGATGGCGACAATACTCCTATCATCCGCGGTTCTGCACTTGGTGCATTGAACGGTGACCCGAAGTGGGTAGCTAAGGTGCTCGAGTTGATGGACGCTGTTGATAACTGGATCCAACTTCCTGTTCGTGCTATCGATAAGCCTTTCTTGATGCCTGTTGAGGATGTATTCTCTATCACCGGTCGTGGTACTGTAGCTACCGGTCGTATCGAGACGGGTGTCGTTAAGGTAGGTGACGAAGTTCAATTGATCGGTCTGGGTGCAGACGGTAAGAAGTCTGTTGTTACCGGTGTCGAGATGTTCCGTAAGCTTCTTGACGAAGGTGAAGCAGGTGATAACGTAGGTCTGTTGCTCCGTGGTATCGACAAGGACGAGGTTCGTCGTGGTATGGTCCTCACTCACCCGGGTGTTGTTAAACCGTACAGCGAGTTCAAGGCTTCTGTTTATATCCTCAAGAAAGAGGAAGGTGGCCGTCACACTCCGTTCCACAACCACTATCGTCCTCAGTTCTACATCCGTACGATGGACGTTACCGGTGAAATCACTCTGCCGGAAGGAACTGAAATGGTAATGCCGGGCGACAACTTGGAGATCCAAGTTAAGCTCATCTACCCGGTAGCTTGCTCTGAGGGTCTGCGTTTCGCAATCCGTGAGGGTGGCCGTACGGTAGGTTCCGGCCAAATTACCAAGCTGATTGACTAATACAGTCTGCGGTTGAGAATCAACCAAACGATTGAATTACCAATCATCTCTGTAGAAGTTTCGTATCGGTTGCCTATTTTGGTGGGCAGAAGATACATTCTACAATACATCTCTTGACTTGAGCCCGAGGCGTTTGCCTCGGTGCTCGACGAAGAGAGATTCCCGAACCACTCCCGAAGGAACTCCTTGTAGGGATGGTTATACGGAAGTAGCTCAGTTGGTAGAGCACCGGTCTCCAAAACCGGGTGTCGAGAGTTCGAACCTTTCCTTCCGTGCTTGTTACAAGACATAGCTTCCAATCTGACTTTGACATTCCCGTCAGAGCCGGATTGTTGCCGTGAAAGAACATTTGTAAAAAAGAAACTACTTATATGAAACTTGTAGAGAATATCAAGGAATCGTACAATGAATTGGTTCATAAGACCAGTTGGCCGACCGGTAAAGAGTTGGCACAGAGTTCGGTGATGGTGCTAGTTGCTTCCATTATTTTAGCCCTCATCGTTTGGCTTATGGACTGGTGCTTTGAGTCTATCATGACATTTGTTTACGGTCTGTTCTAATTATCTAACGCAAGAAAGGTATTTTTGATATGGCTGACAGCAAATTCAAATGGTATGTACTCCGTGCCATCAGCGGTAAGGAGAACAAAGTAAAGGAGTATATCGAGAGTGCTTTGGTTACTTCTTCGCTGTTCCGTGAGTATGTATCGCAAGTCTTGATTCCGACCGAGAAAGTGGTGGCGTTGCGTGCAGGCAAGCGTACCATCAAGGAGCGTAACCTCCTCCCCGGCTATGTGCTGGTAGAGTGCTACCTCTGCGATGAGAGTTATCCTTTGCTGCGCAATATCCCGAACGTTCTTGGTTTTATGAGTAGCGATGGCTCTTCCGTTAAGCCCGCACCCGTTCCCCAATCCGAAATCAATCGTATTGTCGGCAATGTGAGTGAGGAGCAGACGGATATCCAACTCGAAGAAACCTTTTTGGTTGGCGAGAAGGTCAAGGTCATCGATGGCGCATTCAACGGCTTCAACGGAGTTATCCAAGAGGTCGCTCAAGACAAGCACAAGCTCAAAGTGGAGGTTACTATTTTCGACCGCCAGACGCCCTTGGAGCTCAGTTTCAATCAAGTAGAAAAAGAGTAGGAGACTTTTGTTACGAGTCGTCGAACTACTCGATAGTTTTTTTATTATTCATCTTTGGCTTTGCACGGTTTTTGTTGCAGATGTTCGGTTTTGACTTCGAAATATGCGGCCATTCCCGAAGCAACGCCTTAGGTACAAACTATTAACATCGTAAAAATAAAACATTATGGCTAAAGAAATTGCCGGTTTTATCAAGCTCCAAATCAAAGGTGGCGCTGCCAATCCCGCTCCTCCCGTAGGACCTGCATTGGGTTCCAAGGGTGTGAACATTATGGAGTTTTGTAAACAATTCAATGCCAGAACTCAGGACAAAGCAGGAAAAGTTCTTCCTGTCATCATCACTGTCTATTCGGACAAGTCTTTCGAGTTTGTCGTAAAAACTCCTCCTGTAGCAATTCAGTTGCTCGAGGCTGCCAAGATCAAGAGCGGTTCGGCTCAGCCTAACCGTAACAAGGTGGCAACCATTACCGAGGAGCAATGCCGTCAAATCGCTTCTGACAAGATGGTTGACTTGAACTGCTTCACCGTTGAAAGCGCAGAATCTATGGTAAAAGGTACCGCGCGTAGTATGGGTATTACCGTTAAATAATTTATTCTTCAATCCTTATTATGGCAAAATTGACAAAAAATCAAAAGCTTGCTGCTGAGAAGATTGAAGCAGGTAAGCTCTATACTATCAGCGAGGCAGCTGCTCTCGTAAAAGAGATTACGACTACCAAGTTCGACGCTAGCGTCGATATCGATGTCCGCCTTGGTGTAGACCCTCGTAAGGCTAACCAAATGGTACGTGGTGTGGTATCGCTGCCGAACGGAACAGGTAAGACGGTTCGTGTTCTTGCACTTTGTACTCCCGACCAAGAGGCTGCTGCCAAAGAGGCAGGTGCTGACTATGTTGGCTTGGACGAGTATATCGAGAAGATCAAATCCGGATGGACGGATGTCGATGTTATCATCACTATGCCCCAAATCATGGGTAAAATTGGTGCTCTCGGTCGTGTCCTTGGTCCTCGTGGTTTGATGCCTAACCCCAAGAGCGGTACGGTAACCATGGATGTTGCCAAGGCTGTTAAAGAGGTTAAACAAGGTAAGATAGACTTCAAGGTAGACAAGTTCGGTATCGTGCATACTTCTATTGGTAAAGTTTCTTTCTCTGCAGAGGCTATTGCTGAAAACGCTCGTGAGTTCATTGATACCATTATCAAGCTCAAGCCTGCAGTATCGAAAGGCGACTACATCAAGAGCATTTATCTTTCGAGTACAATGAGTCAGGGTATCAAAATTGATACTAAATCTATTGGTTAATTATTAACGAAAAGAGACAATGAAAAAGGAAGATAAGAATGCGATTATCGAAGCACTCCAAAACCAACTCGCCGAGTATCAGCATTTCTACCTCGCTAACATTGAGGGTCTGAATGCTCAAAAAACTAGCGATTTGCGTCGTGCCTGCTTCAAGAACGATATTAAACTCGTTGTTGCAAAGAATACGCTGCTCCAGAAGGCTCTCGAGAACAAGGGCGTTGACGCTCAAATTTTCGAAGCGCTCAAAGGCAACACCGCTATCATGTTGAGCAACACCGGTAATGCACCGGCTAAACTTATCAAAGAGTTTACCAAGGGTGACAAGACGGGTGAAGCAAAACCGCAACTGAAAGCGGCTTATGTAGAGGAGTCGGTTTATGTGGGTGCACAGAACCTCGATTTCCTTGCAGCTATCAAGTCCAAGAACGAACTTATCGGCGACCTTGTTGCTTTGCTGCAATCGCCTGCTAAGAACGTTATTTCTGCACTCCAATCCGGAGGTAACACACTCCATGGCGTACTCACTACGCTGGGAGAACGCGCTGAGTAATCGGCAAAAAATAGGAGTTGTTTATCTTGCTCGCTGTAATAAAATTTGAATAAAGGCGACAAGGACGTGAGACTCCGACAAAACTAACTTAAAAATAAACATTCTAAAATTATAAGACAATGGCAGATCTTAAAGCTTTTGCTGAACAATTGGTTAACCTCACAGTTAAGGAAGTAAACGAACTCGCTCAAATCCTGAAGGACGAGTATGGTATCGAACCTGCAGCTGCTGCAGTTGCAGTTGCTGCTCCCGCAGCAGGTGGCGCTGAGGCAGCCGCTGAGGAGAAGACTTCTTTCGATGTAGTACTGAAGAGCGCAGGTGCTCAGAAACTGCAGGTCGTTAAGACCGTTAAGGAGCAAACCGGTCTTGGTCTGAAAGAGGCTAAGGACATCGTTGACGCTGCTCCTGCAACCGTTAAGGAAGGTCTTGACAAGGCTAGCGCAGAGGCTCTCAAGAAGGCTCTTGAGGACGCTGGTGCTGAGGTTGAACTCAAGTAATACCCTGCCACTACTAGTGGTATCAGGTTTAGATTCCCCTAAAGGGAGTCTAAACCTTTTTCTCTGAATAAAGCAGATTGTGAAAATAACTGAATTATCGGTAAATATTACGCGGTTTTAGTAAATATAATATAAACTACAAAACCATCTATTTAGTTCTAAATAACACATTACCATCAGTTTATCTGCTGAATAACAAATTAACCGTCTCAAAATAAATGGCTACAACAAACAAACAACAGAGAGTTAACTTCTCGCGTGTGCAGAAACACATGCCTTATCCTGACTTTCTGGAGATTCAGTTAAAGTCTTTCCAAGAGTTCTTCCGTATGGATGCCACTCCGGAGGAGCGTCGCCACGAGGGGCTGTTCAAGGTATTCCAAGAGAATTTCCCTATTCAGGATACCCGCAACAGTTTTACTTTGGCGTTCTTGGATTATAGTATCGACCCGCCCCGTTATTCCATTGAGGAGTGCATTAAGCGCGGTCTTACGTATAGTGTGCCTCTCAAGGCAAAATTGCGTTTGAGCTGTGAGGATCCCGATCATGAGGATTTCGATACGGTGGTTTCGGATGTCTATTTGGGTACCATTCCCTATATGACTCCCAAAGGAACTTTTGTCATCAATGGTGCGGAACGCGTAGTTGTCAGCCAGTTGCACCGTTCCCCGGGTGTATTCTTCGGTACATCGATGCACTCCAACGGTACGAAACTCTATTCGGCGCGTATCATCCCATTCCGCGGTTCATGGATTGAGTTTGCCACCGACATCAACAAGGTCATGTACGCCTACATTGACCGTAAGAAGAAGTTGCCGGTAACCACACTGCTGCGTGCCATTGGTTTTGAGTCGGACAAGGATATCCTCCATTGCTTCGACTTGGCAGAGGAGGTAAAGTGCAATAGGGCAGCGCTTGATGCTTGCCTCGGTCGTCGTTTGGCAGGTTATGTGATGAAGCCGACACTTGAGGACTTCGTCGATGAGGATACGGGCGAGGTTTCGTCTATCGAGCGTAACGAGATTGTTGTAGAGCGTGAGACGGAGTTGACACCGGAGGTTATCGATATCATCTTGGAGTCGGGCAGCAAGTCGATTCTGCTTCATAAGGATGAGAATCGCGAGAACGACTACTCGATTATCTTCAATACCCTGCAGAAAGACCCGGCGAAGACCGAAAAAGAGGCTGTCCTCTTTATCTATCGTCAGTTGCGTAATGCCGAGCCTGCAGATGATGCTACGGCGCGTGAAATGATACAGAACCTGTTCTTCTCCCAGAAGCGTTACGACTTGGGCGAGGTAGGTCGTTATCGTATCAACCGCAAATTGAATATGTCTGTTCCCGACGATGTGCGCGTCTTGACCAAAGAGGACATCATCGAGATTATCAAATACTTGGTAGAGTTGATTAACTCCAACGCGGAGGTGGACGACATCGACCACTTGTCGAACCGTCGTGTGCGTACTGTAGGGGAGCAACTCTATAATCAGTTTGGCGTTGGTTTGGCACGTATGGCACGTACCGTTCGGGAGCGTATGAATGTGCGTGACAACGAAGTGTTCACTCCGACCGACCTTATCAATGCGAAATCCATCTCGTCTATCATTAATTCGTATTTTGGTACGAATGCATTGAGCCAATTCATGGATCAGCAGAACCCGCTGGCAGAGATTACGCACAAGCGTCGTATGTCTGCCCTCGGCCCCGGCGGTTTGAGCCGTGACCGTGCAGGTTTCGAGGTGCGAGATGTTCACTATACGCACTATGGTCGTCTCTGTCCTATTGAGACACCGGAGGGACCGAACATCGGTCTGATCTCTTCGCTCTGTATCTATGCCAAAATTAACGACCTCGGTTTCATTGAGACTCCGTATCGTAAGGCAGAGAACGGCGTTGTAGATTTGGATAACGATCATATTCAATATTATAGTGCCGAGGACGAGGAAGAGAAAGTGGTTGCACAGGGTAACGCTCCGCTCGACAAGGACGGTAAGTTTATCCGTAACAAGGTAAAATCGCGTCTCGGTGCTGATTTCCCTGTGGTTGATCCGTCGGATGTGGATTTGATGGATGTCGCTCCTTGCCAAATTGCTTCGGTAGCGGCAGCATTGATTCCTTTCTTGGAGCACGACGATGCGCACCGTGCGTTGATGGGTTCGAACATGATGCGCCAGGCCGTTCCGTTGATTACAAGCGAGGCGCCTATCGTTGGTACCGGTATCGAAGACCAATTGGTGAAAGATAGCCGTACGCAGATAGAGGCAGAGGGCAATGGTGTTGTGACCTACGTGGATGCAGATGTTATTCGTATTCAGTACGAGCGTTCCGAGGAGGAAGAGTTCATCTCGTTTGATTCGGCAGAGAAAGAATACAAACTGCCGAAGTTCGAGAAAACGAACCAAAATACCACTATCGACTTGCATCCTACCGTTCGTAAGGGCGATAAGGTAGAGAAAGGACAAATCCTGACGGAAGGGTACGCTACGCAAGCCGGTGAGCTGGCGCTGGGTAAGAACCTGAAGGTGGCTTACATTCCTTGGAAGGGTTACAACTACGAGGATGCCATTGTGCTCAGCGAGCGTATCGTGCGTGAGGATATGTACACTTCGGTGCATGTCGTAGAACAATTGCTCGAGGTACGCGAGACCAAGCGCGGTATGGAGGAATTCACTTCCGATATCCCGAATGTCAGCGAGGACGCTACCAAGGATTTGGATGAGAATGGTATCATTCGTATCGGTGCCCATATCAATCCGGGCGATATCATTGTCGGTAAAACTACGCCGAAGGGTGAGTCCGATCCGTCGCCTGAAGAAAAGTTGCTAAAGGCTATCTTCGGGGATAAGGCCGGTGACGTGAAAGATGCCAGCCTAAAAGCAACCCCCTCGTTGGATGGTGTAATTATCGATCGCAAGCTCTACTCTCGTGCCATCAAAGACCGCAAGGCTAAGATGGAAGACAAAGAGACCATTGCTAAGATGGATGCAGAGTTCGATGCAAAGGCTGAAGAACTCCGTCAGACCCTAATTGGTAAGTTGGTGAAGTTGCTCGAAGGCAAGTCGGCCGTTTCGGTAAAGGATACCGTAGGCACGGAAGTGATTGCCAAAGGACAGCACTTCACCAAGGAGCGCTTGAACCAACTTGATTTCCAATCGGTTATGTTGGACGGCTGGACTTCGGACGAGCATAAGAATCACTTGACCGCACAATGTATTATGAATTACATTGCCAAGTTCAAGGAGATGGATGCTGACCTGAAGCGTCGTAAGTTCAATCTCACTATCGGTGATGAACTGCCGAACGGTATCATCCAAATGGCGAAAGTCTATGTCGCTAAGCGTCGTAAGATTCGTGTCGGTGATAAGATGGCCGGTCGTCACGGTAACAAGGGTATCGTCAGCAAGATTGTGCGTGTCGAGGATATGCCGTTCTTGGCAGATGGTACGCCGGTGGATATCGTACTGAACCCGATGGGTGTGCCTTCGCGTATGAACATCGGACAGATTTTCGAGGCTGTGCTCGGTTGGGCCGGACAAGAGCTTGGCGTTAAGTTCTCTACGCCGATCTTCGACGGTTGCTCGCTCGAGCAATTGGACGAGTGGACGGACAAAGCCGGTCTGCCGCGTGCGGGTAAGACGCAGTTGTACGATGGTGAGACGGGCGAACCGTTCGACCAAATGGCAACCGTCGGTGTTACCTACTTCATGAAGTTAGGCCACATGGTTGACGACAAGATGCACGCCCGTTCTATCGGTCCGTACAGCTTGATTACGCAACAGCCGTTGGGCGGTAAAGCACAATTCGGTGGTCAGCGTTTCGGTGAGATGGAGGTTTGGGCGTTGGAGGCACACGGTGCTGCCCATACGCTGCAAGAAATCCTGACCGTTAAGTCGGACGATGTGACGGGTCGTGCTCGTACCTACGAGGCTATCGTTAAGGGCGAATCGTTCCCGACACCGGGTATCCCCGAATCGCTGAATGTCCTGCTGCACGAGTTGCAAGGTTTGGCACTATCAATCACTTTGGAATAATTTATCACGATTATGGCTTTTAAACAAGATAATAAGAAAAACGGTTTCACTCGGATTAGCATTGGATTGGCTTCTCCCGATGAGATTATGCGCCTCTCGAGTGGTGAGGTGCTCAAGCCGGAAACCATCAACTATCGTACCTATAAACCGGAGCGTGATGGTTTGTTCTGCGAGCGTATCTTCGGTCCTACTAAGGACTACGAGTGCCACTGCGGTAAATACAAGCGTATTCGTTACAAAGGTATCGTCTGCGAGCGTTGCGGTGTAGAAGTTACCGAGAAGAAAGTGCGTCGTGAGCGTATGGGACATATCAAATTGGTAGTTCCCGTGGCTCATATCTGGTACTTGCGTTCGCTGCCGAGCAAGATGGCTGCCCTGCTGGGCATTCCGACCAAGAAGTTGGATTCCATCGTTTACTACGAGAAGTATGTCGTAGTGAAAGCCGGTGCGCTGGCAGGTCAGGAGATTGGCGAGAAGAACAAAGACGACAAGAATCGTATCCCCATCGAAGACCGTATGCTGCTCGATGAGGAGCAATACGCACAGATTCTCGACCTCGTGCCGGAGAACAACGACTCGCTGGAGGATAGCGATCCCGATAAGTTCATCGCCAAGATGGGTGCGGATGCAATCTATGATTTGTTGGCGACCATCGACCTCGATTCGTTGAGCTATCAGCTTCGTGACCAAGCCAACACTTCGTCCTCCGTACAGCGTAAGCAGGAGGCCCTGAAGCGTCTGCAAGTGGTGGAGGCTTTCCGCGCATCGAAGGGCAAGAACCGTCCCGAGTGGATGATTCTGCAAGTCATTCCCGTTACCCCGCCGGAGTTGCGTCCGTTGGTTCCGTTGGATGGTGGTCGTTTCGCCACTTCCGACCTCAACGACCTCTATCGTCGTGTGATTATTCGTAACAACCGTCTGAAACGACTCATCGAGATTAAGGCACCGGATGTCATCCTCCGCAACGAGAAGCGTATGCTTCAGGAGGCGGTCGACTCGCTGTTCGACAACTCGCGGAAGACGACGGCTATCAAATCGGAGGCAAACCGTCCGTTGAAGTCGTTGAGCGACTCGCTGAAAGGTAAGCAGGGTCGCTTCCGTCAGAACTTGCTCGGTAAGCGTGTTGACTACTCCGCGCGTTCGGTTATTGTCGTAGGTCCGGAGCTGAAGATGCACGAGTGCGGTCTTCCTAAGGAGATGGCTGCGGAATTGTATAAGCCGTTCATCATTCGTAAGCTCATCGAGCGTGGTATCGTCAAGACCGTTAAGTCGGCCAAGAAGATTATCGACCGCCGTGAGCCGGTGATTTACGAAATTTTGGAGCACGTAATGGAGGGACACCCCGTATTGCTGAACCGTGCGCCGACCTTGCACCGTCATGGTATATTGGCTTTCCAACCGAAGATGATTGAGGGTAAGGCTATTCAGCTGCACCCGTTGGCTTGCGCCGGATTCAACGCCGACTTCGATGGTGACCAGATGGCCGTTCACTTGCCGCTGTCCAACGAAGCGGTTCTCGAGGCACAACTCTTGATGCTCGGTTCGCACAATATCTTGGACCCCGCGAACGGTAATCCTATCACGGTGCCTTCGCAGGATATGATTCTGGGTCTGTACTATATCACGAAAGAGCGCACCGGCGTTCGCGGTGAGGGCTTGATTTTCTACTCTGCCGAGGAGGCAATCATTGCGCTCAACGAGGGTCGTGTGGATATCCACGCCAAGGTGAAAGTTCGTCTCGACGACATCGTGGACGGCAAGCCTGTAAATCACATTGTAGAGACCACGCCGGGTCGTGTATTGGTAAATCAATATGTCCCCGCCGAGGTCGGCTACCAGAACGTGGTGATGAAGAAAGGTGCCGTTAAGTCGATTATCTCGAAGGTGATTAAGACTTGCGGTGTGGCTCGTACGGCACAGTTCTTGGACGACATCAAGGACCTTGGTTACTACAAGGCATTCCGTGGCGGTCTGTCCTTCAACTTGAATGATATTTTGATTCCGGACGAGAAAGCGGGCATTATCGCCAAGGGTAACGAGGAAGTCGAGAACATCACCGAGATGTATAACTTCGGTGAGATGGGCGACGACGAGCGTTACAACAACGTGATTGCCGCTTGGAACAAGGTCGATACCGAAGTGACGGATGTGCTGATGAAGCACATGCAGGAGGCCGACCAAGGTTTCAACTCCGTATACATGATGATGGACTCGGGTGCCCGTGGTAACAAACAGCAGATTAAGCAGTTGGCAGGTGTCCGTGGTCTGATGGCCAAGCCGCAGAAGGCCGGTTCGAACGAAGGTCGTCAGACCATTGAGAACCCGATTCTGTCGAACTTCAAAGAGGGTATGTCCGTGTTGGAGTACTTTATCTCTACCCACGGTGCTCGTAAGGGTTTGGCCGATACCGCACTGAAGACCGCCGACGCCGGTTACCTGACTCGTCGTTTGGTCGATGTGTCGCACGATGTGATCATCAACGAGGAGGACTGCGGTACGCTTCGTGGTTTGACGGCCCGCGCCATCAAACAGAACGATACCGTGGTGGCTACCCTCACGCAGCGTATCTTGGGTCGTGTGTCGGTACATGATATTCACGACTTGGACGGCAATCTGATTGTGGCTGCCGGCGAGGAGATTCGCGAGGCGGCTTGCGAGGCTATCGAGGCGGCCGGTATCGAGGAGGTTGAAATCCGTTCGGTGCTCACCTGCGAATCGAAACACGGCGTTTGCGCCAAGTGCTACGGCCGCAACCTTGCATCGCGTAAGATGGTGCAGAAAGGTGAGGCGGTCGGCGTCATTGCCGCACAGGCCATCGGTGAGCCGGGTACGCAGCTGACCCTTCGTACCTTCCACTCGGGTGGTGTCGCAGGCAACGCAGCTACGCAGAACACCTACGCCATTCCTCGTGAAGGTATCATCGAGATAGACGAGCTCCGTACCGTTACCACCGAGGCAGGTGATAGCATCGTTGTGAGCCGTCTGAACGAGATGCAACTCAAGGACGAGAAGACGGGGGTTGTGCTGACTACATTCAATATCCCGTACGCTTCGAAGTTGTTCATCACGCCGGGGCAGAAATACGACAAGGGAACGGTTGTCTGCGAGTGGGATCCGTACAAGGCATCGGTGGTTATCGAGCAAGATGGTCGCCTGCAGTACGAGGATGTCATCGAGGGCGTTACCGCACAGACTAATGTCGATGAGCAGACCGGAAAGAAAGAGGTTTCGATCACCGATACCAAGGACAAGACCAAGATGCCTTCGGCACATATCTTGGATGCCAACGGAAATGTGCTCCGCACCTACAACTTGCCTGTTAAGGCGAGCCTCGTCTATACCGACGGCGCAGATGTTAAGGTCGGCGACTTGCTCTTTACCGTTACGCGTGCCTTCGGTACGGCGGGCGATATCACGGGTGGTCTTCCGCGTGTTACCGAGTTGTTCGAGGCACGCAACCCGTCCAATCCGGCTATCGTTTCCGAAATCGACGGTGAGGTTTCGTTCGGTAAGATCAAGCGCGGTAACCGTGAGCTCTTTGTCACTTCCAAGCTCGGTGAGCAGAAAGCATATCTCGTACCGCTGTCCAAACAGATTCTGGTACAGGAGGGCGACTATGTTCGTGCCGGTGTGGCGCTGTCCGACGGTGCAGTTACGCCCGACGACATCTTGGCCATTCAGGGTCCGACCGCCGTTCAAGACTATATCGTCAACGAGGCACAGTCGGTTTACCGTATGCAGGGTGTGGAAATCAATGATAAGCACTTCGAGATTATTGTGCGTCAGATGATGCGCAAGGTCGAGATCCTCGATGCGGGCGATACGCGCTTCCTCGAGGGGCAAGTGGTTGATAAGATGGACTTTATGGACGAGAACGACCGTATCTGGGGCAAGAAGGTGGTAACCGATGCCGGCGATAGCGAATTGCTGCAACCGGGTCAGATTGTTACCGCTCGCCGTCTGCACGATGAGAACTCCAGCCTGCGTCGCCGCGACAAGAAAGTCGTTGAGGCGCGTGAGGCCGAGTGCGCTACCGCAAAGCAGATTCTGCAAGGTATCACGCGTGCGGCTCTGGGTACCAAGTCCTTTATGTCTGCCGCTTCGTTCCAAGAGACCACCAAGGTGCTCAACGAGGCTGCCGTTCAAGGCAAGGTAGACATGCTGGAGGGTATGAAGGAGAACGTTATCTGCGGTAACCTGATTCCTGCGGGTACGGGTACGCGCGACTTCCTGAAGCTCACCGTTCATAACAAGGAGGAGTATGCTGCCATCCAAGCTGCTCGTGACGCTGCTGAGAATGCGCTGAACGGCAACGATGATGACGAATAACCTGAATTAAACGTTTAATACAAAAAGAGGCTGTCCAAATCGGGCAGCCTCTTTTTGTATGGGGCGGAGCGGAAGGGAGTAGCCGAAAGGCAGTCCCTTTCTTTGTTCTTTCGGGGATGGGCGGGGAAAAAAGTGTATGTAGGTGGTGTGTGTGAGTGGGTGTGTGTAGGTGGAAGTGGGCGGTGTGTGGAGGCAGGTGTGGTGGGTGTGGGGGGGAGGGGAGTGTGTGGCGGGTTATCGTTGTGTCCGTCCGTGTCGCATCACGACGCCGGTGAGGATGACGCATATCACCGACAGACTCAGCAGGAATACGACATCTCGCAGGTCAATCACGCCGCGCGAGAGACTCTTGTAATGGTCTTGCAGCGTGACCCAAAACAGAACGAAACATCCGAGCGCCCCCGCAATGAAACAGACAATTTGGCTCGTGCTGCAAGTGGCGGCGAGCAGCCCTATTGCGAGAAAAGTCGCGCTGAGTAGTATCAGCCCGATAAACGCTCCCAAGAATGCGCCGAAATCGATGTTCCCGATGGGCTCGGCTATCTCTGCAACGATAAAATAATGTACCACGCAGGGCAGCAGCGCAATGAGCATCAGCGTCCATGCCGCCAGATACTTGTCCCACACCAGCCGTGCGACCGAGATCGGCTTGGTGCGCAGCAGGTCCCACATCCCGTTCTGTCGTTCTTCGGCGAATAGCCGCATGGTAAGCGCGGGACAGAGCAGCATCAGCAGCCACGGCGACAGTTGAAAAAGTCCGTCGGTCTGTGCGTAGCCGGAGTCGATTATGTTCCATTCGCCGGGGATTACCCACAGGAATAGACTGATTGTCAGTAGATAAAGCCCGATTACGATATAGGCTATCGGGGTCGAAAAATAGTACATGAGTTCCTTGCGGTACATAGCTTGCTCTGTTTTTTAGATCCGCCTCTGTGACGGAAAGACGCCACAAAGGTACGCAGAAAAGTGCGTTTTTGCAAGTTTCCGGCGCATATATCGTTTCGATTCTCTTTCTTCTGCGGCCGTTTCTTTGCACAATTTTACGGTACTTAATCTGTGGCTCGAAAACAAAATGATAGGTATTATCTTTCAAAAAGTGTCGTATTTTAAGAAAAACGGTCTGTATATTATGCTATATTTCCCCGTTTATCTTTTTTTTTGTACCTTTGCAGCATATTCTGAGTAGCAGAATGTACGATTATTACGATTTTTGAACCATTTATTAATATGAAAGAACGATTGACTATTATTGACTTTGTCGAGAAATACACGACAGAGTACGCTGACCATGTGTTTCTGCGCGAGAAGGTGGACAATGTATGGACAGAAACTACCTATCGCCAGACCCGTGAGCAGGCGCACGTCATCGGTGCCGGCTTGATGGCATTGGGGCTGCAGAAAGGCGAACGCTGCGCACTGCTGTCGCAGGGGCGTAACCTCTGGGTGACAGGCGAACTGGGTATCCTCTATGCGGGCGGCGTCAATGTGCCGTTGAGCATCAAGTTGGAGAACGCCACCGACCTGCTGTTCCGTATTCAGCACTCGGACGCGCAGTACATCCTGACCTCCGAGCAGCAATTGCCCAAGATTCGTAAGATTCTCCCCGAGTGCCCGAATGTGAAGTATGTCATTGTCTTCGACCCGCTGGAGCAGTACGAGGAGCGCGAGATAGGAATCGCAGAGGTAATGGAGAAGGGTAAAGCCCTGTTGGCCACCGAGCCGGAGAAGTTCGTAGAACGCTATAAATCAGTAGGTCCCGACGACTACGCCAACATCTCTTACACCTCGGGAACGACGGCAGACCCGAAGGGTATCCTGCTCACCCACCGCAACTATACCGCCAATGTGGAGCAGGCACGCTCGATTATCGGTATCGACACCGACGATGTCATGCTCATCATTCTTCCGCTCGACCACTGCTTTGCGCATGTGGCAGGCTTCTACACCATGATGTCCTACTGTGGCTCTATCGCCACGGTGCCGGTCGGCAAGACGGCATTGGCTACGCTGAAGAATATCCCCTTGTCTATCAAGGAAGTACGCCCGATGGTCATGCTTTCCGTTCCGGCTCTGGCGCGTAATTTCCGCAAGAGCATCGAGGCAGGCATCAAGGCAAAGGGCAAGTTTGTGGAGAAACTCTACAAGTTTGCGCTCAAGAACGCCATTAAATATAATAAGGAGTACTGGAACCGCGGTGGCTGTCAGGCATGGCGTGCTCCGTTAGTCAAACTGTTCGACAAACTCATCTTCTCCGGCGTGCGCCAAGGCTTCGGTGGCCGTATGAAATTCTTTGTCGGTGGCGGTGCGCTGCTCGACATCGAGTTGCAACGCTATTTCTGTGCAGTGGGTATGCCGATGTTCCAAGGCTACGGCTTGAGTGAGGCAACGCCTATCATCTGCGCCAACTCCATGGGACACGCCATCTTCGGATCGAGCGGTCGTATCGTGGCAGACTTGGACTTGAAAATCTGTGATGCCGAGGGCAACATCGTTCCCGACGGACAGCGCGGCGAGATTGTCATCAAGGGCGAGAATGTCATGGCGGGCTATTGGAAGAACCCCGAATCGACGGCAAAGACAATAGTCGATGGCTGGCTGCACACGGGCGATATGGGTTATGTCACCAAGAAGCACCCCGGCTATCTGTGGGTAGTGGGACGCTTCAAGTCGCTGCTTATCAGTGCCGATGGCGAGAAGTACAGTCCCGAAGGCTTTGAGGACGGCTTGACCGACGGCAGCAGGTATGTAGAGCAAGTCGTATTGCACAACAACCAGAATCCGTACACCATGGCGCTTATCGTGCCGGCCAAGGACGTGCTGCGCGAGTACGCACAGTCCAAGGGCGTTGACCCGAACTCGTTGGAGGGCAAAAAACTGATGCTCAAGAAGATACAGCGTGAGGTGGATGAGTACCGCAAGGGCGGCAAGCACTATGGCGAGTTCCCCGAGGTATGGCTTCCGACCGCATTAGCAATCTTGCCGGAGGCATTTACGGAGCAGAACCATTTGGTTAATTCTACGATGAAGATTGTGCGCGGCAAGGTGGAGCAATACTTCCAAGACCGTATCGACTACGCCTACACGCCCGAAGGCAAGGACCTCTACAACCCGAAGAACCTCGCCGCCTTCGACAAGTAATCGCTCTGCCTTCGACTCGTAACCTTGTCGCTTTCGACAAGTAATCGTAGCCCCAAGGCACAGCACATAAGTAATACCACAAAGGTATTACACCCTGTACCCCCAACGGTACTACAACGAAAAAATGCACTCAATGAGTGCATTTTTTCGTATAATCTGCACTCAATGAGTGCACAAATCCATAAAATCTGCACCAAAAAAATGCACTTTTCTTCAAATTCTGCACTTATTTAGTGCAAAAAACGGCGAAATTTGCACTCAATGAGTGCACAAAACAAAAGAATTTTGCACTCAATGAGTGCATTTTTGTTGCGTGTTTAGCAAAAAAGGTGTACCTTTGCAGCTGAAATACAATGAAATAAGGACTGATACAATGTTAGACCCGCAACTATTCGCTTATATGGAAGCGCTGTTGTCGCAGACCGACACGACCTTCTATCGTTATCTCTATTCAGACATTGATTGGGGTGCACGCCTGATAGGTATTGTCGGTCCTCGTGGCGTGGGCAAGACCACTATGCTGCTGCAATATATCAAGCAGCACAGTGCCGAAAAGAAAGCCCTCTATGTGTCTGCCGACAATACCTATTTTGCTACGCATACGTTAGTCGACTTGGTGGATGAGTGGGCAAAAGACATGGGGCAACTGTTGGCTATCGATGAGGTGCATAAGTACCCCAATTGGTCGCGCGAACTCAAGCAGATTTACGACTCGCACCCCGATGTGCAAGTCGTATTCACGGGGTCATCCGTGTTGGATATAGTGCATGGGAGTGCCGACCTTAGTCGCCGTGCCTTGATGTACACGCTGCAAGGGCTGTCTTTCCGAGAGTACTTGCAACTCTTTCACCATATAGAGGTGCCGACCTATTCGTTGGAGGATATATTGGCAAACCGAGCCGTCTTGAAGCCGCTGCAACACCCGCTGCCCTATTTCCGCCAGTATCTGGAGAGCGGCTACTATCCGTTTGCCATAGAGGGCAATTTCGAGATGCGTATGCAGGCGGTGGTCAATCAGACGGTGGAGTCTGACATTGCCCAGTTTGCGGATATGAAAGCCACCACGGCACGCAAACTCAAAAAGATGTTGGCGATTATTGCCACTTTGGCCCCGTTTAAGCCGAATGCCGACAGCCTTGCTACGGAGATTGGTATTAGCCGAAACAATGTGTCCGACTATCTGTTGTTGCTCGAGCGGGTGCAGATGATAGGGCAGCTGCGGGATGACACGGGTGGTATTCGTGGATTGGGCAAGGTGGAAAAGGTCTATTTGGATAATCCGAGCCTGATGTATGTGTTGAGCGGACAGAACAGCAATATCGGCAATGTGCGTGAGACTTTTTTCTACAACCAAATGCGCGTGCGGTACGATGTCATCAGTTCCCGTGTGTCGGATTTTGCGATAGGGAAATACACCTTCGAGGTCGGTGGCAAGAACAAAGGAAAAAGTCAGATAGCGGATGTACCCAACGCTTATGTAGTTAAGGACGACATCGAATTCGGTTATCGCCGCACCCTCCCGCTCTGGGCATTCGGCCTCACCTACTAACCCCAAAGACCTATCATCCGATAAAATACTGCTGTAAGTCATTCCCGCTGAGAATAATCGGTGTCCCATCAATATAGACTTGTCGAGTGTTTAGGCGTTGCATGGCTACTATCTTTGCCACATCAATGTGGGGCATCAGTTGCACTTCCTCATCGAATACAAAGCAGAAATAGTTCCCTGTCGGATTCGGATATAGGGCTTTTCGCATGCGCTCCTCGCTCATTACAGCATGGTGGTGTACATGAAAGACACGATACAAATTGGCAGACAGTGTGTCTTCGTTGTATAGAATGACAAACCGCACATTTCCTTTCTCTAACCAACTACGCTGCAAAACTCCATCCCGAGAATGCCCTTGTGTGTGAATACGCACATTGTAGAGTAGCGTTCCTTTGTCGTTCTTTCCTAATATCCATTGCAGGTGCGCTTCATTCTTGTAGCACCCGATAAGAAAGTTCTGTTGCAGATAGCGCTGAATATAATGTATCGACAGAAATGAATTCATAGCGGGTGTTTCTGCACGGGGTGCGATATGAGGCAATACCTCTGTCGGATTTGTACCGATAGGGCAATGCGCAATATAGAAAGACGGCTCCAATAGGGCTAATACACCTTCATTCTCTTCCTCGTAACGCTGGTCTTGCTCTAAGGCAACGGAATAATAAGGCTGTGCAGAGTAACTGTCGTAAGGAGCATAGACCTTGCCAAGTAGTTGTTGGAAATTCGCCTGCAAGAACTGCTCTGCATTGACTCCCGCACGGGGCGTAATGGCATAGAAATGGTATTGCTCACTCAGTATCTGTTGTATCGCACGGCGAAACTCTTGGCGTACCTTTTCTTTCCATTGCTGCTGTTGCGCGCGATTGTTGCGGGCGTAGAGCGACACAATATGCAGGAAGTTTACATCGTAGTGTGCAAGCAGCAGTGTGTCGCGGTCGAATAGTCTGTTCTCGAATTGTCGTAGGTTGTAGGTCTGCTGCTTGTTATCGCCTACGGGTGTCAGTTGCTCTTGATAGTCAAGATGGTCGTTTATGCGGGCACTGATAAAGAAATTTGGCGTGATGTCATATCCCTCTGTGGTATCATCACGCAGTTTGCGCAGTCCTTTGTATTTGTTTTGTGCCTGTCGCAGGCTGTCTTCATCGCTATTGAGGAACAGGTTTAGGTTCCATTGTATCATATTCTTGGCGTAGGTGTATTGTTTGTATATAGCCTCTTTGCCGAGCGGTGTATGCCGTTTGTAGTACTTGCTGTCGCCGATATAGAAAGTGCGTCTGTCGGGGTCATCGTTGTCGGTGAGGCTCTTGTACGAATAGAGGTGGTCCACTCGTTTGCCGTCGTCTTGGTCTTTGAGCCCGTCGGGTAGTTCCTCTCGCTTTGACCCTATCAGTTTGTCAATCATGGCTTCGAATACAATCTCGAAACTGCTGACAAGCAGGTATTGTGCGGTCTTCGTGTGCAGCGTGATTTGGTGCGTGTGCTCAAAAAAGGCGTAGCATAGTTCCCAAAGTTGCAGTGTCAGGTCGGAGAAATACTTGTATTTGATTTGCCGCAGGCGCAAGCATCCGTACCCAGCAATATACTTCTCGAATTGTGTTCCCCGAATGAGGTCGAACCCTATCGGAATATCTACGGGAAA
>CAVHGD010000013.1:8721-14707 GCA_963635385.1 Dialister sp. CAG:486 | reverse complement strand
CACGACTGCCGCGGCCTGCCGTTCCCCATTTCGCTCACTTGCCGATGGCTTAGTACGATTTGGTTGTCGGGGTTGGCTAATGCATAGACCATAATGGCACGATGTATCCAGACCGAGAATTCGTAGATGAATTTCCGCTCGTATTCGGCTAAGGGTGCGTGTTCGTCTATCGAGAGTATGTCTTCTGGACGGTACTTGCCAAAGACTAATTCTTGCCCAGCTTTGTCTTCCAATAGTACCTTGGGCAGGATAAATACGCAGTCGGCTATGTCGGGATTGTAGTAATATCCCACATAGCCGATACTCACATAACCCTGAATATCACGGAATGCCCCCTCCCAAAGGTAGTCTTGCACTTCGCATTGTGCGTACTTATGTCCCTCAATGATTATTTTCACGGACAATTAGGCGTTATCTCCCTTTTTCAGTATTCGCTCCAAGAATTGTTTCAGTACAGTGCTGTTTGTATCTCCGTTTGCTTCAAAGAACCGATAGAAGGTCAGTCCGTCTGCGAAAAGCGTGTTGGCGTAAGCGTCTTTGAACACATCGTTCCAAAGGTAGAATACCACTTTGTTCACAAAGGTGTCTGCCGAAATGGTGTCGCCTTGCTCGGGAGTAACAAAGAAGTAACCGAGTTTCTTGTCTTCCGATTTTGTAACATTCTCTATCTCTTGATTGATACGCTCTATCACTTCCCACCATGGGTATGCTTCTCCATCAACATCAATTTTATAGTTTAGGTTAGGCATATCTGTAATGGGGCAGTATTTCCATTGCCAGCGCCGCTTGAACGCACTGTCGATAGGGAACAGCGATTGGTCGCTGGTGTTCATCGTTGCCCATATATGCAAGTTGGGGGGCAGTTGCAACTCTTCTCCCGAAGCGATTGTGGCAGGCAGGGCGGCATAGTCGCCCAATGTCCGACGGAGATAGTCCTGCATGTCTCGGTCGGCACGAATGGCGTATTCGCTGTAGCCGTTAGCATCTCGGTCGAGCAGTTGGAATAGGTCGCCGAATATCTGTGCGCAGTTGCCGCGATTGATTTCTTCGATGATGAGGAAAACAGGGGTGTTGTCTTGCTGCCGCTGCCATGCAAGGGTGTAGGCTTGCAGAAAGGCTTGGGGGGTATAGGCATAGACTATCTCATCTTTGCTGACTTGCTCTTTCTGTGCATTGAGGACGGGCTTTTGCTCCCCCTCGTTGATATAGGTCTGCTTGACAGAGCGCATGGAGGGCTTGTAGCACCCCACAAAAGAGGCGTAGTCGCTGTCGGGGTGGAAGGTAGTGCGAATGGTGGTATCTTTGTATGCCTCCGTCTTCACTTTTATAGCATGGCTTTTCCCCGTTCCCGGCGCTCCGAAGTATATTTGCTGAAGGGGGAGCGAGGAGAGATGTTTTTTGGGTATGAGTGGTATACTCTCTATATCTACATAGTAGTCGGCTATATTTTCACGCAATAGTAAGAGACATTTAATGCAATCTAATCCTGCATAGAGAGTCTGTACAAAAGGGGCGCGAGATAATTCACCTGCACGAGAAGAAACGGAATAAGGAGAAACCATCGATATAGTTTTTGCCCCACTTCCCAAAAGAATACCTATCTGTTGTTTGGAATAGTGTTCTTCTGTATATTCGATATCTATTTTCCGTGTACTAAACCATTTCTCTATTGTAGTGATGTCTATATGATAATCGTTGCAAAAACGAGATACTAGTTCTTGATATGAAGGTTGTGTCGTAAATGATTCACGCTTATACAAAAAGACAATAACGGAAAAGATACTAATTGAGGTGTGTATAAAAGTAGAAGCTACAAAATTAACCCATTGCATAGAAAATTTTGCAAACATCTTATTATTAGCATATTCTCCGTCGAAATCGGACATGTAGAACTCGTCATCAAGCCATTGCGATAAATCGCCATCAATGAATGTATATGTATGGTTTGGGATTATGTAATTCGTTTCTATACAGCGTAAAATACCTAACAACCCAAAGAACTTATTATCCACATTGTTACAAATGGCTGCAAATGAATTTTTGATGGTCTCTTTTGAAAAGTAAAACATGGCACTAAATATTTACAGTTTTATAAGACGAAATCATTTGTTTCATAATGGCCTTTATTACAGGGACACTTACGGAGTTTCCTAATTGGTGATAGGCTTGATTATCAGATACGGGCATTATAAAATCATCTGGAAATCCTTGCAATCGTTTAGATTCCAAAACAGATAGACGTCGACCTAAATCCCATAATTTGGGAGTTCTTCCTGCTATTATGGTAGGCGCATAAGTGTCTAAACAGGCATAAAAGGCTTCCTGAATCTGAGTTTTTGCAGTATCTCCTACATGAAAGCGTAGGGAGCCATCTGCTTTTTGAAAGGAGTATATCCCGTATTTGCCTTTTTTTGTATTTGAAGCATATTTTGAGTTGTCGTGTTGTACTCGCTCTGTATCTTTGCAATGTGCAAAATGGAACTGGATTCTGTCTGTCTCAAATTTTGTCAGTTTCAAAGAAGGATTGTCATCCGTCGTGTCAATTATGTCTCTTAAGGTGGGTTGAGTGTGTAGTGCAGCTGGAAATTCAAAATCTACTTGTTTATCAAATCCGACGCAATACCAACGCTCTCTTTTTTGTGGCAATCCATAATCTAAAGAATTTAATATTTTCCAATGAATATCATATCCTAATTTGCTTAGATTCTCTATAATAACATTCAGTGTTTCTCCATTTTTATGAGAAACTAATCCTTTTACATTCTCCAATAAGAACATCTTGGGATGATGATACTTAAGAATGCGACATATATCAAAAAATAAGGTGCCTCGTGTCTTGTCTTCAAAGCCTTGGCATAGCCCTGCATAACTAAATGGTTGGCAAGGGAAGCCTGCTGTTAAAATGTCAAATGACGGAATATCTTTCTCTGCTATTTGGGTTATATCGCCTGATGGCTTTTCGTGAAAGTTTGCTTCGTATGTTTCAGCACAGAAAGGATCTATATCAGAAGAAAATACACATTTGACATTATTTTCCTCCATTGCTAACCGAAAACCACCTATACCACAGAACAAGTCAATACCCGTAAATTGATGTTGCATGTATATACAAAAAAAATGCGGACTTGACGTTTTGCCAATTCCGCAATCTGAGGCTCTCGCATTGCCTTAAGGGTCAGAATTGGCAACACGAAAGCCCACACTGTACAAGTATATACAAACTATACACCCACAACTGCACACAGATTCGTGTACAGCATAGGCATACAAGATACTCATACCTTGTGAGCGTTCACTGTTGCTAAGCTCTGTACCCTTGTGAAATTTGCGAGATTTCAGATTGACAGAACAAAGCGTCAATAAACGCTGTTAATAATATGTCCGAAAGGCTGCTTGCCAGTGCAAGTTACAGCTTGCCAATGCAAACTACACCTTTCGGCTGCAAAGATAGTGAAAAATTTGCAGTTGCGCAAATGTCGTGGCAATTTTCCGTTGCCCCTGCGGAAAAGGACATAACTATTCGCTTCTGTCCATTTCTTTTATTTCTCTTGCCGCGTAACGGGTCCTCGCAGTGATTGTTGCCGCAGGTCATCCGCATCGCTATTAATTCCCAATTCCTAATTACAAAAATGCCCCTTCCGCCTTTTTTGCTCCAATAGCGGTTTCTTAGCGCGGGATAGTATCCCGCCCGAACGACTCGTAAGAGCCGCCTTCGCACGTGAAACTTTTGGTGCATCTTTTGTTTCTTTTATTTCTCTTGCCGCGTAACGGGGTCCCCACAAGCTTGCGCAGTGGGGTGCCCTATGCGGCAAAGGAACTTTACTTACCATCTTTTGTTTATTTTCTTCCATTTTTCTTGCTGCGCAGCAGCAAAGGACACTCCTATATATACTTGGAACTGCGGCAAAGGCCCCTCGGAAAACCCTCTAACCCGTCAAATCCACTCAAATCCTATCAGAAAAAAGCAGAAATATGCAAACAACGCTTGCATAATCAAAAGATTTATAGTACCTTTGCGCCGTGATTCGAAAGAGGGGGCCCGAGCGGTTCCCTCTCTTTTATAAAAATCGCCTGTTCCTCGCCTACGAGGAGCTACATTTCCTGCGTTGTACAACGCGCATAACTACAATATATATATATGATAGACGCTGCTTTGGTGGAAAATATCGTGCGCACCTATTTGCACGACACCGATTACGAACTCATTACGCTTACCATTTCGGCGAGCAACGATATCTTGGTTGAGGTGGATCGCCTGTCGGGTGTGGATGTTGATTTCTGTGCGGCGCTCAATCAGTATATGGTCGAGCAGTTGGACGCAGCGGGCGTGGAGGACTATGCCATCGAGGTGGGCAGCGTGAGCCTGACGGACCCGTTCAAGACGCGCATGCAGTACGAGAAGAACCTCGGCCACGATGTAGAGGTGCTGACGCGGGAGGGTAAGAAGCTGCGTGGTCAGTTGGTCAGTGTCGATGAGGCGACTTTCTCGGTGGATGTTGATACATTGGTGTCGGTCGAGGGCAAGAAGCGCAAGCAGCACGAGTTGCAGACCCGCACTTTCGGTTACGACGAGGTCAAATACACTCGCTACGACCTCAAGTTTTAGACCTCCACTTACCCCTCCAAAGGAGGGGAATGAGATAGCTCCCGTGCCGCGAGCAGGAACCCTAAAAATCGCGAGCCCGCACCCCACACAAACTTAGTAAATTAAATACAGAAAAGAAATACAACAATGGCAAAAGCACAAAATTCAATCAATCTGATTGATATTTTCTCGGAGTTCAAAGAACTCAAAAACATTGACAGACAGACTTTTATCAATGTCTTGGAGGACTCGTTCCGCAATGTGATTTCCAAGATGTACGGCACGGATGCCAACTACGATGTCATTATCAATCCCGATAAGGGCGACCTTGAGGTCTATCGTAACCGCCTTGTCATGGAGGACGACGATGTGGCGAACCCCAATACCCAGATTGCGTTGAGCGATGCGCTGCAGATCGACCCGGAGACGGAGGTGGGCGAGGAGGTTGCCGACCGTGTGGAGTTCCAGTCTTTCAGCCGCCGTATGATTCTCAACCTGCGCCAAACGCTTGCCAGCAAGATTCTCGAGCTGCAGAAGGAGAACCTTTATATTCGTTATAGCGAGATGCTCGGCAAGATTGTCTCGGGCGAGCTCTATCAGGTGTGGAAGAAGGAGATGCTGCTTTTGGACGAGGACGGCAACGAGCTCTATTTGCCCAAACAGAACCAGATTCCGGGCGACTACTACCGCAAGGGCGAAACCGTGCGTGCCGTAGTCGTACAGGTCGATAACAAAAACCAGAACCCGAAGATCATCCTCAGCCGTACCAGCCCGCTCTTCTTGCAGCGCCTGTTCGAGCAGGAGGTGCCGGAGGTGCACGACGGACTGATTGCTATCAAGAACATCGCTCGTATCCCGGGCGAGCGTGCCAAGGTGGCGGTCGAGTCGTTCGACGACCGTATCGACCCGGTGGGCGCTTGCGTGGGTATCAAGGGTGCGCGTATCCACGGTATCGTGCGTGAGCTGCGCAACGAGAATATCGATGTCATCAACTATACGAGCAATATCAACCTCTATATTCAGCGTGCTTTGGCGCCGGCCAAGATCTCGTCGATGACCGTCAACGAGGAGGAGAAGAAGGCCGAGGTCTATCTCAAGCCGGATGAGGTCAGCCTCGCTATCGGTAAGGGCGGATTCAATATCAAGTTGGCTTGCATGCTCACGGGCTATCAGATCGATGTCTATCGTGAGATGGAGGGCGACGACTCGGATATCTATTTGGACGAGTTCAACGACGAAATCGACCAGTGGGTGCTCGATGCGCTCAAGGCAATCGGTCTTGATACCGCTAAGCAGGTGCTCAATACGCCGAAGGCCGACTTGTTGGAGCGCACGGACCTCGAGGAGGAGACCATCGACCACGTGCTCGATGTCCTCTCGGCCGAGTTCGCCAACGACTAA
>CAVHGD010000013.1:5100-8639 GCA_963635385.1 Dialister sp. CAG:486 | reverse complement strand
CCCCCGAAAAAATTAACCCCAAGTAAAATTAAACAACCCCACAATACTCTATCCGCATGGCAAGAAAACTCGTCAAGGCTTGTACTGAAATTGGTGTCGGCTTAGACACCGCCAAACAATTCTTCGTTAAGTTGGGCAAAGACATCGATACCACCAATCCTAATACGCGTATCGATGAGGATTTGTATCTGCTTCTCGTCAAGGAATTCAATAAGGATATGGCTCTTAAGGTGGAGGCGGAGCGTCAGGCTCAGGCCCGTCAGGAGCGTGAAATCCCGCAAACCATTTCAGTCGACAAGCCGCAAGAACCGCAGCGTGCCGCATCCGAGATCTCTCAGCCCAAAGTGGTAGGGCATATCGATTTGGATGCGGACAAGAAGGCCAAGGAGGAGGCCCGCCGCGTGGCTGAGGCTGCTGCTGCAGCCAAGGCCGCTGCCGAGGAGGCCGCTCGCCAAAAGGCGGAGCAGATCTTGCGTGAGGAGGCGGAGCGCAAAGCCGCCGCCGAGGCCGCAGCCCAAGCCGCTGCCGAAGCAGAGGCTCGTCGCCAAGCCGCCGCCGAAGCTGAGGCTCGTCGTCAGGCTGAGATGTTCCAAAAGGCGGAATTAGAGAAAAAGGCAAAGCAAGAACAGGCAAAAGCAAAGCAGGCGCAAGGGAACGCAAAATCGGAATCGAAAAAAGCAAAAAATGCCAAAAATCCCGAACCACTCCCGAACCAACTCCCTACGAACGCTCAAAATCCGGCAGTGTCCGGCTCCCAACCGGAAACTAAAAAGCAGCCCGAGATATTCCGTTTGGCTAAGCCCGAGTTGAAGAACGCCCCTAAGGTCATTGGAAAAATCGACCTCAGTACTATCAATCAGGCTACTCACCCCACGAAGAAGTCCAAAGAAGAGCGCAAGAAAGAGCGTGAGGCTCGCCAGCAACAAGGCCAGCAGAACCCACAGGGTCAGGGACAAAACGGGGAGAAGCGCCGTCGCGAGCGTATCAAACAGAATAAGGTGGATGTAAACGATGCTCGTAATCAGAAGAATAAGCCCGATTCCAAGAAGAAGGGAGTCAAGGTAGAGGTGGATGACGAGGAGGTACAGCGCCAAATCAAGGAGACGCTCAACCGCTTGCAGGGGCAAAAGGCCAAGACCAACACCGGAAAATATAAGCGCGAGCGCCGTGAGCAGGAACGCGAAAAAGTGGCTCATGAGAAGGAACTTGCCCAAGCACAGTCGAAGGTACTCAAGCTTACCGAGTTCGTTACCGCGAACGATTTGGCTGTGATGATGAACGTTCCCGTTACCAAAGTCATAGGTACTTGTATGTCGCTCGGCCTTATGGTCAGTATCAATCAGCGCCTCGACGCTGAGACCATCAATATCGTGGCCGAGGAATTTGGTTTCACCACCGAATATGTCAGCGCCCACGTCGTAGAGGAGCTCAATGCAGACGAGGAGCTGAACGAGGAGGACATCGAACCTCGCTGCCCGATTGTCACTGTCATGGGACACGTCGACCACGGTAAAACCTCGCTGCTCGACCATATCCGCAATACGAATGTCATTGCGGGTGAGGCCGGTGGTATTACGCAGCACATTGGTGCCTACAATGTGAAACTGAAGAACGGGCAGCACATCACTTTCCTCGATACCCCGGGACACGAAGCGTTCACCGCCATGCGTGCGCGTGGTGCCAAGGTGACGGATATTGCGATTATCATTATCGCTGCTGACGATGCCGTCATGCCGCAAACCGTTGAGGCCATAAATCATGCTCAGGCCGCAGGAGTCCCGATGATATTCGCTATCAACAAATGCGATAAGCCGGGTGCCAACCCCGACAAGATACGCGAGCAACTCTCGAACATGAATATTTTGGTCGAGGACTGGGGCGGTAAGTACCAGTGCCAAGAGATTTCCGCCAAGAAAGGCGATGGTGTTTTCGAGCTGTTGGAGAAGGTTTTGTTGGAAGCAGAGATGCTCGATCTAAAAGCAAACCCGAAGCGTCGCGCTAAAGGTTCCATTATTGAGTCCTCGCTCGACAAGGGGCGCGGCTATGTAGCAACGCTATTGGTGGCAGACGGTACGCTCCATATCGGCGATGTCGTGTTGGCAGGTACCTACCACGGACGTGTCAAAGCTATGTTCAACGAGCGTGGGCAGAAGATAAAAGAGGTGCTGCCGGGTGAACCGTGTACCATACTCGGTCTGAACGGTGCGCCGCAGGCTGGTGACGAATTCAATGTCCTCCCCACTGAGCAAGAGGCTCGCGAGATTGCCAACAAGCGTGAGCAACTGCAGCGCGAGCAGTCTATCCGTACCAAGAAGCATGTGGGCTTGGAGGAAATCGGACGGCGCTTGGCTATCGGCGACTTCAAGGAACTGAATGTCATCGTCAAGGGCGATGTGGACGGCTCTGTAGAAGCACTGACCGACTCCCTGCTCAAACTCTCCACTGAGAATATCCAAGTCAATGTCATTCACGGTGCCGTGGGTGCTATCTCGGACAGCGATGTCCTGCTGGCAGCCGCATCCGACGCCATTATCGTGGGCTTCAATGTCCGCCCGACGGCAACCGCTCGCAAGATGGCGGACAGCGAGGAGGTGGATATCCGTATCTACTCTATCATCTACGACGCTATCGAGGAAATCAAGGCGGCTATGGAGGGTATGCTCTCGCCCGAGATAAAAGAGGAGGTGACAGCGACCCTCGAGGTGCTGCAGACCTTCCATATCTCCAAGGTGGGTACTATTGCGGGTTGTATCGTGCGTGAGGGGAAAGCCAAGCGAGGCAACAAGTGCCGTGTCATTCGTGACGGTATCGTTATCCAAACGAGCGAACTCTCGTCGCTTAAGCACGGTAAGGACGACATCAAGGAGGCGGGTATCAATACCGAATGTGGTTTGAGCATCAAGTCCTTCAACGATATCGTGGCGGGCGACCTCATCGAGACCTTCGAGCAAGTCGAAGTAGCCAAGACACTCTAATTTCAATCGTAAAGGGGGATGTACACAAGTATAAAGTGTATATCCCCCATCGTTTCTATGCGGATAGTAATTTTAGGCACGGCATACCCCTATCGGGGCGGATTGGCAGCGTTCAACGAGCGGCTGGCGCACGAGGCGTTGGCGGCAGGTGATACGGTGGAGATACTGACTTTTACGCTGCAGTATCCCGATTTTTTGTTTCCCGGCAAGACGCAATACAGCGAAGACCCCGCCCCCGCAGACTTGTCGATACAGCGTGTGATGAACTCCGTCAATCCCCTGTCGTGGGTGCGCACGGGGCGACTGATACGGCGTATGCACCCCGACCTGCTCATCAGCAAATTTTGGATCCCGCTCATGGCACCCTGTTTGGGAACCATAGCACGAATAGCGAAAAGGGGAGGCCGAACTCGGGTCGTGTCAGTATTAGACAATGTGATACCGCATGAACCGAAGCCGTGGGACAGCCTGCTGATACGATACTTTATCCGAAGCGTGGATGGATTTGTGGCCATGTCGGAAAGCGTCCGAAAAGATAGCCTCCGCTTTATCGGCTCAAAACAT
>CAVHGD010000013.1:0-4572 GCA_963635385.1 Dialister sp. CAG:486 | reverse complement strand
CGTGAGGACCCTGAATGTTTCCGTACGGGGATAGAAGAGGAACGAAAAAAATACGCATGGAGCCGTATGCTCCAAACCATTAAATCGGTATAAGGGGCGTCTGAACACGCTCCCGTACCCGCGGAATAGATTATGATAATTCGCAGCAAAGCTCCATTGCGCCTCGGATTGGCGGGCGGTGGCACGGATGTGTCGCCCTATTCGGACTTATACGGTGGGGCAATATTGAACGCTACCATCTCGCTCTATGCCTATACGACCATTGAGCCGTTGGACAATGGGAAAATCGTGTTTTCTTCTCCCGATGCACAGTTGGAAGAGGTGTGCGATTCCGCTGAGGCCATCAGTACCGAAGGCTATTTTGTGTTGGCTCGGGGTGTTTATAACCGCATCGTGAGGGATTTTACGCACAAGCCGCTTTCGTTCCGTCTCACCTCGCATGTGGATTCGCCGGCGGGGAGTGGATTGGGCACGAGCAGCACGCTCGTGGTAAGCATACTGGGTGCCTTTGTGGAATGGCTTCACCTGCCGTTAGGCGAATACGATATCGCTCGATTGGCGTACGAGGTAGAGCGAATCGACCTTGCGATGGCGGGCGGAAAACAAGATCAATATGCCGCCACCTTCGGGGGATTCAACTATATGCAATTCTTGCAAGACGACAAAGTTATCGTCAATCCGCTGCGGATCCGGCAACGCTATCAAGATGAGCTGGCGCACAACCTGCTGCTTTACTATACGCAGACCTCACATGTTAGTGCGCAGATTATCAGCGGACAAATAGCCAATGTGCGCAACAACAATGATGCCTCGATACAGGCGATGCACCAACTCAAAGAGCAAGCCATCCGCATGAAAGAGGCGTTGCTCAAAGGACAGATAGATGACATAGGCGAGATATTGAATTTCGGCTGGGAACAGAAGAAAAAAACCGCCTCGAACATCAGCAACTCGCTGCTCGATGATATCTATCGGGTGGCTATAGAGGCTGGCGCTACGGGCGGAAAAGTGAGCGGCGCCGGCGGGGGTGGATTTATGTTTTTCTACTGTCCGGGTACGAATCGTTACGGCGTGGAACGAGCCCTGCAAAAGCATTTTGCGGGACAGGTGCGGCGCTATGAATTTACACAGGAAGGACTGAAAACATGGACCATGTAATGGACAAGAAAACGACGATACGGCAATGCGTGGCCGACAGCGTGACGATACGTGAGGCCATACTCGCCGATGAGACACTGCTCGGGCGAGTAGAGAAAGTGGCGGAAACGCTGGTGGAGACCCTCCGTAACGGGCACCGAGTACTCTGGTGCGGAAACGGCGGTAGCGCGGCCGATGCGCAACACTTGGCCGCTGAGCTCTCGGGGCGCTTCTACTACGACCGCCCACCGCTCAACTCGGAGGCATTGCACTGCAATACTTCGTACTTGACGGCGGTGGCCAACGACTACGGATACGACCTGATCTACGCGCGAATGATAGATGGGGCGTGCCGAGAAGGGGATGTGCTGATAGGTATATCCACTTCGGGCAACTCGCGTAACATACTGAAAGCCTTTGAAAAAGCACGGCAACTTGGCGTGGTGACGGTGGCGATGACGGGCGAAACAGGCGGCGAAATGCGGAAAGTGGCCGACCTGCTGCTCAACGTGCCGTCGGGCGATACGCCCCGTATTCAGGAATGCCACATCATGCTGGGGCATATAATTTGCCAACTTGTGGAGGCACAGATGTTTCCTCGTCCATAGGAGCTTGGTATGTTTTCGGATGTAGTGATATTAGCCGGCGGCTTAGGCACTCGCCTGCGCTCGGAGATAGGGACCAATCTGCCCAAACCGATGGCGCCTGTGGCAGGGAAACCGTTCCTGACTTACATCCTCGACCGATTGGCTGCAGCCGGTGCAAAACGGGTAGTGTTGGCGGTGGGGTATCATGCTGAGGTGATAGAGACCTATTTCGGCACGCAGTACCGCACGCTCGCTGTTGACTATTCACGAGAGGATACACCGCTCGGAACGGGCGGGGCGATACGGCAAGCTGCCGAATGGGTGGAGTCGGAAGACTTCTTGGTGCTGAACGGTGACACACTGTTCGATATCGATTTCGAGGCGTTCCATGCCTTTCATATCGGACAGCATGCTCCCCTGTCGGTGGCGCTACGCAAAGTGACGGACACGGCTCGATATGGTTCGGTGGAGACGGATGGGGCGGTGCTGACTGCTTTTCGGGAGAAGGCCGAGAGCGTTGGCGAAGGGCTGATAAACGGCGGAATATACGCTGTGAATAAGGCGTGGCTGCGTCAGTCTGCACAGCCACAGAAGTTTTCTTTCGAGCGAGACCTGCTGCAAGCGTTGGCACCCGAAAGGAAGTTCGTGGGGATGGCTTTTGCGGGTTATTTTGTGGATATGGGGATACCCGAAGACTATCGGCGTGCGAAGACGGAGATACCGCTGCGCTTTCCTGCCGATCGGTTCTTGTTTTTAGACCGTGACGGGGTGCTCAACGAGCGCATTCCGGGCGACTACGTACGGCGGTGGGGGCAGTGGAAATGGCTGCCCGGCGCCAAAGAGGCGGCCGCTCGGCTGACGCAACGCTATGCACGGACGTTTGTTGTGACGAATCAGCAAGGAATCGGCAAAGGACTGATGACGGTGGCAGATGTAGCGGCGATTCATGCTCGGATGTGCGATGAGTTGGCTGCGCTCGGTGGGCGGATTGACAAGGTGTATGTATGCCCCTCGCTCATGGCGGAAAACGATGCGAATCGGAAACCGAATACGGGTATGGCGCAGCAGGCGATGCGAGACTTTCCCGAAGTGTGCCTGCAAGACAGCGTGATGATAGGCGACAGCCTGAGCGATATGCAGTTCGGTTGGCGGTGTGGTATGCGCTGCGTATATCTGACCAACGGAGAGCCCGTGCCTGAGGAGGTGCAGAACTACACCGACCTGTGGAAAACGGCGCTGGAGGGTGTGTAAGGGAAGACCTCCCCTACAAAGTTGTAAGTTTGTAAAGTTGAAAATGGTAGGAGAGTTGCTCCATAAATCGAAAATAAGCGTATGAAGAAAATCAAAATACAGTTCGTGGATTTTCCACCATCATTTCAGCCGAGAAAAAACTGGATGTATCTATGGCTCGAGTCGCATGGGTACGAACCCGAGTTGAGCGATACGCCTGACTATCTGGTGTTCTCGGTCTTCGGTGAAAGACACTTGCGCTACACGGATTGTGTGAAGATTCTGGTTACAGGCGAGTGCCAAACGCCCGATTTTAACCTGTGCGACTATGCGCTTGGGTTTGACTATATGGAATTCGGCGACCGCTACATGCGCTATCCGCAGTATTACACCTACAATACGAAGGCGTTCCCGCTTATGGAGAAAAAACACTTGATGAGCGATGAACAAATAAGCCGCCAAAAAGACTTCTGTGCCTTTGTCGTCTCCAACGGCCGCGGCGCAGAACAGCGGGCTGCATTCTTCAACGCCCTCAATGCCGTGCGGCATGTGGATTCGGGAGGCAAACTGCTTAACAATATCGGTGCACCCGTGTCGGACAAGTTGGCGTTCCAATCCTCGCACCGTTTTGCCATTGCGTTCGAGAACGCTTCCTATCCGGGTTACACCACGGAGAAGTTGGTGGAGGCGTTTGCCTCGGGCTGTATTCCTATCTACTACGGCGACCCGTGCGTGACGCAGGATTTCAACCCAGCTGCTTTTATCAATTGTGCAGACTATGCCTCGTTCGATGAGGTAATCAAGCGGGTGATCGAGATAGACGACAACCCCGACCTGCTGCGGCAGTACCTGCGTGCGCCTGCCCTCAACGACCCGCACATGCGTGAGAAAACACAAACGGCGTTGGACGGGTTCTTGGAAAATATCTTCCGTCAGGAAAAGTCCGCTGCCATGCGTTTCAACCGCACCTATTGGGGCGCGCGGGTGGTGCGTGAACGGCAACGGGAGCGGAAAGCCTACGAACGCAGTCTGTACTATATACTTAATTCGTGCTACATGAAGACCATCTATCCCATTGCCCGCCGTAATCAACGCCTATGGCACATCACGGAATGGCTCATGCGCAAGACGGGGAATAAGTAAGGGAAAGCTTGCTTTTGAATAGTTATTGTGGTTAGGAAGCAAATGTATTAACAAAAAAAGGACATCTCCAATGTCTCTTTTCAGGGTGAAAAAGAACTTTGGAGATGTTTTTTTGTATTGTAAAAAGACCTTGAAGGTTTTTCCAAAAATGTTTTTGGGAATGTATAGTGGTGTTAGTCGGTTGGGGAGAGGAGGGTGCGGAAAGTGTTCTGCACTGCCTCGTAGGAGTAACGGTCGAGATAGACCTGACGGGAGTAGGCATTGAAGCGGGGGTGGGGTTGAGTGGCGAAGCGGTCGAGGCAAGCGATAAACTCCTCTGCCGTATTGCACAAACCGCCTACGCGGTCGTAGTCTGCCGTATAGCCCTCGAACGCCTCTTGCGTGCCGATGATATTCTTGCCGTACATCAGTGCTTCACAGGTCTTTACTTTCATACCACTGCCGGAGAAGATAGGCAGCACCACAATGTCCGCCT
>CAVHGD010000012.1:28039-38344 GCA_963635385.1 Dialister sp. CAG:486 | reverse complement strand
AACCCTAAACTTACACTATGTCCATATTTTGCATATTTTCTATAATTATGCAAAACCAATCCACATTTTTCCTCGCAAAAGCACACTGAATATCTATTCAGTTATTGCATATTGCCCTGCATAATTCGCATATTTATGCAGCACTTTGCTTATATTTTAGCGCATAAATGCACATTATGCTGATTTTTGCACATAAAATCACACTTTTTGCTACATTATATTTGCACCATTCAAATATTTGCTTTACCTTTGCGCCCACTTTTCCTTTGTTTATCTAAGTTCATACCCCTGACACAGTATGCGTGTGTAGTGAATACATGCGTCATAGCCGCCCACAAGAATCAATTTTAGGTATTAACTAATTATATTACGGTATGAAAAGATTTCTACTCCTCTTGTCAGCCTGCGTGGTGAGCATAGGTCTCGCGTTTGCGCAAGCGAAGACATTCAGCGGAGTCGTACTGAACGAAAGTGACGGAGAACCTGTGATTGGTGCTTCCGTGCAGGTGAAAGGTACGACATCCGGTACCATTACAGATTTCGATGGTAAGTATTCAATCACCGCCGAGCCGGGGCAAACCCTTGTGATCTCCTTCATCGGCATGAAGACGGTGGAACTTCCCGTTTCGGACAACCTCAAAATTACCCTCTCCGAGAACAGTCAGGAGATTGACGAAGTCATGGTCGTGGCCTTTGGTACGACGACCAAGAAGTCGTTCACGGGATCGGCTTCGGTTGTCAAGACCGACGACATCGTTAAGCGCCAGACAAGCAATGTCAGCAACGCGCTTTCGGGTCAGGTGGCAGGCGTGCAGGGTATCAGTGTCGATGGTGCTCCGGGTTCGGTTACCAAGATCCGTATCCGTGGTATCGGCTCTATCAACGCCAGCAATGCCCCGCTTTATGTAGTGGACGGCGTACCGGCGGACGACAACACGATTGCCACGCTCAACAACAATGATATTGAGTCCATTACAGTCTTGAAGGATGCCGCCAGCAACGCCCTGTATGGTGCGCGTGGTGCCAACGGCGTGGTGCTGATTACCACCCGCCGCGGTAACACCAAGGACGCCCAGATCACCATCGATGCCAAGTGGGGTTCCAACTCGCGCGAGGTGCCGACCTACTCTGTGATGACCGACCCTGCCATGTACTACGAGACATTCTATCAGGGTCTTTACAACAGCCAGTTCCTTGCGGGTCAGACCTCTGCGTATGCCCACGAGTATGCCAACACCTACCTGCTCGACCCCAACAACGGCGGTCTCGGCTATCAGGTCTATACCGTTCCGACGGGTCAACGCCTTATCGGTACCAACGGCAAACTCAACCCCAACGCCACGCTCGGCTACAACGACGGTAACAACTACTATACGCCCGACAGTTGGTACAACGAACTCTTCAAATCCAACAACCTCCGTCAGGAGTACAACCTCAATGTGTCCGGTTCCACCGACAAGATCAACTACTTTGCTTCGGCCAGTTACTTGGACGACTCGGGTATCATCGAGAACTCTAACTATCAGCGTTTTACGAGCCGTGTCAATGTGGACTATCAGGCCAAGAAGTGGCTCAAACTCGGCACTTCGATGAGTTATGCGCATGCCAACCAGAAGTACCCTACCGAGCAGACCAGTGACAATGCCGCCACTTCGTCGGGTAACCTCTTCTATGTCAGCAACTTCATGGCGCCTATCTACCCGCTCTATGTGCGCAACGCCGACGGTTCTATCGCCATCGACAACAACGGCTATACCGTTTATGACTATGGTGACGGTGCTTCGGTGGCAGCAGGTACCAAGCGTCCCTTCATGAGTCAATCCAACCCTGCCTCGGCAATCGCACTCGATGTATCGAAATATACCCACGATATGTTCACGGGCAAGTGGTATGCAGCCGTCGAGTTCTACAAAGGGCTGAAAGCCACTGCCAATATCGGTGTCAACTACTTTGGCAGCCGTTACCAGCAGACCATGAACCCCTTCTATGGTCAGTACGCCACTTCGGGCGGCTCGGCGTATGTCGAGAGCGACCGCTACCTGACGGTAAACCAGCAGTACCTCCTCACCTACAACAACCGCTTCGCCGGTTTGCACAATGTGGACCTCTTGCTCGGTTACGAGAACTACAACTACACCTACTCTGCCAACTATGGTCAGAAGACCAAACTCTTCTCGTCCGATATAGCCGAGATTAGCAACGCCATTCTCAACCCGCAGACAGGTTCTTTGACGCACCACTATGCTACGCAGGGTATCTTGGCACAAGCCAAGTACGACTACGACAGCAAGTACTATATCTCCGCTTCCTATCGCCGTGACGCCTCTTCGCGTTTCGCCAAGAAGAACCGTTGGGGTAACTTCTGGTCGGTGGGTGCCGCATGGGACATCAACGCCGAGCCGTGGATGGAGTCGGCACAGGATGTAGTCAACCTTCTGAAACTCAAGATCAGTTACGGTGCGCAGGGTAACGACAACCTGCTTACGAGCGACGGTGCCATTAACTATTATCTCTATACCGACCAGTACGAGGTCAGCGAGAACAATGGTAGTTTCGCCACGGCGCTCACCTATAAGGGTAACGAAGACCTCACGTGGGAGACTTCCTACAACCTCAACGGCGGTATCGACTTCTCCTTCTTTGATGAGCGATTGAGCGGTACGGTCGAGGGCTTCTGGCGCCGTACGGTGGACATGCTCTACTACAAGCCCGTGCCTTCCTCCTTGGGTTACAGCAGCCTGCCTGTCAATATCGGTTCGGTCAGCAACGCCGGCCTTGACCTCGAGTTGCACGGTACGCCCGTCAAGACACGCAATGTCACTTGGACGCTCTATGCCAACATGACGTATTTCAAGAACAAGATTCTCTCCCTTTCGCCGGAGTTGAACGGTCAGTGGATTAACGGCAACTATATCTACAAGGAGGGCGAGAGCCTTTATAATTTCTACATCCGCAAGTACGCAGGCGTTGACCCGAGTACGGGTAAGTCGCTGTGGTACAAGGATGTGACGGACGACGAGGGCAATGTCACGGGGCAGACCGTTACCGATGTCTGGGCGGACGGTACGCAGTACGAGTCGGGCGACATCCTGCCTAAGGTCTATGGCGGTTTCGGTACTACCCTCGACTGCTATGGCGTCGATTTCTCCATCGGCTTTGCTTACCAACTCGGCGGTCGTGTCTTCGACGCAGGCTACCAGTCTTTGATGCACTCGGGCAACTCGTCGTATGCGGGTCAGAACTGGCACACCGACATTCTTGATGCTTGGACGCCGAGCAATACCGATACCGACATTCCTCGTGTGGATGCAGCCGACCTCTATACCAATGCCACTTCCGACCGTTGGCTCATCTCGTCCAACTACTTGAGCCTGCAGAACATCACATTGGGCTATACCCTGCCCTCCAAGTGGACGCGTAAGGCAAAGATCGAGAAGTTGCGTATCTATGGTGTAGCCGACAATGTCGCACTCTTTGCAGCCCGCAAGGGTCTTGACCCTCGCCAGAGTTACTCCACTTCGAGTATGAACACCTACGCCACCATGCGTAGTATCTCCGGAGGTATCAGCATCACATTCTAACATTTTCACTACACGGGGCATTTTCCCCGTCCTAAATTATAGACTACAATGAATAAAATAGCAAGATATACAGCCATCTTCGGATTGGCATTCGGGTTGTCGGCTTGCGATAGTCTGCTCAATACCGCTCCCGAAGGTGCTACCAAGACCGAAGAACAGAAGCAAGATGCGTTCAGCAAGAACCCGACCACCTCGTCGGCGGATGTCGCCGCCATGTACTCGCAGATGATTCAACTCTGGGCGGGTCTGGGCGAAGACGGCTATGAGCGCCACTACGATTTCGGTTATGCCTCCATGTGCATCATGCGTGATTGCATGGGGCAGGACTATGTCCGTCCCAATATCGGTTACAACTGGTTTGCTTCGCCGGCGGAGTACTCCGACCGTGTCTATACTTCGCTCGAGATGCGTATGCATTGGCGCGAGTACTATAAGATCATCCGTGCGGCGAATAGTGTCATCGGCGGTATCGACAGTACCACCACCGACGCCACGCTGCTCTCCAACCTCGGTCAGGCGCGTGCCGTGCGTGCGTTCTGCTATCTCGAGATGGCGCAACTCTACCAGTTCACCTATAGCGACCAGACCAAGACCAAGCCTTGCGTACCTATTGTGACCGAGTCGCTCACAGCCGATAAGCAGGCGAACAACCCTCGTGCCACCGTACAGCAGGTCTATGACCTCGTTTATAGCGACCTCAATTTCGCTATCTCTGCGCTCAATGGTTTCGCTCGTTCCGACAAGGGCTATATCGACCAAGCCGTTGCTTATGGTCTGCGTGCGCGTGCCAATCTTGCCACCAAGCAGTGGGCGGCAGCGGCTTCCGATGCCGATAGTGCCCTGATTGTGTCGGGTGCAACGGTCTATACCCTTGCCGAGGTGTCCAAGCCTACTTTCTGTTCGGCGGACGCATCTTCGGTGCTGTGGGCGAATATCCTCACCGAGAGCAACGAGGTCGTTACTTCGGGTATCGTCAACTGGATAGGCCATGTCGGCTCGTTCTATACATCGGGTTATACCAGCGTGGGTGCTTATAGTTCTATCTCCTCCACCCTCTATGCCAAAATCTCCTCTACCGATGTCCGCAAGGGCTGGTGGCTCAACGAGCAGAAGACCTCTCCGTTGCTCAACGACGCCAACTATTCGTGGTGGAAAGAGACGGCAGCCGGCGACGGTATGGAGTATGTCAATGTCAAGTGGGGTCTTCCCAACGACAACGCCACCGTGATGTCTGCGGCAGCCGATTGGATTCTGATGCGTGCCGAAGAGATGCTGCTCATCAAGGCAGAGGGTCTTGCCCGTTCGGGTGACGAAGCGGGCGCGCGTGCTGCACTCAAGGTGCTGACCGACGAGCGGGACACCAACTACAAGCAGGTCGGCAGCGACCTCTTGGACGAGATTTGGTATCAGCGTCGTGTCGAGTTGTGGGGCGAGGGCTTTGCCTTCTTCGATATCCTGCGCCTCGAGAAGCCGATCAACCGTAAGAGTACCAACCTCGCTACCAGCAATTGGCCTGCGGCTTGGCAATATACCATCCAGCCCAACGACCCCGTGCTGCTCTACCTCATCCCGAGTGTTGAGATCGAGGCAAACCAAGGCATCAGCACGAGCGACAACAACGAGCAAGTGGCTCCTCCCACCGTCTAATTTCTTTTCTCTGCGGAGAGGTATACCGCAAAGGAACTGCCTCTCCGCACCATCAACTCCTAATATAGCATTCGTATGAAAACGAAATATATCTCTATGGCGCTTGCCGCCGTTGTGTTGGCAAGTTGCGGGAACGATTTTCCCACGCGTGATGAGTCGCCTGTGTCCGAGGGCTTCTTCATCTACGAAACCACGCACAACACCGTTACCTATACCCCCGACGATACCCCTACCGACACCATTCTTATCGGTCGTACCTCCTATCTCGAGGCGGCAGACCTGACGCTCAATGTCGAATTGTCCGACGAGGGTACTATCAAACTCCCGACCACGCTCCATTTTGCAGCCGGTCAGCAGTTCGACTCGGTGGCTATCGATGCCACGGCGTTAGCAATAGGCTCTACGGCTACGCTCAGTATCTCCATTCCCGAGGAGGACGCCACCGCCTACGGCCGCAATGCCATTACTATCTCTTACACCAAAGACTACAACTGGGAGAGCCGCGGTACCGTCCATTTCGTTTCGGGTATTTGGAACGAAGAGGGCGATGTCGAGATAGAGAAAGCCGTTGAGGCTACCGATTCGCTCTTCCGTTTGGTCAGCCCGTACTTCACTATCGACCCTGCCGAGGAGACCGAAGAGGGCAGTGGCGAGAAAGCAGGCGACGGCTATTCCATTGTCAGCGGTCAGCATATTAAGTTCATCCTCGATGCCGACTATAATGTGGTCAGCCTCAATGGTGCAGAGGTAGACGGCAAATTCCTCTATGAGCTCAATCTGGGTATCTCCACTTCGAGCGAGGGCGAATACTACCTCTACTATGGTGGCAAGTACGCCTCCTATGTTTCTTTCTCCAACGAGAAGAATGTCTTCACGCTCAATACGCTGCTCTACCTGCCCGACTACAACGGCGGAGGCATCTACGGCCCCTATACCGAGGAATGGACTTGGACGGAAGGCTGCCCTGCGGCTCTCCAACCGGATGAGAGTACAGACGATGCAGACACCGACGACGCTGCGGAAGAATAATGTATAACTCCTAATCATGTATATTCTATGAATAAGAAACTCTATATTGCCTCTTTGGTTGCAGCCGCCGTTTTGGCGGGCTGCACCGAGAAGGACAACGGCACGCTTGACGACATTTTGTCGGCTCGTCAGACGCTTACCTCCGCCGATGCTTACTACTATGCCGAGGAGGACGAGGACGACACTATCTATTACGGTGCAAGCGACGATGTACGCAAACTCACGGTGGCGTTCACCTCTGCGAACCTCTCCTACGATTTCTCCGCTGCGGCTTTCTCCGGCGAGGGACAATACTTCGAGATTGAGTTCTGCGTGCCGGTCGACAGCCAGTCGTTGGCAGTAGGTCACTACACTGGCGGCGACATTGCTCCGTGGCAAATCAACCTCGCTAACACTTCGGCGGCTGCAGTCAACAACTCCACCCCGACGGCACAACTGCCGAGCGGTATCGATGTTGAGGTAGCCAAGTCAGGCGATGTCTATACTATCTCTATCGACTACACCAACTCGTGGGGAGCCAAACTCTACGGCACCTACACAGGCACACTATCGTTCAAGCCTTATACGGCGTATGGCGAGCCTACCGATAGCACTTCCTTTGTCATCACCGATGCGGATGTCCTTTTCGAGGCAGACCCGCAGAACGACCTCTATTGGCAGTATTACCAAACCACGCTCCACACCGTTACGCTGACCGACTCGATAGGCAACACGGTTGTCCTTCAGTTGGAGGCTGCCGATGAGAATGCCATTGAGACCTTGCCTTCGGGTGAGTGGTCTGACATCTACGAGGGCGCATGGATCATGAGCAGTCCTTTCACGGGCTTCTATCGTTCGGGCAGTGCCGAGGCAAGTTATCTCTTGACCCCCGACGGGCATTACTACTACCTCATGCCCACCGCTCCGCTGACGGTAGCCTTCGACGACGAGGACAACCTCACCGCCCTCACCTTCGCTGCCACCACGGCCTTCGGTTCTACAGTTTCCATTGCGTTGAACTAACGGTTTTACCCGCTTTTTACGAACTTTTTCTCTATTATTTTTTCGGTTGCATGTCCGCTTTGAGTTCGCTCGTAGTATCATTTTCCGGGGTAGGTGCCGGCACCCTTTCCTAACGAATAGGCCCTGCTCATCCCTTCCCGCACGGCAATGAGAGAGCGAGCCGACCGGCAAAGCTTCCCATTCTTCCGCTGAAATAATAATTCTGTTTTGTTTTTTGTTGCGAGATGGCTGTCCGATTCATTCGGCAGCCATCTTTTTTTATGCCTATCCCGCCCCAAAAAAACGTACGAACTTACCATTTGCCACCCCGATTGCCCCAATTCGACAAAAAACACCTCTCATTCTCCACTTTTTTTGCACGGTCAGCAAAAAAGTAGTACTTTTGTGCACTGACCCGAACCCATTATAGCCCATTTTTACCACCATGACCTACCCTCTTCCCCTTCATCTCTATGACATCTTTCGGGGTGCATTGCTTTGTCTTTTAGTCTATTGGTTCTATCGTTTTGTCCGCCCCGACGAGTCGTTCAAGAGCCGTACCGCCATTCGCCGTCGCTGTTTGATGGCTATCTTTCTCGGTTGGCAGATTCTAAGCTTTTTCTATTCCATCATCCCTTGGTGGCCCGATGTATTCGCTCGTTTCCACGTCCGTCAGGTCATGGCCCAGTCGGATATGTTCTCGGTTGTGTTCTGTATCTTGGTGCTTACCGAGGTCACCCATCGCCGTATCGTCACGTGGCAAGTCTTTTTGGCGCATGTCGCCCCTTTCTTTGTGTTTTCCGTTGTCGGATTCTTTGTCGAGAGCGGGCTGTTGCTCACCATCGAGTTAGTGGGGTTGGTGCTGTATATTTTTGTTTTCTCCATTTTGCTTACCCGTGCGTGGCTTCGTTACGATCGCTTTGTGCAGGAGCATTACGGCACCATCGAGGGGCACGACATCCATTGGCTTCGCCGTGCGGCGGTCGAGCTGCTGCTGCTCGTGGGCTGTTGGAGTGTCTGCTATATTCCGCATATCTCGCCCTATTTTTGGGTGCTCAACACGCTGTTCGTTATCTTGATTGAGAACTCACTGTCCTATCAGGTCTATTCCATCATTTTAGCATACGAGACGGCTCGCACCGACGACCGCGAGGACATGCAGATTCTCTTGTCCGAGCCGGAGCCGAGTCTGCTCCACCCGGAGCCTCAGCCCGCACCGGCCCCACCCACCACCACCGAGCGTTTTGCCGCCAATCTCAAGGCCGTCTGCGAGGACACGCTGCTCTATACCAACGAGGACATCACCCGTTTGGTCTTGTGCGAGAAGATGCATATCGGCACCACGCAGTTCACCACGCTGCTCAATCGGACCACGGGCAAGACTTTCCATCAGTATATCAACGATTTGCGCCTCGACTATGCCGAGCAGTTGCTCCACGACTCGTCTATCCCCATCGACAAGATTCCGGAGCGGGTCGGCTATAAGGTAGGCTCCAAATCCACGTTCTATCGTGCTTTCTCGGCTCGCTATTCCTGCACCCCGTCGGAATACCGCAAGTATCTGCTCTCCAAGCAGCAATAGCCCGCCCCCTACCCCTGTCAAAGCCTTTGCCGCCCTTCTTAACAGCACAAAAAATCATTTCGGCGGCAAAGGTACGCCATTCTGTCCATACCGTGCCCGTTCCCGTTCGTTTCGGAACGGTTCCGACTTGTTTTGCTGTTTTTTGACGGTCTTTGCCTCGCCTCTTGCATATTTCGTCGAAAAGCAGTACCTTTGCCGCTCGAATGTGCAAGCGCATTTTTCTCCGTTAGGAGCAATGCCCACCGCCGCTAACCGTTTTTTATTTAGTGCGCCCCCGCTAATCATTTTTTAGTGCTTCGCCGCTAACCTGTTTTTTCTTTTGACTCATTCCGTTTCACATATTTTTCGCCGTTTGCTATGGATTCTGCTCATAGTCTGTTTGGCGATGCCGGTTTGCGCCCAATACACAGGCAGCGGTAGCAGTGTCTTCACTTTCTTGGGTCTTCCCGTATCTTCCCGAATCAACGCCTTAGGAACCTACAATGTCAGCGTACGCGATGGCGATATATCCATGGCGATGAACAATCCCGCTCTCTTAGGTTCCCTTACCGACAACGTCTTACAGCTCAACTATTCCTACTACCTCCCCGGTACCATGTTCGGAAGTGTCCTTTATGGTCACAATTTCGGTCGCTCTAAGATCGAGAAGCCCTACACGGGCGAAGGCGAACCGGACAAGCCGAACTACTTTGCCGTTGGTGTCCATTACCTCGACTACGGCCGTATGCAGTATGCCGACAACACGGGCAACCTCACGGGCGGCACCTTCACGGCCAAGGACATCCTTATCGACGCCATCTATGCGCGCCAGTTGGGTGAGCTATTCTCCGTCGGGGTTACGCTCAAGCCGGTCTATTCCATCTACGAGTCCTACCATTCCTTCGCTTTGGGCGCCGATGTGGGAGCCCATTTCCAGACGCGCGACTCCACTTTCCAGCTCGGACTCTCGCTGCAAAACATCGGTTGGCAGGTCAAAGGCTTTTATAGCGAGGAGGGCGGAAGCAACCACGAGATGCTGCCCATCAACTTACAATTGGGCTTTTCCTATCGTTTTGCCCACGCGCCCATTCGTTTTTCCATGACCATTCACAACATGCAGCAGTGGAATTTGGGCTACGAGCAAACCAACAATGTCAATATCTCCGACCTCACGGGCGAGACCAAAAAGATAGAGTGGTACGACATGATGTTCCGTCACACGGTCTTTGCGCTCGATGTCGTGCCTCGTTCCGAGCGTTTCTACCTCACCGTCAGCTACAACCACCGCCGCCGTGCCGAGATGAATCTCTCCGACCAGCGCTCCATTGCCGGATTTGCGTTTGGTGCGGGCGTGCGTATCTATAAGTTCCGGTTGGGGTTTGCCATGTCGCAAATGACCAAGAGCAATTTTTCCTACCAAGTAGGCCTCTCCTTAGATATCAACAGTATGCTCAAATAAACAGCCTACTCAAATAAGCAGTGCGCCCAAAAATAAATGGTTTGCTC